>JBMCUO010000122.1:0-2604 GCA_048622455.1 Candidatus Saliniplasma sp. | reverse complement strand
CCTATCATATGTGCATGTCTTCCACTTAAAACTCCAGCCTGGATTAGGGGTAATCTTACAGAGTCCAATTCACCTTTGATAGACTTTGCGATGAAGAAAGTGGCTGTAGCTTCCTTTGCCTCATTTTCAACCCTTTCAGGTAAAGAATTAAGAGGTCTTTTTCCATATATATCCAAGTTAAAAAATCTGACGTGTCTAGTCTTCTCAAAAAGAGCTTCCCTGATCTTTTTCGCAATCTTAATACTTTGTCTATCTGTAACAATTACGACTTTTTCACCTTGTTGAACTTTCATACACGAACTGACAACTGTTTGTACTGCATCATCTAATGACATAATATAGCTGCTGAAAGCGTCACATACAAATAAAATTATTGTTGCATTATCAATCTCAAACTATAGTGTTATCGAATCAAAGTAAAGATTTAAACTTACCGATTCTCTTCGTACGGTCCATGAAGATAACGATAAATGTATAGCGGCTTCCCTTATCATTAAATTCTCAAGGTATGAGGATCATAATCTAGGTACAAATCTTATTCGTTTGTTCCTATGTTTTTTATCTCTATGATCCATCTATTCAGATTATGTGGAATTTAAAGGCCATTAAAACATCTTCGCTCAAATTTTATCTACAGAAGGCGGTTTGTATTTTGGTAAGAATATGATAAATCCTGCAGCAATAGCCATTATCCCACCGATGGCGAATGTTGATCTGAACCCATACCCCTTCATCAATACAGCTGCGAAATAACCTCCATAAAAACCCCCAGCCATTTTTGCCGAATATAAAATCCCGTAGTTCCCTGCTGCGTTCTTCTCACCGTAGTAGTGACCGGTTATCGATGGGAACAAGGCGAACAACGGCCCCCAGAAGAATAATGCTGCTAAGACACTTATTAAAAATAGTATTGGATTATTGGTCTGACTCACAAAAAGGAGGAAAACACCTGTTAAAATAAAACTCACGATCATGGTTTTTTCTCTTCCGAACTTATCAGATATCCTCCCCATGATTATCCTTCCGGCCCCGTTTGTTGCCGCTAAACCTACAGCAGCTACCGTTCCAACTATCGAAAGGAATCCTACATGTTCTGAATACTCAACTATCTTGGCTATCGTCATTAAACCTGCACCGCTGATTAGGAAGAATGAAATGTACAGAATCCAGAACTGCCAGGTTTTAACGGTCTCTTTCAAGCTGAATTGGTACGATGAAGGTCTGGTTATATCATGCTCATTTTTAGATGACCAGCCTTTCGGCCTCCACCCTACAGGTGGATCTCTCATCAGATAACCAAATATAACGACCAGGGTTCCGACTATGATGGCTATGTGAGTAAGTATGACCTGGTAGTTATCTACAGTCGCTGTACTCCTGATCCATATAATGAATGGTATCGAACCCCATGAAAAAGCACAAGCGATGAGACCCGTTGTAAGACCTCTTTTGTCCGGGAACCATTTGTTACCGATGTTGACAGTATTACTGTAGATTATACCCGCCCCAAAGCTGCCAATCACCCCATATAGTAAGGTCAAAATCGGTAAAGAACCGAATGTCAATGAGAAAACACCCATACCGGCAAGTATCCCTCCAAGTATTGAAAGTAATCGGGGACCATATCTATCTCTTAGATATCCTGTAGGGAATGATGCACCAGATTGGAAGACTACGAACAATGTGAAAACGATGCCCATCTGGTCCATGGACCATCCGTTGGCATCCGCTATAAGAGGACTGATGGAACTCCATGCGTATTCGTACGGACTCATCAATGCCATGGCGATGAATGCAGCTATAAGGACTATCCATCGGCTGAACCCCAATATCTCCTTATCCGAGCGATGAAACATATGATGTGACATATTATGGCAGCGAGATACTTTAAGTGATAAAAATTTTTATGTTAAAAACTCCCCTCGGAGAACTATGAAAGATTATTCTTTCGATATCCGGCCTATCCGACCTCCAAACGAAGGGGGAAAGATCGTTTCTGATGCAACACACCCGTAACTGTTTCTAGAACATGTGTTTGTTCTGTTCTTTCTACAAAAAAGAGGAGTTCGAGATACTGTGAGATCGATGAGATAAAAAAGATGTAGATGTAATGAAGAATATCTTTGATAAACTAGATACGGATGAAATCAGAGATGTCTCACCTAACAGTTATTCTATTGTGTTCGAAAGTAGAGAATCCCATGGTTCTACCGTGGGGGTGAATACTGTTTTCATAACGCCTCGACCCTATTGATATATTTTTTAATGGTTTCAGAGGACACGTTACCCTTCGAGCTTGTTGAATACGTTATGCCCGGATTAATTGGGGATAATACAGTCAAGAACACGCCCTATATACAGCTGGGGTCTTGAACCATGAGTAGATTCCGATCATGTTAAGGATGAGACCTCTAACGGCACATCTAGGGCCTGAGCTTGAAAAACTTCGGAAGAGCGGTTAATTTAAGTTGGCGTAATCTCAAGATAGACTGAAAGAGGTTAATTTGATGGTCCAGGAACTTGAAGTTGATCCCGGACTTTGTTTCGATCACAGTTGGAACAGGCGGATAAAAAGAAAGGTGATTTACTCTTCGATTTGGATTA
>JBMCUO010000121.1:0-2672 GCA_048622455.1 Candidatus Saliniplasma sp. | reverse complement strand
CATCATCGCAGGTGATCTATTCCACAATCCACACCTAGATATGGACGTCGTAGATAGAGCGGTTAAATCACTTGTTAAGGCCCGTAAAAAAGACATTAGGATCTATTCGGTGTATGGTTCCCACGATTTTAACATAGCTAAAGCTTCCCTTGTTGACGTTTTGGAGAGTGCGGACCTATTCAAAAAAGTTGTACAGTATCTAGATGAATCCCAGTCTTTGGAACATGTTGAAGATAAATCGGGAGTTAAGATAACCGGTTTGAGCGGTCGTAAAAGTAGAAAGGATACCAGTTACTACAAAGAATTGAATTTTAGTAAACCTGATGGAGATGCCATCTTTGTATTCCACACTCCCATCGCGGAGATGAAACCCGTGGATATACATGAGAAAGATACAGTTCCATTAAGTTCGATTCCAGATGGTTACAAATACTATGCTGGTGGACACATCCATCGCAATCTGAGAGAAGAGAAAGACGGAAGCCCTATAATCTACCCTGGAGTGACGTTCGGTTCTTCATATACAGATCTTGAGAACGATCTAGATAGAGGATTTTATATCGTCGAGGATTGGGTACCAAAACACGTTCCAGTTGATGTGTGTGAGATACGTAGAGCCCACATTGACGCCGAAGGTTTACTACCTTCAGAACTCGAGGAAGAACTTTTGGACTTATCAAGTGGTGAAATACATGAAGACGTAGTTTTGGTCAAGGTATCTGGAGTTTTAAGAGAGGGTGTTCCGGAAGATATAGATTTCACCAGCATCCGTAGAAAGATAGAAGAGGCTGGGGCATCTACAGTATTTTTGAATAGAAGAAACCTGGAAGGTGAAACTACTGAGCGGTTGAAAATCAAGGAAAAGGACGAATCAGAGATCGAAGATACGATAATGGATGAATATGGTTTTAACGAGATCGTCAACAAACAATTCGCTAAGGACCTTCTGAATGTACTGAAGGTTGAACAGAAAGATGGTGAAACCAATGCCGATTATGAAAGAGGTATATGGGAAGAAGTATGGGATTTGATAGAAAACATCGATAGATATCAACGTATGGATGAAGAAAAAGGGGATACAGTGGGGAAGGAGAAGGTCAAGGGGGATAAAGATATAAAAGAGAGAGAACGGAAGGGGCAGTTCTCTTTGACTGATTTCGGAGGGGATAGTCGATGATGTTGAAACGGATGAAGATCAAGAACATCCGGAGCTATAAAGAAGAAGAGATCGATTTTAGTCCTGGTGTGCTGATATTCCAGGGTGATATAGGTTCTGGAAAATCCTCAATCTTGTATTCACTAGAATTCGTATTGTTCGGTGGTACTCAAAGGAACTTCTATGATAAACTGATGAGGCACGGTGCTAAGAACGCAAGTGTAGAGTTGGAATTCTCCATAGATGGAGTTAATTATACGGCTTTCAGAAGTATAAAAAAGTACAGTGATGGTATCAAGGGTGACGAATCGTATCTTGAAAGGGAAAATACCCGTATGGAATTATCCTGGCAGGAGATGCGGGATAGGATAGTCGATATGTTAGAGTTGAGAGAAAGTTCTAGAGGTAGTGTCCAGACATTTCACATGTCGATTTATACTCCCCAAGAAGAGATGAAAGCAATACTTTCGATGAATTCTGATGAAAGACTCCAAGCTATACGAAAAGTGTTCAACCTGGAAGATTACAAAAGAGCTGTTGATAATATATCGACTGTGAAAAAGGAACTCGAAATGGAGATAAATAAGTTAGATACCAGGGCTGAGCGATTGGACGATGAAAAAGACAAGTTGAAGGATAAAAAAGAAGAACTGGATGCCAAAAAGAGTGAAAAGAAGGAAACAAAGGAAAAGCTAGAAGACACCAAAGAAAAACTATCAGATCTTAAAGATAGGAAGGAAGAACTCGAAGAGTTGAACGATGAGAGCAGGGAATACGAAAGTGAAAAGAAGCGTTTGAATGACAAAATCGATGGGTTTGAAAATGATATCAAGGAATTCCAAGACAAGTTGGAAGAGATCGAAAAGGGGGAAGAAAGACTTAAGGAAATAGAAGATAAAAAAGAAAGATTCGATGAACTGGGTGATGAGATCGAGGAGATGCGGGGGAAGGTTGATGAACGTGAGAAATTGGAGAGTAAGATAAAGAATCTTGAAGTTAGGTTGGAAGGTAAGGCGGAAAAACTAGAGGAAAAGAAAGGATCTTTAGGAAAGAAAGGAGAGCTTGAAGACGACGCTGAAGGTCTCAAAAAGGAAGTAAAAGAACTGAGTTCCCTGAAAGATAAAAGAGATGAGTTAAGAGATGAATTTAGCATCATCAAGGGAAGTATAACCAGTATCAAGGACAGGTTAAAGAGCCTGGAAGAAGAAAAAGAAGAGATGATGGGATTAGAAGAGGAGGCAAAATGTCCCAAATGTAAGCAGCTTATCGATGATGAGCATATCGACAAGATTATTGGTGATATAGATGCCCATACTGAAGAACTCGATGAAGAACTTGAGAACAAAGTTGAAAAGAAAGATGAGTTAAAAGAGAAGTTAGACGATCTCCAGAAGGAAATCAGAGAACTAGAAAAAAAAGAGAGAGAACTTGATTACATCCAGAAGGAGATCAAACGGATAAAAGAAGATATAGAGAATATCGGAGATCTTAAAGATGAGATCGAAGAGGTGAAGGG
>JBMCUO010000120.1:0-2761 GCA_048622455.1 Candidatus Saliniplasma sp. | reverse complement strand
AGACAGAACTGATTTAAAACAGTTCATCCACGACGTTTATTTCCAGTACATCGAATACGCTCTGTCTAGAAACTTCATGAACTTCAGCTTCATGATGATGTTCGCTTTTGCTCTTCTATGTGAAGACCACTCACTGAGAGAAAAAGTAAGTTTCGAATATATCATGATAGACGAATTCCAGGATACCAACGAGATACAGTTCAAACTTTCCCTTCTACTATCCAAGAACGGTAACATATGTGTCGTAGGTGACTGGAAACAGAGTATCTTTTCTTTCCAATACGCATCGGTAGAAAATATCAAGCGATTCGAAAAGAGGTTGAAAGAGTTCAAGGAAGACCTCAACACTGATGAAACCAGAGTGTCGTTCCCGGCAGAAGTCCAAGACGAGATCAAATTGAAGAAGAATTTCCGCTCCACACAGCAGATCATAGACTTCTCAGAGAATGCATTACTTGCAAAAGCTACGGAAAATGAAGTACTGGATAAGGATAGTATCAAGTCCAAAATTACGAAGCTCGAAGCCGTAGATAATGAAGGACCGACTGAGATCTCATCATACGTCGGGGAAAACGAGAACGAAGTGATACTTACGAAGATCACTGATATAGTAGATAACGAAGACTATCTCATACAGGATGGCGATACTTTACGTAAGATCCAGTACAGTGACATCGCAGTACTGGTCAGAACGAGAAAATCCGGTCTAGAACTTTTGAACAAGGCTGAAGAAGAGAAAGTTCCCGTAGCCTACGAAGGAGGTATAGAACTGTTCAGACGACCTCCAGCGTTGTTACTTTTAGCCTGGTTGAGGATCGTACAGAACCTTCATTCAAAAAGAGGATGGTCTGTGATATTGGACAGAGCTGGGTACAACATAGATGAGATAGATAAGTTGTTCGACGAAAAATATTATCCTGATGAAATGTACAGTTTCAGACGTTCACTAAAAGATGAGCAAACCATCGGATCTTTTGCAAAAAAGGTTTTCGATAAGTACTCCATGAACGATGCTTTCACGGATAAGATCATCGAAGTGCTTCAAACCACTTACGATAACACTTACCTGAATAGAGAGAATCTCATCGACTTCATCGTCGACAACATAGAGGCTAAAGAGACATACGAAGTCGACAGTTCTACAGAAGAAGATGTTTTTAAAATACAGACCATCCACAGTGCGAAAGGTCTTGAGTATCCGGTAGTTATCATCGCAGACATTACCCTCGGAGGCGGAGGCTTTGGAAATACGATAGATTTCACTGAACCCATCGGTTTGAGACAAAAAAAGATCTTTTCCGAAGAAGAATACTCGTACAGCTACGATAACTGGAAAAAACACGTGATGTCAAAATGTTTGACAGGTGATTACGACGAGGAGAGACGGTTATTATATGTAGCCATGACCAGGACTGAGAACTATCTTTTACTGACAGCTGAAAAAGGTAAGGGGAGTAACTTCTTCAGCGATCTCGCTAGAGAACCTGAACTAATCGAACCGGACATCAACCCTTCACTACCAAGAAGTGAAGATAGACTGGAATTGGTTGTTGACACGGCATCAAAAAAAGCTCCTGTGAAATATTCTGCACATTCTATAGTGGATGTATCGGATGAAGGTAAAACAGGACTAGGTCCGGAGTACGGAACCAAAGTCCACAACTTCGCTGAGATGTACATATCGGGAGATAAGGTACAGCCGAGTAACGTAGATGAGGAGAATCTCAAAAATTACATCGATACTCTAAAAGGAGAACTGCTCACTGAAGAGGTCTGTCTATTACCTGTAGATATCGATCAAAGAAAATTTTTATTCAACGGAGTCATCGATCTTATCAATATAGACGGAGATACTGTTAAGATAGTGGATTACAAAACAGATAGGGACCTTTCCAGTAAAAAAGAATATTTTAAGCAGATCAGTATATATTACCATGCAGTAAAAGGAGCGTATCCTAAAAGAAATGTAAATGCGTTCCTGTTCTATACTGAAGATGGGACAGAAGTGCCTGTAGATCCCTTAACGTTGGACGAGATAATCGACTTGGTCATGAAAGATCGCTAGTCTTCTGATTCCATTGAGTTCAATCTACTGTTCATGATCCTATGCAACTTGTTTATGTATCATCTCTAACTCGATTTCTTCACCTTTTTCCTTATATTTTTTTATGAACTCTTTAGATATATCCGTCATGGTTAAAGACCTCAAATATCTCATCTCCTGCAGCCTTTCTCTCTTCTTTTCCATTTCATCGTCTATTTTTTCACCAGTACATCATATCCTTGACCTTTTCGAACGCTTCCTTTAACTCTTTGTCTTCATCCCAGATAGAAGTTTCAACGATCTTTTCTTCTAAGTAATTACGTGAAAATAATTTCTCGTTTATCACAGATTCCAGTTTTAGTTGTACCATGTTTCCTACCGCTCGGAGGTGTATGGAAGAATACTGTTAAATTGTTTTTGGTGGAAAAAAGGAAGTGATTGATTCCAACAAATTTTTATTTTAGATTTGATTATAGGCTATATCTTTCTCTATTCTTTTACATATCATCGTAAATTTTTTCACTAGTACATTATATCATTGACTTTATTTCTAGATTACAACACATCAATGTCGTACAGCAGCTTCTTTCCATCTTTCATTATGAAAAACATTAAGTTGCATATAGGTCCATATAGACAAGCATTTTTGTTCATTTATTTTTTACAGGCATATAATATCCAGAATCGCTGACTATCTTGTTCAATTCTCCATTGTCT
>JBMCUO010000119.1:0-2982 GCA_048622455.1 Candidatus Saliniplasma sp. | reverse complement strand
CTTAGCTGGCCAAAGCGATGGTTTCGTAAACCATAGACCGCGGGTTCAAATCCCGTCGGTGGCTCTAGTGGATAATTTTAGCGGATTCACGAGCAAGAACACCTTCTTGCGAGCGTTTAGAAAAATTTCATATTTTTCTGAACAGAATCCCGTCGGAGGCTCTATATATGGGATAAATTTATCGTCCTTTTCCCATATACTTCATTATCATGAATGATCTCGATCTCGATTTCATATTCAGTGTTAGTTTCGATGTCTTTTGGGATTTAGTGAATATTTGATCGATAATTAAGGCAATCAATATTTATACAGTATGTATTATTGGAACGAGGTCAGACGAATGAATAAGTACATCACGTTGGTGGGAAAAGAGTACTGGGAAACCCTGAATAGCATATGGGCTGTTATCAAAGAAGGTGAATTCGAAGCGAAAGAAGTACACATTATTTCTGAAAAAGAGAACTTGAAAAGAGCGAAAGTTCTTAAAAGAGATATCAAAAAACTACTTTCACAGTACGATTTAGACACTGAGGTCCAGATATCGCTAGTGGAAGACCATGATGGGCTAAATTTAAGCGATACAATCAAAGAAATTACCGATGATGAAGAAAATACTGCAATAGACATCACAGGGGGTAGAAAATATTTGGTGGCTGGTTCACTAGTGAATGCATATTCGATAGGATACGATCACGTTTTTTATCTAGATGTGAAAAAGATAGAGGATATTTCCAAACCATATCCAACTATACCAAGTGATGAGATATCGATCATAGATTTTATGAAAACAAATGAAAGGGGTGCCCACTAATGGAAAAAGTCTTCACTAAAAATAAATTGATGCTACTCTTGAACGAATCTGAAAAAAACGGTATCAACTGTTTTACAGTTGCGGAACCGTACTCCAAAACCAAATTAATAGAAGTCGTTCGAGAAGATGGATTAAACCAAATCACCTTAACTGGTAAAAGCGAATTTGGACCATATCCCTCAAAAGATGATTACTGGGACCGAGATGACATACCAGACTTTTATGATTACAAAGAGTGTCTGATCTCATCAGGATTGGTCGAATTCGATAATTGGCTGGAGTTCAAAGAATGGATTAAATTCCTTTATAAAAGTGAGGTCGACCCGACACTGGCAAGCAGTTCGGTATTTATGGCTATCGACACAAACTTGGCTTACTTTAGATTGGTCTCACGACGATTCCCTTTAAAGTATGAAGATGGGACGATCATCGAAGCAAAAGATTTCGATTTTCTTCTAAGCTCTATAGTTGAGAATGAGGTCGACCACAAAATCAAGGATAAATACGATAATTCGAACTTGAAAATGATGGGTATGTACACTAAGATAGGGGATATACGGTTTAACTTCAGAAATAGGGGGAAACTATCCACAAGAAAGGCTAAGTTTGCTACCCAGGAATTGAATCATTTAAGGGGAGTATTGAACGCGGCTAGAATAAAAGGTACGGCGTCTAAAACTGATTCTGAAAAGAACGATATAAGGATAGTTGAATCATTAGAAAAATTTGGTTGGGACAAAAATATAGTCGTAGCACTTATTTCAACGGATAGGAATATGGGTAATCACGCTGAGAACTGTGAAATACCTTACTTTGTACTTGAGATGCCGAAAAGTATACCCAAGAAAAATACCGTCGATAATAAGATACTGCTGAATTTACTCCATGACCTATCGCTCACTTTCGGTGCTGTGAAGATACCCGAACTGAAAACAACTCTGTTCGGTATATGGGGCGGGAAGAGAGACCAGGATTATTCTAACGAAAGTGTTAGGGCATGGATAAACCCAGGATCTGAATTAATTGAACCGATAAAGAAAGACATGGAGGTAATCGATTCTTTAGAAGGACCTGTTTGACATTTTTTATTTGAAATACCATTCCGGACCTTGTGGAGAATCCTCAACTTTTACTCCCTTTCTAAGGAGTGTTTCTCTTATCTT
Source organism: Candidatus Saliniplasma sp. (assembly GCA_048622455.1). Taxonomy (GTDB): domain Archaea; phylum Thermoplasmatota; class Thermoplasmata; order Halarchaeoplasmatales; family Halarchaeoplasmataceae; genus Saliniplasma. The sequence continues at coordinate 1,008 of JBMCUO010000119.1, read as the reverse complement.
ATCTGCTAGTTCATATTCATTCTTGCTTCTAAGATTCTCTCTTATCTCTAATATAAAATCGATGAATTCGTCTGCACCTTGTTCACTCGAATCACTTTCAAGGGTTAAACCTAAAATGCCAGAAAGTTCTTTGAGTGTCGATACTGCGTTCTGGAGTAATTTTTTCGTACTGTTCAAATTCTTGTTTATCTGGGTGGAGAAATCAAGTAGGCTTGTTAATGCAGAGGGGGTGTTCAGATCGTCGTCCATGGCTTGTTCAAAACGAGTTCTAACTTTTTTTATCTCTTCTTTTAACCCCTTTTTATCACCGCCATCGGATTTCTCTGCCCTACGGATGGTATTGTATAACCTTTCTAATCTCTTGTTAGCCTCCTCTAGGCCGTCTAAACTGAAATCAGATTGTGATCGATAATGACTGCCTGCAAAATACATCCTGATAACTTCACCATCGTATTCATCGAGTAGGTCTTCGACGGTATAGAAGTTCCCTTTACTCTTTGACATCTTTTCACCGTTTACCGTGATAAATCTAGCATGGAGCCAGTACCTTACAGGTTCCTCGTCCATGTTATCTCTAGCCATGTTCTGGGCTCTCTCGTTGGGATGGTGTGGAAATATATGGTCTTCACCACCAGTATGTATATCAAATCGTTCCCCCAAATATTTGCGACTCATAACACTGCATTCCAGATGCCACCCGGGGTATCCCAAACTCCACGGTGAGGGCCATTTCATTATATGATCAGGATCGGCCTTTATCCACAGTGCGAAATCGAAAGGTGATCTTTTCTCTTTTAGTTCGTCTTTATCTACCCTTCCTCCAGCTCCAGCTTCTAGATCCTCTATCGTTCTACGGTCTAGTTTAGGATAACCATGGTCTTCGGAGAATTTTAAAACATTGAAGTATACCGTACCGTTTTTCTCGTAAGCATAACCATTATCGATGATATCTTTCACGAACTCTATCATCTCTACCATATGACCTGTAGCCCTTGGATTAACATTGTG
>JBMCUO010000118.1:0-3095 GCA_048622455.1 Candidatus Saliniplasma sp. | reverse complement strand
CCTAGTAGAATTACTGCTGTTGAAGGAGGGATACGAGTGATCTGCCCAAATTGCTTATCAACCATTCCTTCAAAATCAAAAAGATGTCCTGAGTGCGGGTTCTGTGTAAATTGTTCTATAGGGAGGCCGATACGGTGAAAACGAAGATAGATGATTTTACGGAGGGTCCTACTCGGAATTCGAAAAGTTTTACGGAGGGTCCTACTCGGAATTCGAAAACTATCGAATTCCGTATGTGTATTATTAGAGAATTAGCTAGAAACAATATAGATCTAGATGAAAACCCTTTGAATTACATACTACTCAAGGATATAGCTGAAGAGTTAGATAAGTCCAGATCAACCATATCCTATCATATCAACCGCATGGAGGATAAAGGATTGATATCGTTGAATAGAGGCAAAACAAAATTATTCAGATCAGCCACATTGCTGAGAGGTAAAATATACACAGTAACAACAAAAGGGAAGGAATTTTACAAAAAATTTAACGGTGGTTCCTTCCCCGAATTCGAAAGTTTTACGGGGGGTCCGAACTCCAAGTTCGAATGTATAGATTTGCATGGTGATCTAATCTTCCGCATGAATGTTCTTTCCCTTCCCGATAAAGATTACTTCGATTGGGACCGCATCAACACACTCAGGAATGGCGTAGAACACAAATACAAGACAGTAGAGGGTCCGAGGGGTCAAAAGTGTACGATAGAACTCTTTAAAGGAAAGAACCGCAGCACAGTGACCCTAAAACCGTCTGTGACTGCATCTCCTGACCCTAAGGAACTCATGAGACAAGCTGACAAACTCGCATGGTATTTTCACAGATATCTCTCAAAAGCGGGGTATGATCTAGATTTACCTGAAAGGAAAGGGGAAGGGAAGTTCTCAGTAGTATCAGATAAATTCAAAGATATAAAAATACCAGATGGCCCCAACCATAAAACTGACAATTCACCAAAAGATAACACCATACACCCTAGAACAGGTGATATAGAATCAAATGCAGAGATGGCTAAAATGCTGACAGATACAGGTTATATGGCTCAAGCATCCAAAAAGATAGATAGACTTGAAAACAAAGTTGATAAACAGGCACAAGTCATCACCCGTATGACAAACGTTATAAACGATCTTGTGGACCAGCTAGGAGGCGTAGGAGAGCAGCTCCAACAATATGATAATCAAACGGATCCAGGAGGTCGTATGTATGGATAAACAACACGAAGATCCTTATCAATGCAAGATAGATAAACTTGAAAAGAATATACATAGACTCTTGGGGGTGCTGTGATGAAACCTTTGATGAAGCAGCTATCACTCACTGATCTATCGGCGCTATCTCCTGAGCAAAGAGCAGAAGAGATGACAGAAGAGCAGAGGATAGACTTCTTGAGAGAGCATGGAGGTGAGGATATCCAGAAGCTGATTGAATCGGTATTCCAAGAAAACAAGTACAAACCTAAAAAGGAGCGGTACTGGAATAATCAATTACATAAAGGAAAGAAGATGGTCCGCAGGATTCTGAAAGAGGAGGTCGGATAGCTGATGTCTGAGGAATATGATATGGATATCTTCATGAATGGTCCAACAGCAACACTACATTTTGAGAACGACAATACAGTAATAGAGTTTTACCTGGATGAAGAGGATATCAGAAAGCTGAAGAAAGAGCTAAATTCAATGTTGGTGTGATCATGAAAATAACTAAAAACCTCTTTCCGAAAATACAGAGAATCGGAAAGAATCTAAGGAAAAAACGCATGAAAGGAGATAAATATGCGGGGAAATAACAGATCTAGCTCGAACAGCCTTCCGAAGTATCTTAAGGAATCGGAAATAAAAAATATGCTTGAGAGAGCGAATAGAAACAGAAAGAGAGACTACTTGATCCTTTTAACCCTCTTTCGAACAGGTATGCGGAACTCCGAACTCGTGAACTTGAAGAAGAAGGATATATCTTTCTCAGAGGGTCATATCACCGTCAGAAAGGGAAAGAGCGAGAAGGATAGAATTATACCTCTAGACACTCACCTTAAGGACCTGTTGGACGTTTATGCAGGAGAGAAGGGAAAGGATGAAAGGATCTTCGATGTAACAACCAGAACGGTCCGAAATATCGTCAAAAGGTACTCAGAGGAGGAATGGGTTCACCCTCATACATTTAGACATTCTTTCGCAGTAAAATGCCTCAAAGACGAAATGAATCTTGTATCCCTGCAGAAGATTCTAGGCCATTCTTCTCTGGAAACAACGCAGATATACCTGGATTTGATTGGAGAAGATGTAAAAAAAGATTTTGAGAAGGTAGAGTGGTGAGATCAAGGGATAGATATATAGTTCAGGTAGATTTAAATACTTGGAACAGGCATAATATATTTTGATGAACGCCCAAAAATTACTCGCTACGGTGTTCATATGCATATTGTTCATCTATCTACTTGATACAGTAGTACATTCGACACTAGCAGCGATCCTTGCTGTTGCTGCGATCTTCGGTACATTAAAACTGGTCATTAGAGTACCCATACCGTTCCTTGGTTAGTTCATTAAGGATGGGATGTTTAAGGATGGGATGTAGATAGTGAAGGGGAGATAACTTAAAAACCTTCAATAAGCCCCATATTAGTCTGTTTGTTGTCGAAACAAAAGAATTAACATAAAACATTAAATTCTAAATAAATAATCATTAAACATAATTTATTAATCTAATTATCTATTTTTTATAATGTCAAGGAATAATTATCCTCGTATTAAGGATAAATATTAAATATACTAAGTTAGTTGTATAAGTAACGATAATTTGACTCGTACCGTCGAAAAAGGTTTGGGGAACCGTAGCAGGTGTAGCCTCTTTTCGAGTTTGATTTCTCACGATAAATCGGCTTCCCCCCTCTCGGAGGTGGGATGATTTACTCTAATTTAGATGAACTTATCGAGAAGGTCGAAGAGGGAGAGCCAATTTTAGTGAATTCTCCCTCAGGCCCTGGTTTTGTGGATGATATAAGAATCACCAGATCAGGGCGAACAAGATTTGATATACGATTATGGAGAGGCAGGAGAAAAACCTATGACGAGTCAGAAGTGGAGGTGGTGGGTTGA
>JBMCUO010000117.1:0-3183 GCA_048622455.1 Candidatus Saliniplasma sp. | reverse complement strand
AGAACACGCAACTCTACAAGCTTGATACCGACTCCGAGATCGTCAATGAATTGGGGAGACTTAAACGGAAATTAGAGGAAGAAGTCGAGCTCGAAAATAAAGAAGAAGCCGAAATGACCGCATAAGATATCTTTAAGAATCAATTTTTAGGGGAACGGAGGTCGCGGGGAACAGGTTCCCCTCACTCGCCACCTTCTTTGAAGTGGCGGAAGGAGTAACAACTGTTACTCCAAATCACAAAATAAATTTTGTTCGTGTAAAGGAACGAGTTCCTTTTACTCGCAGAAACAAGTTCTGCTCATGGGCGGGAAGGTCGGGATAAATAGTATTATAATTCTAAAGCATCTCCACATAACACACCCTCTTCCCACCGATCCTATCCTCATCGCCTATACAGGCTCGGTCTAAATCGGCACGGGAATCACGCAGATACTTAATTTAGCTTCCTTCCAACACTTCCTCCCGTTGCCACAAGTTATCCAGGTTCTCAAAACTCAGTAGATGGTGCGTTCTAGATCCATATGAGATATCAATACACAAATCCCACAAAGGGAATGAAATATTGGAAGCTTACAAAGATATACTCGATCCCACACTTTCAATACCAACTCAAATCAGGAGAATATTACGTTCTTCTCCAATATCTTTGTGTTATCTTTTTCTTCGATATCCTTTATCATCTTTTTGACTTCTTTTTTAGTACAAATTTCTGATCTCCAAAAAGCTTTCAATATCATGTGAAGATCGAGAGTTCGAACACCTTTTTCCTCAGCAAAATCGAGTGCAGACCTATCTATCGAGCAAAAGACACCATCACGATTTTCACAAACAACTATCGCCTCTATTTCTCCTTTGCCGAGGTTCCTTCTTTCCTCAGTTAGTATTCTTTCGAATTCTTTCTCTTCCTTTTCATCCAAGGAAACAATATCAAATTCTTCAAATATTTTCAGAGGAAATGTATATCCATAATCCAAAGATACTGTGAGCTCTTGGTAAATCTCAGGAGTGATCTTCAAAATATGCTTAGAAAAAAGCTCATTCAATTCATCTAATTTATTTATTTTAGCGAAAGCGGATGAGATATCGGAGTCAAGAACTACTAGCTCATCCAAGGATAAATTCAACCCCTTCTTCTAACTCATCTTCTGAAGGAGGTTCAACTTCTAATTTTATACCTCTTGATTTCAGGATAGTTTTCATCCCTTCTAATGATACACCAGCGATCTCAGCAGCCCTGCTTAAAGATACTTTTTTTGATTTATACAGTTCTATCGCTACCTCTGTCCTGAGTTCTGGTTTGACCTCTAATAATGTTCTGAAAGCCTCATCCTGAAGGTTTTCCTTATCTTTGTAATACCCTGACCGGATTAGACTATCCATACCTTCTTTGATAACTTCGCTTTCAGTCATATTAACCATCTCTATCTTTTTATAGGTGAATCCTTCTTAAATACCTTTTGTTCTTGTATCCTCGCAGGATGAGCACGACCTTTCATTTCCTCCGTAAAATCAATATTTCTATCTTCACCTACTTAATGTTACTGGGCATCCTAGGGTGCTGGGTCGAAGTTTATTAGTCAAAACCCCAAACCAACTGAAGTCTTTCTTTTACTTGCGTGTAAAACTGTAAGACCAACGACCTCCCCTTATTCATACCTAATTATGATATCGTCCTCGGTCAACTCAGAATCATCCGGATAAGGTTTTTCTTCAGACATCATCGTACTTTTCACTCCAAATCGATCCTTTCGATCTCCTTCAATCCATCAAAATCGTCGTCATCGGATACAATAGTGTAGATACCGTTTCGAACTGCAACGGAAAGATGGATAGCGTCTCTAGGGTTCAACTCGTCATACTTCCTAAGATAATTTATCATCCTCACCGTATCTTCGGATTTTACGTCTAAGATCTTCAGATGAGGAAATTCTAATATCCTTTCACCTTCCTTCAAAGCTTCTTCTCTACTCGCTTCTCGAGAAAGGATCCAAGTGACTTCGTCGAGAGTCAAAGCAGAGGTGCACACCTCGATCTCCCCTTCGACCATCTTCTTCAACCAATCAGACGACTCCTGAGATCTGTCCCCCTCATACAGCGCGGGCAAAATGAAGACATTGCTATCAAAATAATACAATTCAATCACCGAATTGTGAGTAATACTCTTTATCCCAGTCGATCTTTTCAGGCTCTTCCTTCTTCTCTATCTCCGACAAAAATTCATCCAATATCTCATCACCTTCTTTCGCCTCAATTATTATCTTCTCGTCTTCTACCCGAAAAGATACAGTACCCCCAGAATTCAAATTGAACATCTCTCTTATCGGTTTTGGGATCACGACCTGACCCCTTTCACCTATTTTTGATTTCAATCGGATCATTCATACCATACTATATGATAGATTCATACTATCTAATAAAACTTATCGTTGATATAACCACTCACTCGTTCAAAGAACTCATGATTTACTGGAGATTTTTGGGGAGGAGGAAGGACGGGTTGGAATAATAGAATCACCAAAAATTGCAGTAGAAACTTGAACGGCATCAGGTGTTTTTATACCATATTTTGCTCTAAGTTCAGCAGGTTTTTCAGATACTTCCTCAACAACAGGTATAATCAAAAAATTCTCTGAGTTGAGTAAGATATCTCTATAAGTATTTGCTAATTCTTCATCCCCATATCTATAAGGGTGTACAAGCACTTCTAACAACGTTATGGGTGAAGAAATTGCATCGATATTTCTGTTGGATATTTTCTTAAAAAGAGGATTGAGTTTTTCCGTATGTAGTCCATTTTCTATATATATATATATATCAAAGGAGCTGTATCTAAACCAAGAATCTCTCCTTCTAATTTATCTATCCATTCCATGATTCTCGCTCTTTTTTAACATACTCGTCTATATTCACCTTAATACAGGCAGGAGTCCTCTTCCTTCAGGTAGAGGTAGTTGACAGACTTCCAGACATCTTTTCCAAGACCTTTTAATTCTTCTATATCATGTTTTTCTTTAGATTTATTTTTTAACAATAAAACTAACTCCTCCAACAACTTATATTGATCCTCTTGAGTAAGTTTTTGTATCTCAGCCAACAACTCCGTACGCTTAGTACCTACTTTCGCCATTTGACCACACCTTATCATTATATGTATTACCACACATTTAAGATTACCCACCATTA
>JBMCUO010000116.1:0-3364 GCA_048622455.1 Candidatus Saliniplasma sp. | reverse complement strand
GGATTGATCTGCGTAACCGTACCTCCTGAGATATGGAATAAGCTGGGTTTACCATACCTTCACGACCTGATAAGTGAAAATGCGGCTAGCCACCCACTACTGTCTCGAATGAAAGCTGATGATATACCATATGACGAAAAATCCACTTTTTCCTTGACCATAAATCATAGAGAAACTTTTACTGGGATCACCGACAAAGACCGGGCTAGAACGATCAAGAGGTTTGCAGAGCTTTCTCAAGAAATAGATGAACTTCACGAAGATAGAGCTAGAGATATGTTTGGAAGGGAGTTCAGGACACCTGGCCATGTTTTCTTGTTGAACGCTACGGAGGGATTATTAGATAGTAGGATGGGACACACTGAATTGACTACAGCACTTTTAGAGATGGGTGGTTATTTCCCCAGCATGACCATCTGTGAGATGCTTGGTGACGATGGGGATAGTTTGAGTGAAAAAGAAGCGGTGAGGTACGGAAAAAAGCACAGCATCCCTATGGTAGAAGGAAAGGATATATTGAAAGAATGGGAGGCTCGAAGTGGGTAAAAAAACAGTCATGGCTGCTGGAACATTTGATCTTATACATCTAGGTCATTTACATTATCTAAAAAGAGCGAAAGAACTGGGAGACGAATTAGTAGTGGTGGTAGCTTGTGACGAAACCGTTAGAGAAAAGAAACATGAACCCCTGATGAACGACGAAACTAGAGCCGAACTTATCGGAGCCCTGAAGCCCGTAGATGAAGTTGTTATCGGTGTAGAAGGTGATCCATACGAAACCGTGAGAAAGATCGATCCCGATATCATCGCTTTGGGTTATGACCAATGGCATAGAGAAGATAAGATTAAGAAGGAACTCGAGATGAGAGGACTGAAAGCTGAAGTTGTACGCTTAGAACATTATAATCACGACTTAGATGGTACCAGAAAAATAATTAGGAAGATAATCGATTGGTACGGTATGAAAAAAGAGTTAGATAAGGTGGAGACCTCATGAAGAAAATAGGCATAGCAGATACCACCTTTGCTAGGTACGACATGTTCAGCAGTGCTGAAGACGAGTTGAAGAGTACAGGTACTGGATTTACTATCGAACGCTACACGGTTCCCGGGATCAAAGATCTGGCTATAGCTTGTCAAAAATTAATAAAATCCGGCTGTGATATAGTACTAGCACTGGGTATGCCGGGTCCAGAACCCATCGACAAACAGTGTGCGGATCAAGCTTCACGTGCCATATTAGATGTTGAGATAAAGCACGACATTCACATATTGGAAGTATTCGTCCATGAGGACGAGGCTGAGACTGAAAATGAATTAGCCGACCTGGCGGATAAAAGGACCAGGGAACACGCTTTGAATGCTTACGACCTTCTTTTCAGACCCGAACGCCTTCAAGAGATGGCGGGAATGGGAGAAAGAGAAGGTCATCCTGATGTAGGACCTTTGGAGAGATGATAAAATGGATATGAATATAGGAATCGTAGTTTCGGAATTTAATTATGATATAACCAGCATGATGCTGGAAAGAGCGAAGGAACACTGTAAGTTCCTGGGAGTCGAGGTTTCAGAGATAGTACACGTACCCGGTGTCTTCGATATGCCGCTGGCTATCAAAGACCTGCTGAAAAAAGACGAAATCGATGGTGTAGTGACCCTCGGAACAGTTATAAAAGGAGAGACCAAACACGATGAGACGGTCATATCCCATGCTGCTAGAAAGATCACCGATCTATCGTTGGATTACGAGAAACCGGTGAGTTTAGGTATAACAGGACCTGGGATGAGCCGTTTGCAGGCAGAAGAACGCATAGAAAGGGCAAAAGACGCCGTCGAAAGTGTTGTGAAGATGTACAAAAGGAACAAATGATAAGTAAATTTAAAGTAACTTTCCTTCTATACCTCTTTGATGCCCTATTCCATACCGGACGACGATGAGATAAGGGATGCACTAGAGAATGTGATGAAGAGGAATAAAGGCATCAATTCTCTCACTAAATTGAGAAAGTTGGTCATAAAAGAACTTCAGATAAAGAACCCAGATTATACTGTGAGTGCACCCAGGGTTCGTAAGATAGCTGTTAGATCGCCCTTAATACACACAAAGATAGAGGCAAGAAGAGCAGATAAAAAAGGAGAATTCAAAGGTAGATGTCCGGTATGTGATGCAAAGCTAAAGATGAACAAGAATGAAACCATATATGGCGGAACCGTCACTCTAGGTTACCGATGTACCGAATGCCCTTATTGGACCGAGATGAAGAAAAGAGTGCCGACCCGTTACAGGTTTGAATACGTTAAAAAATAGAACACGGAAAGATGGATATGGAGATCAAATACAAAAGCGGTATCTGTATAGAGGATGGGGATAATAAGATCATATTAGACCCTACAAGGCAAAGTGAAGTCGGAGTGGTAACTCACGGTCATTTAGATCATCTTACCAAAGATGCATATATGACAATACCTACTCTAGATATTTTAGAAGTTAGAAAGGGGGAGAAGAGGGGTAAGGGAGTGCATTATGGTACTCCCACAGAGATAGGTGGATTCCAAGTCACATTATATCCTGCAGGCCATGTTTTTGGTTCATCTATGGTTAAAGTAGAAGATGTTTTGTACACCGGAGATTTCAATCCTTATGGAGGAAAAACCTGCAAAAGAGCGGCAGCCTACGATTGTGAAACCTTGATAATCGAATCTACTTATGGAAAGCCTAGTTACCGTTTACCTAACAAAGATGGTGTCACAAAAGATTTTATCGCTTGGACTCAGCATCAGTTGGAAGAAGGGCCAGTGGTGTTCGGTGCATATAAGTTCGGTAAAGCGCAAGAAGTTATAGCGTTACTGAACGAATTGGGACATGTGCCTTACGTGACTGAGGATATAGCAGAGCTGTGTGCAGTTTACAATAAATATGACCAGGGATTAGAGTACAGATTACCCGATGGATTCGATGACAACTTCACGGCAGTCGTGCCTCCTGGGGAAATTAAGAGACCCATAGGGGAGATACCTGGGATATCTAGAAAGAAGAACGGTTCTTCTGCATACCTTTCAGGTTGGTGTGCCTTCTATCCGTATTTCAACTCCATGGATATAGATGCGCAATTCCCTTTTTCAGACCATGCTGGTTTCGAAGAACTCTTGGAATTTGTAGAAAAATGTGACCCCTCTAAAGTTCTCACAGTGCATGGAAGTGATGAAGAGTTTGCTGAAGTCGTTGAAGAAGAATTGGGTATCGAGGCGGAACCTCTTAAGAAATGACTACAATTATTAACCCCTAACGTGTATTACCTTTTTGATAATATGCAGTTCAAAAAAGAGGGCAATATACTTGTTGCAAAGCTGGATGATGGTGCTG
>JBMCUO010000115.1:0-3460 GCA_048622455.1 Candidatus Saliniplasma sp. | reverse complement strand
AGTTCTTCTAAGTAGGGTATCAGTCTATGTACTCCAGCGATCCCAACGTCATATATCCTGTTTACATCATAACCCAATGCATCAAGAGTTACAGCACCCTCTTCTGCAACTGGTACGTCGCTGGATCCTGCAGTGACTACACAAACATCGCCGGATACATCCTGTTCCACATCACCAACGACTATTATCCCACTGTCTTCAAAGAATTCAGCATCATCTCTTACTGAAGACACGATATCAAATATCCCTTCATCAGCTCTGGTGAATATCCTATCACCCTCTTCAGCTATTTTTCTTAACTGTTCGTCAGATTTACCTGGACAGTATACAGCCTCTGGTAAACCCTTTCTGATATCTCTTAGGGTATCGATCTTAACATCCTCGAGATCTTTATAAGGCATGTTTAAGAGTGCGGATTTCATAGTGTCATGGTCTATATCGCCATTTTTATAATCCCGTAACAACTCGTCTATTTCGTCAATAATACCACATCCTGATCCTAAAAACCTCATTCAATAACAAGTTTTAATCTTTCCTATCTTTTACGGGCCACCTTTCGACTTCTAATCTATCTGCTGTTGGATATTCTTCGATCCCATAACATTCATACTCGATTTCATCACAGATCTCTTCTAGAACCGCTAGAGCTATCTCGATCCGATCGTTCTCTGAGTCGTACCATATCAAAGAGTCCGGAATTCCATAAAATTCTCGCAGTTCTTCCAGTACATTTAACGGTTCATCAGCTAAGATTATACCTTTGATCAGAGTCCCCTCTTCAGTAACGAGTTCTCCCTCTTTAGCTGTGTTTTGAGCCCTCCTTTTGATTCTATTGCTTAACTGAACTCCATCTTTAAATGATGCTGAACAGTAATGGATAGGAACTTTAAAATCGGATTTCAAAATCTTTATAGCCATCTCCTGACTGCCTTTTACCGCACTTGAAACGTCGCTCTTCTTCTTGTAACCTCTCTTGACCATCTGTTTCCAGTTGGTAGAAGAAAATTCCAATTCGTTCAAATTGACAAAATCTACAAGTTCCTCTAGAGACTTTATCAAAGTGATCGTCTCATGTTCCATCTCTGGGATACACGGTATCTCTATACCAACGTCGATATCCAAGTCCTTTAAAGTTTTTAGTAATAATGGGTAATCAGTTTCACCTATTTCACTCCACACATCAACAGGTGGATGGAATCTGATTTCATCGAGACCAGCTTCGACCAAGGATCGAATCTTATCGATCTCGGTGGATCTAGTGTAAAGGTGTATGTGATGGTCCTCCCCGAACTCGGATTTTAATAATCTGATGTATTCTTGAGTTTTAATACACGTCAATGGGTCTCCACCGGTTATACCGGTCCCTTCGGCATCTATACTGTAAGCTTCCTCAACGATTTCTTCTTCAGAATCTGTTCTTTTTTCATTTGCGAACAGAACATCTTTCCCTTTCTTTTCCTCAGACAAGGGGCAGTACCAGCAAGTACTTTCACATCTACCAGTAACTAACAAAACCATCTTAGAGCCTCGGCGGCAGTACTTACAACCTTCAGGTAGTTTACCCGTATACAGTGAATCGTTCTCGAGCTTTTTTATCTTCACAACAGATGTTAAGAAATGAAAGTACTAAATTCTTTCCGCTTACCAAAAGATTAAAACTTCTAAGTAGAATCACATATCATGATCAGATTAGGCCCAGCTGGAACGCCACACGGAGTCAGCAGTACTAAAGATAGTATGAAGTACTTGGCTGAAGAGGGGTTGAACGCGATGGAAGTGCAGTTCGTTCGAGGAGCTAGGATGAAGGATTCCACCGCTGAAAAGATCGGTGAAGAAGCAAAAAAACACGGCATCTACCTATCAATCCATGCCCCTTATTACATCAATTTGAACTCCGAGAAAGATGAAACCATCGAGAAGAGCAAGGAACGTATCATGAAGAGTTCCAGGTTAGGATACATCATGGGTGCTAAGATCATCACAGTACACGCAGGTTATTATTCCGGTATGGACAGCGATGAAGCTACTGAGATAATAGGTGACGGAGTCGTAGAATGTGCTGAAAGGATAATAGATGAAAATTTAGACGTCAAGATAGGTCTCGAGCAGATGGGAAGGAAGAAGAGCTGGGGTACTCTAGATGAGATAAAAAAAGTCATGGATCGTACCGAACTTGCAGTGCCTGTCCTAGATTTTGCACACTACCACGCTAGATATGGCGGGATTTTACAGAGTGAAGATGATTTTCGAGAACTTCTAGATAAGTTCGAAGACATATACGACGGTCCGCTGCACAGTCATTTTTCATCCATCGAATACAACGAAACCGGTGAGAGGGAACACATGGACCTAGATGCCTACGATCCAGATTTCCGAAAACTTGCTCCGATTTTGAAAGAAAAAGAATACGATATCACTGTGATCTGTGAGACAGCGGAGTTGGATCGTGATAGTTTAAAGATGAAAGAGATACTCGGGTTGTGATCAACCGGCTCTTTTCACGTTAGATACTCCATCGATCTTCTGAACCACATATTCAACATCAGCTAGATTGGCGATCTCGTTCTCATGGGACACGATTATCACCTGATCCGCAGTTAACAGTTCCATGACATCCTTCAACCTAGTCAACTGTTCTCGGCTGAAACCGGTTGTTGGTTCGTCTAAGACCAATAGATTGCTTTTTAAGCCCAATTCTTTCTTGATCATAGTATTGAATGCTAACCGGTAAGCAAGGGCAACAGAAGTCCTTTCTCCGCCGCTGAGGTCGTCTACGGACGTCTCATTGTTCTGAACTGTAACCAAAGGCGCAAAATCTTCATCTAATCTTGCACTGATTTCAGGATCCTCTAAAATATTATCGAACCAGTTGGTGAAGTACTGTTCAAAATCTCTGTTCAACTGTGCCATCCTATGCTCTTCCATGGATTTTATACTTTCTTTGAAATCTCCGACCATCCAGTTCTTCAACCTTTTCAGTTTACTAGCTTCTTCCTTAGATTCCTTCAGATCTTTTATCAGCTCTTTCAACTCATCTATCTCTTCATTCAGCCTACCGATATCCTTTTTCAGGTTCTTGGACCTCTCCTCGAGTGTACTTTTTTTACTTAGATATTTTTCATAATTCTTTTTAACTTTCTCGAATTCCTCTTTTGAAAATTCTTCTTCTAGATCTTTAATATTATCAGATATTTCCTGTACTTTTTTATTGAACTTTTCAAGGGACTCTGAAGCATCTTTCTTTTTCTTGATAATTTCGTCTTTTTCTTTTAACTTCTCTTCAAGTTTTAAGTATTCGTCCCGGAATTTTCTAAATTCATTCCTCTTTTTGACCAGTAATCTAAGATCTTCCTTATCGTATTCGAATTTATCTACTTTCTTTTTATACTCATCGATCTGCCCCTTCATCTCTTCGATCTCATCTTCAAGATCTCCGATATTCTCTGTATCTTCTTTTATC
>JBMCUO010000114.1:0-3522 GCA_048622455.1 Candidatus Saliniplasma sp. | reverse complement strand
AAGTAATTTATAATTAGATAAAAATCTAATTAAAATAGTTTCGGGATGAAGCCCGGAGAAGAATAAAAGCTATAAGATACTTATCGCAGAAGATGAGAGCACCGTAAGAAAGTCCCTAAAGATGACACTGGAAAGGGCTGAAGAATTTTCAGCAGAGATAGATACTGCTTCCGATGGGCAAAAAGCTCTAGAAAAGGTCGAAAATAAAGAGTATGATCTAATATTATCCGATCACAAGATGCCGGGTATGACAGGTGTAGAATTGTTAAAAAAGGCCAGGGAGATAAGCCCCGATACATTAAGGATATTGATAACAGGCTATCGAGACCTCAGTATAGCTAAACAGGCCATAAATAAAGCAAATGTACATGAATATATCGAAAAACCCTGGGAAAATGAAGAGTTGAGATCTGTTATCAACGAACATCTAAAAAGAAAGGAGCAGAGAGAAAGTGAGGATATAAAAGAGGTCGATAATGTAAAGGAAGCATTAAAAACTATCAAAGATTCCCAAGAACAGCTAGCGTCGGCAAAAGGATTCCATAAGGAGATCGTAGCATTTGAATTTAAAACAAGTCAGGAGTTCAATAAATTTTCTTCTAAATTGAAAAACATGGATAACGTCAATATCGAAGATATAGATATTTTTGAAAATAAATATATCGTTAGACTCGCCTATTATCCATCGAGTTACGGTAAAATAAAATGACATTCAATCCGATCTTTTCAACTTCACGTCGAACCTTGCACCACCCAGTTTTGAATCTTTAACCTCTATAGATCCCCCATAGCTTTCCAGGAGAATATTGACTATGAACATCCCCAGACCTGTCCCCCTTTCCTCGTCCGTGGTATAACCTTTCTCAAAGATGATCTCTTTTTTATCGTCTGGAATGCCCTCGCCATCATCCTCTATGGTACAGACTACCTCTTCTTCAGTTATTTCCCCAGAGATCTGTATCTTACTTCCACCAGAATGTTTGATAGAGTTCTCGATGATATTGTAAAAAACTTCGTCAAGCAGGGACCCACCCTCTACTTCACAATCCAGCGAAGGGCACTGGAACGATATATCCATACCCACTTTCTCAGCTATCGATTTATTTGATTCGACCGCACCCTTGATTATCGGCACTATTCTTACGGACTTTTTTTCCTCCTTTTGAGCACTCAACAGTAGTCTTACCTTCTGTATCAGATTTATACTCTCTTTATTGGCTTTGAGGGTTCCATTCACCATTTTTTTCGAATCTTCTGAAAGGGTTTCGTCTTCCTCAAGCAGTTGAAGATATCCTTGAACTGCCTGGGCTTTGTTCGCCATATCGTGGCGAAGAAGGGAATGGAGGAAGTTCTGCCTCTCCTGCGCCTCTTTCCTTTCAGTGATATCTCTGATAGTTCCCTCTACACCTTCTACCTCTCCATCTTCATCCATTATTATATGGGAGTTAACAGAAACAACAGCTTTTTCACCGCTCTTTTTCTCAAGCTTCATTTCATAGCCCCTTACCTCACCATTTTCACTCAGTTCATTTAACAACCCCTCTCGCTCCTCTGGGTTCGGGTAGACTTTTCCAACATATTCACCTATAAGTTCGTCTCGATCGTATCCGGATAGGTCTTTCACGGAAGGACTGAGCTCCTGGATGAATCCCTCAGCATCAGTCCGATAGTACAAGTCTTGGAACTGTTCAAATATGGAGCGATATTTCTTCTCTTGCTCCATCAACTTTTCTTCAGCTTCTTTTCTTTCACTGATATCTCTAACACTTCCGTAAATCATCCCGTTTGGTAGTAAGACTGCGTTAAGGTCAACTGGTATCGTCTTTCCTTCTTTATCGATGATTGTCATTTCCGTGTGTATTTTTTCCTCTTCAACTATTTTTTGGAAGGTCTTTTGATACTCCTCGAGCTTTCCCTCTGGTGAAATATCGACAATATTCATCTCCGTGATCTCTTCTCTAGAATAACCTAGTAAATCAGATGCGGCTTTATTCGCGTAGGTATAATTCCCTTCATGGTCCGTCAAAAATATTGCATCAGCTGAACCTTCTATAATAGTCCTGAACTTCTGTTCACTCCCCCGGAGTTCCTTCTCCATATCTTTTCTTTTGCTTATGTCCTGTGCGGTAATTATGATGCCGTTTATTTCAGGGTCATCCAGATAGTTGACCGACCTTATCTCGAGCCAGATCCAGCCCTCTTCTACTTCCCCCCTCAATTCTGTCCTGTAATCTTCACCGGGATTTTCAACGACCTTAGAAAACATCTCTGCTGCTTTCTCTCTATCATCGGGGTGAACAAATTCAAGTGCCTCAGCCCCCATAATTTTGCTAGGGTCTAATCCTGTTATTTCATCGGAAGGATAACTATGGTATTTTATCTCACCTTCTTCATCAATCACAGTGATATAATTGGGAGTTCGAGCAAGGTATCTCTCTTTCCGCCTTAATTCACGTTCATATTCCTTTCTTTCAGTGTTGTCCTCGACCAATCCTATACCCGAATCGATCTGACCATCTTCATCCTCGATACCCCTAAGAAAAACTTTTACATCGATCGTTTTGTCCCCGGTCACGGAGGTGTATTCCCCTTCGTAAAATCCTTCGCCATCATCTAAAGAGGATCTGACTTCTTTTATCAACTTAGAATTGTCAAGATCATCCAGCATGTCTAGTCCTGTTACGGCATCTCTAGAAGAGCCTACTATCTCCACGGACTTATCGTTGCATTCTGTTATGATGCCTTCATCATCGTAATGAAAAGCTCCTATAGGCGAATCATAAAAGATCTTCTGATATTTTTTTCGGCTTTTTTTGAGTTTTTCTTCAGATTCTTTCAATCTCTTTTTTGATCGCCCATGCTCATAACCATCTTCTATCGCTTCCAGCAACAATTCATACTGGGATTCTGGATCTATACTCTTCTGGATGTATCTATCCGCACCCAAATTCAAAGTCTCCAACGCGATCTCTTCATTGCCTTTACCTGTAAATATTATGAACGGGATATCTTCTTCTCTTGTTTTTCTTATCTCTTTCAAAAACTCTAATCCATCTTTACCAGGCATCTTGTGATCGGAAACGATCACATCGAAATCATTTTCATCTATCATATCAAGGGCTCTATCGACAGAAGAAGAGGTAAGAACCTCTATATCTTCATCTAACCGTTCCAAATATATCTTGATCTGGTCCTGTAGACCTTTCTCATCATCGACGAACAGTATCTTCATCGTTTCACCCTGATAATATAGACAACTAAAAATGGAAGATAAAATATATAGGATTATCCCTTGAAAATCAAACGGTTGAATATCTTTTCAGTATCACATCGAACCGTGCACCACCTAACTCGGAGTCTTTCACATCTATACTCCCGCCGTAACTCTCGACGATCTCTTTAACAAGATACATCCCTAGACCGCTACCTGCGTTTTCACCCTTCTTGAAACCCCTTTCGAATATCTTTTCTTTAATATCGTCTGCGATCCCTTTACCATCATCTTCAACAGTAACAATACAC
>JBMCUO010000113.1:0-3572 GCA_048622455.1 Candidatus Saliniplasma sp. | reverse complement strand
ATTGCCATGCTGGTTATCACGATGGTGATCGCCGGGTATCGGGATGAGGGAGAAATGAAAATTGAGGAAGATCCAGGAGAGCTTACCCTACAACACCGAACGGGTGAGGATCAAGTTGGAGAGCCTGAAGCAAAAGCGATCGGCTCCACGGTTGTGAACAATGACAGTCACTTGGAATTAGAAACAAATGTTACAAAGATTTCTCCAGGTGGTGAATTTGAGCATATCATTATCCATCTTACAGCTGAGGGGACATTTGAAGAAGATTTAGAGATAGACACATTCAAATTTACAGCCTCCGAAACTGAGGAAAGTGAACCACCTTTTAATGGAATAGATTTTGAAAGTAGTAAATCTAGAATTGAAGGTGGTGAGATTTGGCCTACTGAAAGACAACGCACTGGTGTTTTAACTTCTTCTCCTGAACATTATGCTTATGAAGGATATGATTTAGAGTCAAATGATTTTACGGTGGATAGCATTTTAATGTGGTCGATTCCGGAAGAAAATGTCGGTGAAGAGTTCAGTTTAGAGATACAATCTGTAGTTCATGGATTGTCCGAAGATGTTACAGCAACCGTTCATGTACATTTGGAAGGCTAATATGAGGCATGAACGAAGAGAATAATGTCCGTTTTAACAGTATTCCTGCTAATCTCGATGATTTTTTCTGTGATATCTATCAATGTGTCTACCCGTTATTGCAAAGATGATTTTAAAACTTATAATGAATCAATATGAAATAACGATATGGATAAGAGTACGAGATCGATCTAATTTTAAAAATTGACAGACTTATTACACAGAAAAAACCTACCTTTTCATATCTCTTATTCGATATCTTCCTAACTCAAGGATCGTGATATGGTCCACTAGGTCTTCGACATAGATATTATCTATGAACTCCTTTAGTTTGTTAGTTATCTGCATTGCAGAATGATCATGTGGTAATCTGACATTCATGCTGGAACGTCCCTGACTTCCTCTCCCCTTATCATGGCTGCTGCGTAACTTATAACTGCCCGAATATCCTCTTCTGAGAGCCCGTATTCTTCTTGGATCTCCTCATGAGTTATACCACTTTCCAACATACCTAGAACTTCGTCTACTGCTATCCGGGTACCTTTTATGATCGGCTTTCCATGTCTTATATCTTCATCGATCACTATCTCTGCCATATATATTTTAATCTGTTACTACATTATATAAAAGCATCGATGTGTTCAGTCAGATTTAATTTGCTTTATCTACAAATCTTTTAGGAGGTATTAAGAACAAACTCAGCGCAACACCGATTAGAGCTAGGCCTACGATGATCAACCAGAGATAATCCATCAACCATCCTGTTAATGAACTTATACTTCCTCTTAGAGTCCTTGACATACCTAATATAAGATCACCTTCCTTTTCTCTGATCATCACGTTGCGACCTACGATGAATAACTCATCTTCATTAGTTTGTATATTTCTCACTGGTGAAGAGTGTTCATAAGTCCATATCTCTTCACCATTTTCTATTTCTGCTGCCACTACCTCGTTAAATCCCCATCCACTGTAGACAATGTCATCTTCTACGTGGACCGTACTGATACCCGTTCTTATCCATGGTATTTCCCTTTCAGAGTGATGTTGATGTTCCCATATCTTTTCTTCTTTTTCGGCATCATAGGCAATGACTTCATGTCCCCCTACACTATAAACGATACCGTCTTGAACATATAACGACCACACGGACTCTTCCTCACCATGGCGAGAGTGTTCCCATAATTTCTCGCCGGTTTCACTATCGACCGCGATGACTTGACCGTCACTGTGAGCTGAATAAACTACACCATCTTCACTATAAACGGAAAAGACACTTGATCCATATGTGTGATTCATCATTTCTTCTCCATTTTCAACATCTAAGACCCACACAGATCGCTCTCTATAATCGTAACCACCTGTGAAAAGTTTACCTTCTGATACGTGGAGGGAATAGAATCTTGCACTTCTGCTAGGGGTACTCCTCCACAGTTCTTCACCATTTTCCGCATCCAAAGCTACTATGTTTCCCATCTGGTCTCCAAGATAAACCACATCGTCAGATTCATAGGTCACAGTGATTTGTGTTCTTAATTCTTCCCCACTTAATCCCATATAATAATGATCGTAATGCCAGAGGATCTCATTATCTTCTACATCTACAGCTACCAATTGACGTCCACCTGAGGATATAGAGTAAACGATGTTGTCCTCTTCATTGAGATGGGAAACCTCTCCTATAGAAAATCCTTCAACTCGTGTTTCATCCCATACAACTCTACCCGGATGTGCTCGTTCACTTCCTGAGACGATTAATGCCCCAGTAAAGAATGAAACGACCAAGATAACGACTATCAATATGATATATTTGTTCTTCACCTTTTCCATTGTAAACTAGACCGTGTAAATCATATATATACTTAATGGATAATATATATGTGATGTTAATATATGCGTGTATGTGAAAAAAGGGATGTGAAAATATAAAATGGAAGCGATGTGTTAGTATATTGGTTGTGCTATCTATGATTGGGATGGTAGTTTTCATCCCAATCGGAGAAGTGAAGGCAAACGATTCATGGGAAGAAGAATATCATAACGACTCTCCTACTAATTACGCAAAGGTCTTTCTTAATGCTGATGAGGACTATTCACATTTGGGTAACCATATTGGTACAGGAATGCAAACAACTAGTATTTATAACATAGAATTTGCTCCCCAAACTATCCAAGATTTCACTAACCCCATTGGTGAAGATCTAGAATGGCATGATTTTGGAGATGTTAATTTGGGTGTCAGGATCGGAAACTATCAGATGAACGATGTTAATTATGGTCGGAGTTTTTTTATAACATTATTTTACCATATAAGTGACGAAAACAGCGATCATCCTCGTGATCTTGACTCGTTAGCCACCAGGATTATTGCAGATATAGACGATTCCGATGGTTCTGCGGGTTTCTACCATATGGCGGGTGATGAAAATTATATTGGCGGTACTAATATTGAGCAACTCAAATCCAATATAGATTTAAAAGAAGTTTACTCAGATATGACAAAAGATACATTTGAGAATGTAATCACAACGGTTTCCCCTACTGCTGCGGTATTAGCACATACCCGTGACATGATTTCATACTTAGATCCGGATCAATATGCTCCCTTCTATGATGCAACAGATAGAACTGGTTTTATAGATAGAACGTCTGACCAGGCACCATTATTAGACTACGATTCTGATACTGAGTTTGATGAAGGTTTTAGATACATGGATTTCTATGAAACCTATCTCTTCAATTTCCCCGAAGATGAAGAAGAGTTTTCAATCAGTGTATCTCTAAGTGATGCAGATTGTGGAACTGGTTATAGTCCTTGGGCCGATCAAAGGTCATATGGCTCCTATATGATAGACTTTGAAGTTTCAGATTGCTATGGTTGCTTGGACGGAAGTTGCGATTGCAGCGGCGGCGGTGGAAGCGGTGGTGGCGGAGGTGCTCCAGTACATCCAACAGGTGGTGGCACTGGTTAGACGTGTAAGTTCATGACA
>JBMCUO010000112.1:0-3833 GCA_048622455.1 Candidatus Saliniplasma sp. | reverse complement strand
AAGCTGTTCTAAAGGATGTATTAGGAACAGTAAAGTTAATTCAAGTCAGTCGAACCTCAACGCTTCTGCCGGTGATACTTTACTTGCTTTATGGGCACTTGGTATAGCTGTCATAAGCATGGCCACGTATGCTATCACACCTATCGTCAAGATCGAAACCCACGGTATACCAAATTCCCAACCCATGGGTTTGAATCCGTCGTACCACAGCAGCCATCCGACAGCTATACCTAGACTAGAACCCAACACGATACCTATTATAGTTATGAAAGAATTCTCTATCAGGAAAGCGTACCGTATCATCTTCCTTTTGAAACCGATAGCTCTCATCATCCCGATCTCTAATCGCCGTTCGTGTACCGCTCTCAAACTGATTATACCCAACCCGGCGATCCCAACCACCAGACCCAATCCCATGTAACCTGAGAACAGGTCGAAGAACATGTAAGTTGCACTCAAAGCATCTCTGATGATGGTATCGATGACTACCGTCCTAAATCCATATAGGATGAACTCTCTATTCAATTCTCTGCCAAGTTCATCTGCATCTACGTTTTCCTTGACATCAAAGAAAAATAGAGAATTAGAAGTCATATTGAAATTATCTTCAACGGTCTCTTTGGACATGAAATATCCGCCTATGACACTTTGATCCATGAAACCGACAACTTTCTTTTCCTGTAATCGGTTTTCGTGATCAATGAAAGTCACCGTAGATCCCAATTCTACCATCTCCCCTCCAGGGGGTCCAAAATCATCAGCAGGTGCGTTCGTTATCACAAGGTCCGGATCCGATAAAACCGCATCCCATACCTCATCGATAGAATCATATTTATCGAGATAGTCCGAGAACCCAAATGTGTTATTATTTGCAAAATATCTATCGATACCTATAACAGATCTTCTTAACTCTCCCTCCTCATCGACCATCCGTACATTGCCCCGATAGGCTGAGTCGATCTTGTTAAAATCCTGGTAATCAAGATTATCGTTGTTGATTATCTCTTGGTGTATATCATCTACGAACTGGTCTTGACCCGAAAACCCCATTATTTCGTAACCGCCGGACTCCTCTTCGATCATCCTATCGATGTTGGTATCGAAGATTCCCACGATCATCCCCATCACAGTTATTGCGAAGATTATCAGGGCGAATATGAATATGGTCATACCTGTTCTGAATTTCTCTTTTAAGGGATGAGAAATAGCTGATAGAACAACTGCTTTGAACCCAGTTTCAGATCTACATAACTTTTCCATTCCACCCGTCAATAGATGACCGTTCAACATGACTATAAGTACTCCAGCGGTCACCATGAATAAACCAGAAAGTATGAACATCTCTAATCCTGCAGTGTATCCCTCGAAGGGATCTAAAGCCTCCAGTGGAACTAGCCACCAGATCAGTAAAAATATTCCCACTCCCGTATAAGCAGTTCTATCACCTGTCCATCTTCTAGCCACCGTTCCGATACCGATTATTATCAGTGAAATACCTGTCACAGGTAACCATAACTGATCCGTTCCTATTCCAAATAAAGTTAAAAGACCCCCGATGATCAACCCTGCTATGGCCATGTAAAAGACTTTTTTGTTTTTCTTGGATACCGGCGGTTCTGGTATATCCCTGATGGCCCTAACTATGTTCAATTTGGATATGCGGGTAACTGAAAAGAATATCGTCCCCATGGTCAGTAAGAAACCCACAGCGAAGGCTAATATCATACTTCCAGGTTTGAAAGTGAAAAACCCAAGAAGCGATACATCCCCACCAAAAACAGCGAATATGTCTTCGAGTAAGTAAAAGATCACGTACGAGATACCAATACCTACAAAAACACCGATAAAAGACGCAGCACCTGCGTAGATCAAACCTTCGTAAGAAAATACCCTTCTAAGATGACTTCTTTTCATACCTATAGCTCTGCTCATCCCCATCTCTGATTTTCTTTCCTCACCCAACATAACAAATATGTTAACCGCTAAGACTATTCCTGCGATTATGGAAAACGTACCGAAAATGAGAAAGATATCGGTGAACTGGGATAGATTTTCTTTATAATCCTGCAGAACTTGTTTTTTATTTCCTTTAGCTTCTAAAACACTGTACTCTGGATTTTCACTTAGAAGTTGTTCGATATCAGCGAAGATCTGATCACTGTATTCGATCCCTTCTTTGACTCCTCCCACGGAAGTGACTCTGATGTAATTTATCTGCCCTGATACAGCAAAGGCAGATTGTGCATCAGATAAAGACATGATAACCTTGCTGCTCCCCCTTAAAGCTGCTCTACCCCTGTTATCGATAACCTCTTTCACCGTGTATGTCCCACCACCTGGAGATTCTACCGTGAATAAGATTAACTCGTCACCCTTTTCAGCCTCCAACTCTTCAGCTAACTTCGTATCTATGAATATCTCCCTAGGTCCTAACTCAGGTTCGAAACTTTCACCATCTTTATAGAACTCTCCAAATCCTTCATCTTCTTCAAAATCCATACCGATGACACGTGTACCTGGTTGAGATAATCTTGAATCTGGATTTAATACGGGTAAAGACCCGTGAACTTCACCACTCACTCCTCTTACGTTATCGATCTTTAAGATGTCTGAACTTAGGTTTTGATAAGTATTAGATGAGATCGGAACTAATCTCCCTTCGACAGTGGTATTGAAAACGGTAACATCCGTATGCTGCCACTCGCTGTATATCTCATCCTCCACCATGTTATCCATGGTATCTCCGACACCGAAAGAAGATGAAATGATAGCGGTGGCTATCATCAATCCTAGGATCACGATGACCGTATTGGTCTTTCTACGGAATATGTTTCTAAGACCTATCTTGAAAAGTATTTTATGACGACAGGCATCGATAAGGACTACTGCAACCACTACGGCGATGATGCCCAAAAGAGGGACGATCATTTCCTTCAAACCCCCTTCTGATCCCTTTTTATGACGCCGCTCTCCATATGGAGAACCCTTTCAGCCCTTTCTGCGACCCTGTCCTCATGTGTAACCAGTACCATGGTATGACCGTTTTTTCCGTTCAATTTACAGAGTATATCCATGATCATATCCGAAGTTTTAGTATCAAGGTCACCGGTAGGTTCATCAGCCCAAATTATATCGGGTTCGTTGACTATTGCTCTAGCGATGGTCACCCGCTGTCTTTCACCACCTGATAAAGCTGATGGCCTGTGACCGTACCTATGACTTAAACCAACCATATCTAGAGCATTTTTTGCCTTCTCTCTAGCTCCTTTAGATCTACCAGCTAGAAGTAATGGCAGCTCGACATTCTCTACTGCCGTTAGAACAGGTAATAAATTATAAAACTGGAAAACAAAACCCATATTCAAAGCTCTCATCTCGGTCTTTTGATTATCCGTTAAAGAATTTAGGTCTTTACCATTGAGCCACACATCGCCTTTAGAGATATCATCAAGACCAGAGAGACAGTTCAACAAAGTAGTTTTCCCACATCCAGAGGGTCCCATGATGGCCACCATCTCCCCCTTTTTGATGGATAGATCAACACCACGTAATGCATGGACTCTCACCTCACCTTCATAATATTTATGTAATCTTTTGGATCTTATCATACTTCCTTTTATAGGAATCACCTATTTCTCCGGTAATATCTACTGATATTTAAATCAACTCTCAAGCTTCAAGTAAGAAAAACAGGTATACTCACTCTAGTACTAAACTACTTTTTTAGATGGATATCGAACCTTGCCCCTCCTAGTTCAGAATCTTTAACTTCCACGTAACCATCATACCGTTCTATTAGTAACTTCACCAGATATAGTCCAAGTCCAGTACCT
>JBMCUO010000111.1:0-3882 GCA_048622455.1 Candidatus Saliniplasma sp. | reverse complement strand
GCCTGGAATTTATTCGTGTTAGGTGCGGTGGTGTTATTTTGATAGAAAAAACATGGAGGAAAAAAGAAGATGGTTAAACCAATACCCGTGATATCAGGCGACATCTCAGCGATCAACTGGCGAGACATAGTGTTGGCGATAGTCGGCTTCTGGATATTTTACATCATAGTCGCATCTCTGTTCGCCGGAGTGGCGTTTATAGGTGTGATACAGATGGTCGGTTTATTCATCATGACGGTAGCCGTGGGATTGATATTCGTTGGAAAGATACCTCTCAACGTCTTCCTAGGGATGTTCATACTGGGGCTTGTCGTCGTGGTCCTAAATCCCGCAGAAAATTTTACTATGATAGATTTGATGAAAACTTTCGGGCTTAACTCGATCCCGCTGATAGCAGTGGGTGGAATTGTCTTGACTGATACAGTAGATCAAGGAGATGATAAAAATGCCTTGGGATAAAATACTGGCTGGTTTTGTGGTAATCCTTATCATAGCCCTAGCAGTGGGATCGGCGATACCGTCTGGAAGCGGTGGTGAAGCAAATTTTAGCGGAGTTACTGAACTCACACTAGTTGTCGAAAATTCAGAGAAAGATACTTCAGAAAGTTTAACACTTGAGATACCAGGAACGATCGGTTTGACCAGGGAATTTTTCCAGGAAGCTGGTATATTGGACAACCCATCAGCGTTTACAACGATAACAGATCCAGACAAAACATGGGGTGATGGTGACACTATAAAGATGCATGCTGTAGCGGATATCTGGTGGTCGTCTGAAAACATGGATAGTGTTGATGCTGTTGGAACGGTACAAACAGGAACTTTAGGTGGTGATGATTTATATTATGAAAGCGGTGGAAGCAAGCATACTGAAATAGCAGGATCGGAAGATGTAAGTCAACTCGAAAGGTCAGAAGACGATCCTGTTAGTGTACATCCAAACGGATATTTTGATAGCTGGGGAACAGATATCGAAAGGACTTTAGAAGCGCAACATGTAAATGAAGTAGAGACAATAATAGATCTAACAGCGAAAGTTGAAGGAACGGATTTGAACGGCAACACAGTCCAAGATACCATAGATGTAGAGGCGACCGTGGAACTCGATGTACAGGAAGATGGATCATTGAGTATAGGTGCAGAGTTGAAAGAAGCCGAAACTACCAGTCAGTGAAAATATGAAACGAAAATTAGACGCTACGGGCTACACTCAATACCTGGCCGTTATAGTTATAGTTCTGATATTAGCAGTGGGTTTCGTTGCCTTTGTAGTTACATCTGGTTCGGAAGGTGGTGGTAGTACTGATGATTACAACCCGATAACGGTGAAAATGTATCTAGATACTTCAGCAGATCTCAAGGTGAGTTGGTACGATGCAAAAAGCGTGAGTATAGAGAACGCCGATTATAAATTTGAAACCAAAAGGACCAATCTGGAGTTGAAAAACCTAGGTTGGGGAGGTTGGGGTTTTGATAAATATAACGGTGAGATTAAATGTTCGCTCTACATAGAAGGTGAACTCGAAGCATCAGGATCTAAGGATGTAAAGCTTGAGGACAGTTGGTCGGGTTGGAATGTGAGTCCTGGAAGCGTAGACTTCAGTTTCGGACCGATAGAGGCAGAAGAAGATGCGAGTTTTGAATTGATATATGAACTCACATTATACGACACCCCTTACGATTCAGGTGATTCAGTGACTTTAGAAGGGAGTGTATGATATGAAAAGAAGATTAGGCAGCACGGGGTTTCTCGCCCCGGTACAGATCGCAACCGTAGTCGTTGTGCTTCTCATACTCGTGGGAGTCGGTATTGTCGCAGCGGCCAGAGGTAACCCTTTCGCCAAGAAGACGTACATAAAGACCGAAGTTGACGTCGCCGGAGC
The DNA here is from genome assembly GCA_048622455.1 of Candidatus Saliniplasma sp. Lineage (GTDB taxonomy): Archaea > Thermoplasmatota > Thermoplasmata > Halarchaeoplasmatales > Halarchaeoplasmataceae > Saliniplasma. Next base: position 1,999 of record JBMCUO010000111.1, on the reverse strand, counting down.
AGAGGTTCTCGGTTTTGGAGCAGCGGCGATAACTGACACGGACACAACTCCCAGACAGCAGTCGTGGTTTGACAGTATGAGCATGGAGGACCTAGCCTGGTGGGACCCAGCCTCGAAAGAGGTCAATATAGAGATGGTTATATACGAGGAATCAGGCGGTTCTTTGTCACAGGTCGATAGTTACAGAGATTCTGTTGATTTGAAAGTGACAAACAGTTACAGGCACACTTTCACGGCCGATCTCGGACCTTTGCAGGAAGATGCTACAGGCTATCAGATAGAGCTGATACTGACGGCAGAAGACGGCTCAACGGAGGATACAAAGACATTAACGGGGTCGCTATAAGATGGACAGGATAAGACTCTCGGCGGTTCTTGTGGCCGTCATAGCAGTAAGCTATGCGATGACGGTCGGCAACATAGCCTCGGAGCCGATAATCGAGATGGGATTTTTAGTCATTACGCTGCCGTCGCTTTTATTTACCGCTGGTACGCTTCTATTGATCAACTTGTGGTCACATCTACTGACCAAGTTCAACAAATTCATGATGTCGAGTTCGTTTCTACGTGTTCTGTTCGTCGCTATCATCATATTCGGTGTAATAGCTGTTATCGACCTATTCCTCGCCTGGGCCACCCCATACGAGATCGGATTGATAAACTGGCTTTCGGAGTTATTCGGGTAAAGATGGATGATAAACGGAAAACAACAAAGAGGGTTTAAAAACATTAAAATTAAGACGGATAATACGGATAATTTTACATCTCTATATAGAGAAAAAAGAGAAGATAATAAAGAAAGTAAATATATAGATGAAGAGAAGAAAAACCGTATTAACCGTCTTGATAAAAAAGAGAAAGAGGAGGGTAGAACTGTTAAAGATTTGATTTTAGATGAACTAGACGAACCTAAAGAGGTCGAGGAATTATTAGAATTAGCTGATAAAACAGATTATACGAAAGAGGAAATCAGCAAGGAAATAGCTAGACTGAGTAAAGACGGGCTGGTTTATAGAGAAAGTAATACTCAAATGATTAAGAGGGTGTGAATATGAGGAAAAGGAATTTGAAGAGGATCGTATGCCTTTTGACAGGTCATGATTATGTACAATGTACCAGACCCTCAGACCGACTTTCTGGCCTTTTCATGTGTCAGAGATGTAAGAAAATCAAAACTATAGATCAGGAACCAGGGAGGAAAAATCTATGATGTTGTGGCTAATACCTCTTATCATATTGATTTTTTTTCTAATCTTCCTCTTCCGGAACTTATATTCAATCCTACTTATAGTTTTAGCTTTGGTGTTCCTGGGGGTGTTAGTATTCAATTAAAAAATTTCGGCTGGGCCATCATGTGGTTTTTAACAACTTATTGGTTTGTATATCTATCTGTTATGATTCTCGTTCATATAGATAAATCTAATTGGTTGATAGTGTTGGTTTTTGATGAATATGGTGAAGCCATTATAGAAATTCCATTATTCATTTTTTCAGTAATATTTTTACTATTTGAAGGTACAAAGCAGGTATCTTCATATCTTAAGAAATCGGAGGTGTTTTGAGTATGTTTTTAATGGAATCTATGGCTATTTTTTGGATCGTGGTCATGTTTGGATTGATAGAGTTAAGGAAAAAAGGAAAGAAGAGGTTGAAAATATGAAAGCAAAAAATGAAAGGAAAGGTAAAATAGGGTTTGAAATAGGGTTAAATCAAAGCCGGAAGGCGGGAAGTGTCTTTTTAGTGGTGTTTGTAGCTACTATCCTATTATTGAGTGTGTTGATCCCCTTGACTACCGAGACAACTGTAAGAGGTACGTCAGATACTTTAGAGGTTGATTTAACTTTTGCCGGTGGATCGGGTACCGAGAGCGATCCTTATCAGATATCTAATGTAACAGAACTCCAAAATATGAGTGATGATTTAACCGCTCACTATGAGTTGATATCCGATATTGACGCTTCCGAAACCGAGAATTGGAACGGTGGTGATAGTTTTGATC
>JBMCUO010000110.1:0-3960 GCA_048622455.1 Candidatus Saliniplasma sp. | reverse complement strand
AAATGGGCTTGTATATATTTATCTTCATCCATCTCAACGGTGATTGTTGAACTGTCTCCAGATACATCACCACTCCAATAGTCGAACACATGGTCATTATTTGGAATTGCGGTGACCTCCACCTCTTCGCCTTCTGCGTATAAACGAGTCCCAGTATATGGATTAACATAACCTCCAGAAGTTGCTGAGATCTCAAGCTCTTTACCTTCCCCAAAATGAGCCTTTATATATTTATCTTCATCCATTTCAACGGTGATTGTTGGACTGGTTCCAGATACATCACCACTCCAATGATCGAACACATAGTCATTATTTGGAATTGCGGTGACATCCACCTCTTCGCCTTCTGCGTATTCATGAGTTCCAGCTGGATCTGTAGTCCCCCCAGACGTTGAATCGACCTCAAGTTCATAGATTTCAGCTTCAAAATGAGCCTTTATATATATATCTTCATCCATCTCAACGGTGATATTTAAACTGTCTCCAGATACATCACCACTCCAATGATCTAACTCATATCCATTATCCGGTTCTGCATTGATCGTCACCAATTCGCCTTCCCCGTATTCATGGTTTCCAGCTGGATCTGTAGTCCCTCCAGACGTTGAATCGACCTCGAGTTCATAAGGGTCATCATAATCAGAACCGTCTTCAAATGCGAATTCGTACTCCTTCGTTTGTGTCATCCTGAGTTCCAATTGATCAGCTAAAACGTCACCGTCCGAATCAACTTCCTTGAATACTATAGGCTCACCGATTACTATATGACCTAGATATTCCGAACCATGGCCTCGGTCATCATCCTCTACTTGATCTTCTTCTGCATAGACACCGAACTCCTCAGAAGAAAAATCACCTGAAGCCCTGGTCCAGTAGCCATCATCATCATTTGTAGAGACCCCTTTTGAGATCACGATAGCCGTGTCTGTATCTATGTTAGGTAGAGTATGATATATTGGAGAGTCATCGACTCCAAAATCTTCAGGGGTAGTAGTATACCGAGCTTTGAAAGGCACATCATCTATACTAGTAAGGTCTGTCGTCTTTTCGATAGCGATCGCGATCCATCCGATCTTTTCAAAATCGGACGAGGAACCACTGCCGGCTGCTTCCTGCTGGATATTAAAAGATTCTGTGGTAAATTCACTAACACTTGTGGTCATGAATTCACCATTATTATGGGTATTCAGTGTATGCAGTAATGCTGGTTTTTGTCGAACTGAACTGGAATACGCAGCATTTGTAAACACAGAAGAAAAATCTACATCTTCTCCCTCACAAGATTCACCATTACGTTTCACCTCTGAAGTAACCACGGTCCCCGCTTCTACCAATATTCCTTCACCAAAATCATCTTCTATAGCGTGAACACCTTTCTCCATAACCATATAACCTACATCTTCTGATAGATGTCCCCCATCATCGGGTTCTTCCATAAATATCTCACAAGAAGATCCTTCGACATTTCTTACCCTTGCATCGACGGATTGTCCACCGTTTCGAGTCATGATAAAGGCCACTACGACCGGGTCTTCGTATTCGTTCTCAAATTCAACCGTTTTATAATGGCCGTTATCTATCGTATTTTCTAAAGTTACTCTACCTGTTTCACCGAAGGGATTATAATCAGATTCGTCGGTCGTCACATCGATCTCATCCGCTTCAGCACCCTCTGAGAATACACCTGTAGTAACTGCCGATATCAATATTATGCATATGACTGCCATCGTCCAATATCTACTTTTCATTGGCTCACTTTTTTTTTTGAGGTGAGATAATAACCCTATTTAAATTTTACTCCCGTAATATATATATATATATATATATATATATATATGCCAGTGTATGTATGCGCATGTGTGAAAGTCAGGTATTTCAGCATTTGCCTCATATATCTATCGATGACTCCGGATCCCTATCCCTTTACAATCCAAAATCTACGGGAATAAGTTCGATACCTTCCCCCCCTTTAGAGATGTATAAAATATACTTGGAGAGTAGATCGAAGATTTTAGTGTGATCCTCGGATCACAAGGAATGCTAGTTCAGTTACGAGGGTGTGATCTTAAACATTCCGTTTTCAAAAGTCCTTATTAGTGATCCATCTGATTCAAAAACTGTAAGGGTAAAATAAGCAGTTTTCGATATTTCTACTAAATCTATCAAAACCTACTCACATAATTCCTCATGAAGCGATAACGCCGTTTCACCAATATCATTTAAAAACGCTTTCAACTCATCTTTAAACTGCGGATGTTTCTCAGTGAGAGTAGCTCCCACTGGAGACGGTTCTATCATCTTTTCTTTTTCCAGCATCCTCAAAGAATATCTGACTTTGTGTTCTGGCACCCCGATTTTTTCGCTGAGCTTTGATATGCCTATAGGCTGCTCTTCTTCGATGATACAGTATAGCTTTACAGTTCTTTTTAGGAGGGTCATCTCTTTCTTAACATTTTCAGTAAGGGGACTTTTATCCATGCTATGCATCCACCTTTTAACACTATCATAAATAGATATATAAATACACTGATGCGGCACAGAAACTATCTTCCATCAAACATAAATAGAAGAAAGCTGTTCTGATACTGATTAAAATGGACAAGATAGCTTGCAAGATTTTGGCTATCGTATTTCTCTTCATTCTAGCAACTTCCTTATTGATGACACCTATAGGTGGTGAAACATACGGAGAAAATGGTGGTTCGGTTAGATGTTCTTCAAATTTACAGCTGATTCCACAGTCCGAGCAAATAGGTGGTGGTCGGATCTCTTGGACGATCGAAGGAGAAGCTGCCCAAGAGTTTAGACAACTTCTCATAGATAGTCTCGGAAATGAGGAGTTCTTTGAAAATGCAGATGGGGATAACGAGTTAAATGAAGAAGAATTAGAGCCGCTGCTTGGTACTAGCGGTATGCTTGAATCTTATCTCCAAAGAGGAGATACCTTAAGCGGATTCAAAGGTAGATATAACTTAAATGGATTTGAACCTGTATACAATATAGATCCAGATGATCACATCAGTTATTTCGGAGCCGAGATCACAAGATCTTCACTAACCACAGATAGCATTTTAGAGGACACACAAGGTTTACTCCGAACAGGCACCGACGATCCTCAACCGATCAAAATAGATTTCACTATCCGGTTTGACGAGTCCCCTGGTAAAGGTGGGCCCTATGATATAGACATGTCAAACACCGACGCTTTAAAATCTATCTGGCAGTCCCTGATCATACCCAAAAAAAGAGATCTGGTAATCGAAGGGGGAGATTTACCAAGCCCTACAGAGGGATATTACGAATTCGATAATGCAATAGAACATGAAAATCTATTAAGTAATGAAACGGGTGAGGCAGGAAGGTATGGTGTTGTCCTGCGTAATGATTTTCCGATGAATTCAGAGAACTATTCGATAGACCCTGTAGAGAAAGCTGTGACAATAGAGGAGAACAGCATAGATAATGATGATAACATCTCTGTCATTTACGCTTATTCACCTATATGGGAAGGCAACTCAGAGCTAAAACATTGGTCATATGTAGTTGGGTCGAACAATTTTTATAATCCCGAATACGATGGTTCCCTTCATTTAATTAGAACTCCTGCAGGTGAAGTACTTTATTATTCTAACAATTTTTTAGCTAATGATGTACCTGATGAAACGGTGGATTGGATAGAATTCGACCCATTGATGAACCCACAGATACTTTTTATCATAGTTGCAATCTTCGCGTATTTCACAGCAAAGATGCCAAAAAAATATTTTAAAGATTACAGGTCAAAATATCCTCTTAAATATCAGGGGAGAGCAGAAAAATCTACATTCGTTCATTTAATAACTAAACTTTCCGTGATCGGGCTTCTAGTTCTATATTTCTTCCCGGTATTAGGTCCGCTTTATGTCAAAGGTCTTTATCTAATAATTCTATCCCCGGCACTTATGGTAGGTAGCGTAATCT
>JBMCUO010000109.1:0-4066 GCA_048622455.1 Candidatus Saliniplasma sp. | reverse complement strand
ATCTTGGGATAATAGGCATAATCCTGGCGATACTAGCTATAATGATGGCCATCGCAGCGATGCGGGGGAAGAAAACTGCAGTAGAAGAAGAGTCGATTTATGAAGAAGAGTGGTCTGAAGAGGAACTAGAAGAAGAATTACCTGGTGAAGAAACGGAAGAGGAGTGGTCTGAAGAGGAACTAGAAGAAGAATTACCTGGTGAAGAAACGGAAGAAGAGTGGTCTGAAGAGGAACTGGAAGAAGAGCTGCCTGGTGAAGAAACGGAAGAGGAACTATAGGAACTGCTGAAAACCGACGGAAAAACCCTTTTTCTTTTTTAATTATCTTCTAAGATCGAATTTGACCCCTCTCTGGGACGGATAAGTATCAAATGAAAAATGGACTTTCTTATAAATTCTGAAAAATTGTAAGAGTATGGATGAAACCTCTAGCTTTTTTTAAATTGGCTTTCAAATCAGGGTGTCATGGTCATTCAATTTTATTTGATGTAGATCGTGTCATATCTTTCGTAATGTCTATCGAACGGATCGATTATCATAGTTCAAAACCACCTTCTAAAGAAGAGCTTCACTTCGTTTACAAAGTACCTATCCATAAACATTTATTCAATATTAACGCCCCCTCAAAAAGTTTAGGCACACCAAAATATTTATTAACGACTGTCATTTCTATACAATTGATGAACAGAGAAACGTCCGAGGAGTACTTGGAGACCATCTACAAGCTCTCCAACGGGTCCACGGAGGAATCCGTCCGCACAGGTGAGATAGCCAAAGAGATGGGATTCGCACCGGCAACGGTGACCGAGGTCCTTCCAAAGTTAGAAGAAGAGGGATATCTGGTTTATAGACCCTATTACGGTGTAACCCTTACAAAGAAAGGGCTCGATTTGGGTATGAATGTAGTACGTATCCATCGTGTACTGGAAGTATTCCTCGAGAGATACTTTTCGTTGGATTCGGAACAACTACACGAGAAAGCATGTTTGATGGAACACATTTTTGATAAGGACATGATAGACGAGATGTGCAAACGTTTGGGGGGTCCTACAGAATGTCCGCATGGAAATGAGATACCCAGCTGCAGGAAGAAAAATTGTCCATTAGAAGGTGATTGAGATTAGGTATGCAAGAGATGCTATAGGAATTGATAAAGAACAGGAAGTCACGATCCTGGCGGGAAATCCCAACGTCGGTAAATCAGTCGTTTATGGACATTTGACCGGTAAATATCGAGACGTATCTAATTATCCGGGAACGACTGTTGAAATGAGTATGGGCGAGAGTAAAGGGTTGGTCAGTAAAGGGATGGTCATCGACACCCCCGGCGCAGACTCGTTAACTCCCATATCCGAAGACGAAAAAGTGACTAGAGATATCCTGTTAGGTACTGACCCAGATCAAGTCGTCCAGGTTGCAGATGCCAAGAACCTAAAAAGGGCACTGATGCTTTTCATACAGATCTCCGAGCTGGGTTTACCCTTGATCTTGAATCTTAACATGATGGACGAGGCAAGAACAAGGTCTATAGATATCGACATAGATGGATTGTCGAAGGAACTTGGTGTACCTGTCCTGCCAACTGTAGCCACTGAAGGACGGGGTATTAGTACATTGAAATCACGCATGGAAGACGCTGCACCCTCTCAGATCAAAGTAGATTATCCAAAGGAAATCGAAGATGCTGTTGAAAAACTGCGCCCCACCCTAAAGAATCGCGGTCTAGCACTGCTGTATCTCTCCGCTCCAGATGAGATGAGTGATTTTATAGAGGAACGTTTAGGCCCTTCAGCGAAAAGAAAGGCTCAGGAGATATTAGAGGAACTTCAATCCAAGTTCAGCAGAAGCCTTGGTTATGTGATATCTATCAGTCGTCGAAGAAAGGCGGAATCGATCTATTCTGAATATGTCGAAAAAGGAGAAGTTCAAAGTACGGACCTAAGGGAACGCTTGAGTTCACTCGTCACCCAGCCGTTGACCGGGATCCCAATATTCATCGGTGCGCTTATAGGATTATATCTGTTCGTAGGTTTCGTGGGTGCACAGTTGATAGTTGATTTTATAGAGGTATCGATATTCGAGGCGCATGTCAATCCATGGGTGGAATCCACAGTTTACGGCACATTTGGGGATAATGTCCTATCAGAAATAATAGCTGGTGAGTACGGTATAGTCACGGTCGGATTAACCTGGGCAATCGCTTTGATACTTCCCATAATAACCACTTTTTTCCTAGCATTTTCTGTTCTTGAAGATTGCGGTTACATACCACGTCTCGCGGCTATGGCAGATAAGGGATTCCGACGGATCGGATTGAACGGCAAAGCAGTACTTCCTATGGTTTTAGGTTTTGGATGCGACACCATGGCTACCTTGACAACTAGAGTTCTGGACACAAAGAAAGAACGTGTTATAGCGACATTGATGCTCGCTCTTGGTATCCCATGTTCAGCACAGCTTGGTGTTATCTTTGTTATCATGGCACTTTTACCCATACATTATTTTTTCATTTGGGTGGCAGTGATAGCTTCTCAATTGATGTTAGTCGCTTGGCTAGCCTCAAAGATCATACCAGGTGAGAGAGGCGATTTCATCATGGAGCTGCCTCCTTTACGTATCCCGAGATGGGATAATGTTCTTCGGAAAACTTATTACAAGGTCGTATGGTTTCTTAAAGAACTAGTGCCTCTTTTCATCATCGGAACCTTCATAATCAGTGTGATGAACATAACAGGGGTACTCGATATGCTGATAAACTTTCTAGAACCGGTTGTACAGCACTGGATGGGTCTTCCCGCCGACGCTACCATAGCCTTCATAGTGGGATTCTTGAGAAGAGATTTCGGTGCTGCAGGTATATTGGCGATGGCCTCGCAACTTTCATACCGACAGATGCTGGTGGCTACAGTGGCTATCACGTTATTCATACCATGTATCGCCAATCTCCTTATAATGATAAAGGAAAGGGGTGTGAAGACGGCGGTGGCTATGGTGGTTTTCATCATACCCTTTGCATTTTTCGTAGCGGGTGTACTTAATTATATATTGAAGATAGTGGGGTTATAAAATGACGGAAAAAAAATGTCCTTTATGTGGGAACAGATTCGAGGAATCAGAAGCGACTGCTTGTTCAGGATGTATATTGGGAGGGAACTGTAACCTTGTCAAATGTACGAACTGTGGATATGAATTCATGCCTGGAGTTGATGATAGATGAGATGTGATGATATGCCGGACATAGATATAGATGAAGCTCTCGAGATACTTTGGACACTGGAGGAAGAAGGTGACACCAACAGCGGTAAATTCAAGGAACGTGTTGGGAAGAAGATCGGAGATACTTCATGGAGTTCTCACCGCAGACAGTTCAAACACGGGTACAGGAGTAAGATCAGCGATAAGGTGATCCAGGAATTATTGGATCAAGGATATATAACTGAGGATAACGGGAAAATGGTACTTACTCCAAAAGGTAGACCTATCGCTAGAGATATAGTGAGACGTCATCGTCTTGCGGAAAGGCTGTTAGTAGACGTCTTCGATATGCCCAAGGAAGAGGTAGAGAAGCCCGCCTGTGAGTTCGAGCATCTTTTGTCCGAAGAGGTTACAAATAGGATATGTACTCTATTGGGGCATCCCAGCGAATGTCCACATGGGATGGCGATACCACCTGGAAGATGCTGCAGGGAGAAAAAAACGGTCCTTGAATCGGTGATAGTACCTTTATCAGAAGCAAAATTGGGAGAGAAAGTGCGGGTTGCCTACATACACACGAAAAGCCATCCTAGGTTACACAAACTGCTCTCCTACGATATCGGACCTGGTTCGGATGTCGTGCTGCACCAGAAACAACCGGTATTCATCATCCGAGCCGGGGAAACAGATATCGCTCTTGAAAGGGACATCGTCAAGGATATATACGTTAAGAAACTATAAACGAATCATCTCGAACAGGGCTAAAAATCGAGGATGTCAACTTAATCACCTCGTAAAATGATACATACTTACAAATGAATCTAGCCAGTGTTGAACTGATTCAACACTGGCGTTATGTGGCCATCGTTTGT
>JBMCUO010000108.1:0-4144 GCA_048622455.1 Candidatus Saliniplasma sp. | reverse complement strand
ATCTATTTGTACCGCTGTGTTTTTAGAAATATTTTTGAAAAGATGAAAGATCAACAATTTTGAAATGAAAGAAAAGAGCGAATACCGATAAATCACAGATTCTGCTTACTTTTTAATTTTTTTCGCTTCGCTCAGAGCAGAAAAAACGCCGAGGAGGAGATTCGAACTCCTGTGGTGCAAAGCACCAATGGCTCTCGAGGCCACCGCCTTAGGCCAGACTTAGCTACCTCGGCATCAAGCTAGATATATTAAATCGTGTTATATAAGCTTCTTGGGCTTGTAGAAACGATGGTCCAAGAGTTTTATATATAAGAGCTATTCCCGTTGAACAATGAATAAATTAGCGGTCGTAATCTTAGTACTATTGTTCCTTCTCCCACAGCCAGTAGCAGGTGAATCAGAACCGGATATCAAGATCGATGAAGTTTATTATAAAAGTCAGCCAGGATGTGAATATTTTGTTCTTTCAAATTGGGGTGGAGAGGGAATTATCAATGAGTTGAGAATCAGTGATTTCGAAGGAAATCTTACAATCTATGATTTGTACTTTGAAGAGGGAGAAAAGCTAGTCATAGCTGCCGATGAAACCGATTATAATGAAATAGGGTATTCATCTCCTGATCTTATAATGTACGAGGATTTTGACACCGATGGGAATTTTAAATTAGCCAACGAAGATGACGAACTTCTGATATACACCGATAGGGAGCTCTCAGATGCCTTCTATTATGGAGAAGGAGATGGAAGTAAAGGATGGACCGGGGAGCGTTGTAAAACGGTAAGTTATGCGAGTTATGTTAAAAGAAGGGAACAGGATACCAATAGTGCAGAAGATTGGAACTGGTCACGGGATTGGAAGGTAGGGCATTCTGACTTCGATAGTGAAAAAATCTCATATGAGGGTAATACCACTGCATTCGTGTCTCCCGATAATTCACACGGAGTGATGATGGATTTTCTGGAAGATGTAGAAGAATCTTTAAAGATTTCCATCTACGAACTCAGAAATAGAAAAATTACAAATCGTATCTCAGACTTGGCAAAGAACGGTGTAGAAGTTAAAATTTTAGCTGAGGGAGATCCTGTAGGAGGATTGAGTGAAGAAGTTAATATGTGTTTAGGCGAGATCAAAGAGTCCGGAGGAGAAGTTCACCTTATTGGAAGATATGGTTATTCACCTTACCGTTTTCTACACTCTAAGTTGATGATCGCAGATGATGAAAGAGTTCTTGTATCGTCGGAAAATTTTGGTTATACGGGATATCCGCTCAACCCTACTTATGGAAACAGAGGTTGGGGCGTAGTTTTAGAAAATAGTAAAGTCGCTGAATACTACTCACAGATGTTTTACAGCGATTTCAAATACGGCTACGAATTGGTAGGAGGAGATAATGAGGAATTTGAAGAGGAATCAACTGATCACTGGGCTGGATTTCACTCTAGAAATTTTGAGCCGCAGGAGGTGAATGGCGCTGTGGAAGTCGAACCAGTCATATCTCCAGACACCTCAAAAAAAGGTATAATCGATATGATTAATTCTGCTGAGGAATCCATATATGTTCAGCAATTTTATATTAGGCAGTGGGGCTACGAAGAGAATCCATTTATATCTAATATCATCAAAAGAGCTAAGGAAGGGGTTGAAGTCAAAATCCTTCTCGATTCTACCTGGTACAATCTGGGAGATTACACCAATGGCACAGGTAACGACGACTATGTTGAAGAACTCAGAGATATCTCTAGGAACAAGGGTGTCGACCTAGAGGCAAAACTGATTTCAGATGAACATGGATTATCGAAAGTACACAATAAAGGTATGATAGTAGATGAAACTAAAGTACTGGTTTCGAGTATCAATTGGAATTCGAATTCTGTTCTGCAGAATCGAGAAGTTGGTGTGATCATCGATAATAATGACATTGGGGAATACTTTTCAGACATTTTCCTTTCAGATTGGAGAGACGATACCACGGCCCCGATCGCCGATGCAGGTAGGGATTTAGAAACCACTGTAGGTCGGGTTGTCGAACTAAGAGGGGATAATTCTTGGGATGATAGGAATATAGAAGTTTATAAATGGGATATTAATAACGATGGAAATTATGAGGGAAGGGAAGCCAGTTATTCAACGATATTTAGAGAACCTGGTTCTTATCAGGCCAAACTATATGTCGAGGACGAATATGGTAACTGGGATACAGACACTGTAAATATAATAGTAAATGAAGAAGAAGCTTGGATGGATAAAAAAGAAAATACAACGGGTTTGCCCTTGACACCGATAATCGTTTTAGTAGCTATATCAGCAGCTGCTGGATTATGGAAATATAGAAATATCAACAGATCCTAGGTACTGGGTCCCCGACAGGTGGTTCTAATATCCTGGTTCCGCCAACTTCTGTTTTCAACACCACACCCTCTACATCGCCCCTTACTTCTCCAATTATCGCGGCATCTTTTCCATTTTCAGTTTTTTTAATAGCCTCAAAGACCTCTTCAGTTATGGACGGTTCAACAGCCATTATGAATTTACCTTCGTTCCCGATCGTTAAAGGGTCGATGCCCAGTAATTCACCTGCATTCCTAACCCAGTCCCTGATAGGTATATCCTTTTCCTGGATCACTATACCAACACCGGATTTTGAAGCTAATTCGTTAAGTAAGTTAGCTACCCCCCCCCTAGTTGGGTCTTTTGCAGTGGCTACCCCCCCTACTTTCAGGGCTTCATCCATCACATCTACTAATGGAGCTACATCACTCTTTATCTCTCCTTGGAAACCGTATCCTTCCCTTTCTGAAAGTATTGTGATGCCGTGGTCTCCGACTGTGCCAGTTACAATGATCTTATCCCCTTCTTTAAGATTATTATCTGACAACCATTTTGTTTTCCTCTCCCCGGCTCGTTCCATGTTCTTATCCATAAAAGGGTGACGTTTCCCGATACCAGTAGTGGTCATTAAAGGTGAATCGAGGTCTTTTCTTTCAACCACCTTTGTATCACCGGCGATGATCGACACACCGGCTTTCCTGCATGCTTCAGCGGCACTTGATAAAATCGTCTTTATATCTTTTATCAGTACTCCTTCAGGTAGGATTACGGCACCGGTAAGAGCTAAGGGTTTAGCTCCCAAAGCTAGCAGATCGTTAACTGTGCCAGCGATAGATATGCTGCCAAGGTCACCTCCCGGGTAAAAGATAGGTTTCACGGTGTGACCATCTGTAGTTATGACGATATCGTCTATCACCGCAGAATCGTCGAGGTCGGAGAGTGGTATTTCGCCGATGTCAGATTTCAAAATAGGTATGATCAGGTCGTGGATCAACTCACCCATCATTTCCCCTCCTGCACCATGCGCCATGGTGATCATCTGGTCTTTATCGTCGTTCATATTTACTCCTCATCAGCTCATGATATATTATCTTGTCGAAAAAACACATAAACGTCTAGTTTAATAGACATATGATAGATTTGATTGAGCTTGATAAAGTACACAAGATGGTAGCTCTGTTTTTTATCGTTTTCGGTATCATTGCTACATTTTTTTTGATATATCTAGAGGTTCGAACCATTTTTTTAGTACTGTTGTTTTGGATATTGGTCCCTGTATTCATCAAGAAAATCTTAGATTGGTTCAAAAACCATAGACAAGACCGCTAGAAATAGGAAACCTATAAATAATATTAAAATGAACGTAGTTATACTAACTATGCTGGGTATTATCCCAATAGGAAAAAGAGTGGAGATGTAAAAAAATATATAATGAATGCCCATTTAAGAATGAAAATATCAAAGGCCGGAAAAAAGATGTGTTTCTATCATGGCTGAAAGTTCTAAAAGCACCCCTGTTGAGGTAGAAAAACCTAGAGGAAATGAAATGGTTGAAGGTTTTTCGGGTGGGGAAAAAGATACAGTTATCAAGGAACTGAAAAAACTATCCCTGGTTACGGGAGATACAGCGGAGCTTTTGTTTAAAGCCGGTTTTACTGGATTGGAATCAGTTTCATCAGCTGAGTTAAAAGACCTTGAAGATATTGATGGATTCGATGATGAAAAAGCAGAAAAAATCAAAAATGAAGCTGCAGAAATAATCGAAAAAGACGAGGGAAAAGAGGAAAGCGAAGCTGATAACGAAGAGAATAAAAC
>JBMCUO010000107.1:0-4224 GCA_048622455.1 Candidatus Saliniplasma sp. | reverse complement strand
ATAGCATCTGACTGATAAATCGGTCGGCGAGACAGGTGGAGGCCGCGGGTTCAAACTGCAAGGAATAAGTTCCTCGCGCTCACAAATCATAGATTTGTTCGTCCCGCTGAGTCCTTTTACATCCTTTCAACACTTAATCAAAACCCTTAAAAATAAGAACTCTCTCTTCTTAATCTATCTGATCGGGCCCATAGATCAGTCTGGCAGATCGCCACCTTCGCATCCGGAATGATAATGAGGATGCAAGGAATCTGTGATTCCGATAGCATCTGACTGATAAATCGGTCGGCGAGACAGGTGGAGGCCGCGGGTTCAAATCCCGCTGGGTCCATCTCGTTTTCACTCGATGTACCCATTGGGATTTGAAAACTAGCTGGAATCACAGATTCCAGCAGGTCACAAATCGGAGATTTGTTCGTCCCGCCGGGTCCACTAATCTTTGATTAGTGGTAAGTTAGAATCTTTGATTCTGACAGGTCCACTAATAAATCTTTGATTTTTAGTGGGCATTGAGAATGCGATAGCATTCTTGCAAGTCCATTTTTCTAGGAAAAATTTTGAATATACGTGCTATCGAGAATACCTGAGCAGACATCAATGAGTCTTCATCACCCACAAATGGCAGCATTATCTACTGCTCAGTTGGCGTCAAAGAAACAGTCACGGTGAACGATTCGTTGTAAACTCTAAAATCTTCTATGCCTATGTCTACAGCGTCCTTATCGAGATGTTTCAATTCGAAAGGGAATTTATTGAAATCTGAAACTGAAAAAAATTCGAATCCCATTATTTTTTTCACATCCTCTTCAGATCCACCCAACCTTTGGACACCTTTATAATCTTCTTTTAGTTCCTCTAACCCCCTTTCAGACGCATCTTCTATTATAGATATAGCCTCCCTCACATCTCTAACCTGGTGGAAATTTTCCTTTGAGCCCCTTTCATACTTTTCTTTTAATTTGGTATGTATCGTTTCCAGCAGCTCTTCGTTATCCCAAGGTTTTTCTATGAAATTGTCTACGTCGGCCTTGTTTATTGCTTCCCTGGCAACATCTACATCAGAGTAACCAGTGATCAGCATTCGGACCATCTGGGGATAATTTTCCTTGACCTCCGTTAATAGTTCGACGCCGTTGGTCTTGGGCATCTTTTGGTCCGCGATGATTAGATCGTAATTGCCTCTCTTCAAAAATCTTCTCGCTTTACTAGCGCTCTCCGCCGTGGATACCACGCAGTCGAAAATAGAAGCGTTTTTCAACATCTGTTCCATCACATCTAAGATCCTCACATCGTCATCAACGACCAGTATCCTGAACAGTTCCTTCCTTTTCACCTCTCCTTTCGATGATGACATACATGGGGTATATACTCCGATAGACTAATACTTTTTGCTTAAGAAGAGGAGACTTGAAAGAGAAAATATTTGTACTATCTTTTTATACCAAAGATATATGGTAGAAGTATTTGATAGAAAGCTCAAAAAAGAGACCATCAAAAATTATGTGAGCCAGAGCTTTCTAGCTGCCCTGATGATTTATATCGGTTTACGTCTTCCCATTTTAGGTGAGGAGATAGTTCTAGTGGCGGCTGTGGGTTCTACCGCTTTTGTATTGTTTGCGATGCCCCACAATAAGACCGCCAGAGCTAGGAGGGCGCTCGGAAGTCACTTTGCCAGCGGGTTGATAGGATTCGCTTTCTCTACACTCTACCCTTCTATACTTCCCTTCGAACTGACGGTTTCCCTCGCTCTAGGTATAGCGATCTTGGCCATGGTGTCCATGTGGCTTGAACATCCTCCTGCAGGAGGTACCGTGATATTTTTCGTTATCAATCCAAATCTCGTGGCGTTCATTTCTTTATTGCTTCTAGTGAGCTTTATGACAACGGTCTATACTGTACTACGCCCATACCTCTACGATCTGGTGTGAGTAGGGATAAAACACTCATCTCTAACAAAGGATATATAAAGCCCATATAATATGGTATGATGATACCTTGAGTAATGAAGACGAAGATGAGGTCGTCAGGGTCCCATACCCAAGGAGAAACGAAGGGCAGATGTTCGCCATAGCGGAGAAGATGCTGGGTGGCGGAAGAGTTAAGACTGTCTGCGAGGACGGCGAGACCCGCATGGGAAGGATACCGGGCAAGCTCAAGAAAAGGATGTGGATCAGAGAAGGCGACCTTCTGATAGTGAACCCTTGGGATTTTCAGGACGAAAAATGTGATGTAGAGTACCGCTATACCAGAACCCAGGTGAAGTACTTGAAGAGAAACAACGATATACCCGACAGCCTCGATATATTCTGATTCTTCACCAAAATTCTGTTCTCGGTCCGAAAGAATTTTTACCTAACGGCGAAATAAAGGGATATGAAAGAGAGTTTGCTAGACATCCTGAGATGTCCCGAATGCAAGGGTGAACTTGAACTGACCATAGAAAAAGAAGATGAAGAGATCGAAGAAGGAACTCTGCACTGTAAGGAGTGCAGTATCGATTACCCGATCGAAGACGGTATCCCCAACATGATACCTCCAGAGAGTTGATCACTTCACCGCATATACTCCTTCTGTATCTCGACAACTTCTGAGCTGTCTTCAGCTTCTTGATATTCCTTCAGTGGTTTCTCGTTCATCTTGAAAAAATGTTCTCCCCAGCTGAATATCGACATGATATCTTTTGCCTGATCTTCTTCACTTAGTATAAACAACGCCGCGGCCAAGGCCTCTGCGGTGGTGAGCTGAAAGGGGTTACCGTAGTTTATCGGGTTGACAGCCACTAGATAAGGCAGAGCTCTTCCGTTCTCGTACTCTGGGATCTTATCCTCGGCTTCCGCCCACGAACAGTCTATAGCCCGCAGACCGCCTTTTTCCGCCTTTTCCTTGTCTTCGGGTGATATGGCTTTCTCGGCTAAGGGGGTGAGATAGATACCGTTTTCTCCCAACTCTCCATCTTTCGTCAATTTTTCGGCAAGCTTCTCGTTCAGCAATTTTCTAGCCGTGCACTTCTCTGGGTCACACTCTCGGTAATCTCGGATGAACAATTCCATACGATTTGAACAAAAATCCTCTGTTATAAATCATTCGAAAGTTTACTTTATTCATTGACCTTCATCAGTACTTCGGAGATTAGAAGATAGTATTTCCCTTATCTAATCGAATTTTAAAATATTAACGATGATGGTTGGTAACGGAGACATCAACAGATGTGATCACATCTCACTTTGACTAAAATCACAGGATTAAAGAGAAGTTTTAGCGATTTATCGACAGAAATTCAGCTAGAGGGAGAAAGGAAGATTACACTACAACAGACTAAGCATCAAAACAAGCCAGTAGATTCTGAAGATTTTTGTGACATCTTAGAACTAGAAGGTGATTTCAAATAAACTATTTTCCTACACATATGTTTTAGATCATCGACTCTAATCGGTACTTTATCTGGATTTAATCCCTTTTTCCCACGTTCTGAAATATTGATTAATATCCACATATTGTATAAGCATATTGCCAACACAAAGAAGGTATATCTGACCTTATATTTTTTAGAGCAAGTTCTTCCCATGAATTTGTTTTTAACTCTATATTGTGTTTCGATCCCAAATCTACTTTTGTAGAATTTATGGACATTGATAGGTTTATCATCGAGGTTAGTAGCATATGGAAGCAATTTGTCTTTTTGCTTATCTTTGATAGTCATCATGGTATATTTTGCTCCTTTAGACATCTCGTATTCAAGCGGACCATTGAGATAAGAATCTTTCATTTTTTCTTTTGCTTTTCCTTGCTTCTTCACTGGCATAATAAAGGATTCTTTCAGATTTTTTACCATTTCTACAACCTTATTCGTATAAAAACCACGATCAAAAAGAATCACTTCAATATCAACCAACTCTTGAGCAAATTCGATCAGTTCTTCTACTACCTTCTCCTTGGTGGATAGAGGAGTAACTGGTAAAACTTTCAAGGTAAATCTCTTTCCATCTTCGACCACCGCGATCGTAGCAAATCTGATGAATTTATTAGTTCCATTTTTAGATTTGCTTTTAACGATGAAAGGTAGTTCCTCTCCATAATGAGGAACTCGTTCCTCAAATCGATGGAAAATTCATCGAATTTTCCAGTAGATACCATTCAATATCTGTATAATCTATCGCTAAAGTTACTGATTTATCAAATAATTGCTTTTCTTTGGCTTTTGCGATCAAGTCTTCAAATATTTTA
>JBMCUO010000106.1:0-4236 GCA_048622455.1 Candidatus Saliniplasma sp. | reverse complement strand
GTGAGCTTGTTCAAATCAGACCTTTGAGGGATTGAAATTGATTCTGGAACAGGAACAAGAGACCTCGAAGGAAAGTTCAAATCAGACCTTTGAGGGATTGAAATACGGTGGTGCTAGGATCTATTTAGATTCTATTGATGGGTTCAAATCAGACCTTTGAGGGATTGAAATGAGATAAAATCCAAAAAATTACCTGATGGAAGGAAAGTTCAAATCAGACCTTTGAGGGATTGAAATGGTTTCTGTTTCATTTGCATTTATATCGTTAGTTAAGTTCAAATCAGACCTTTGAGGGATCTCACTCACCTGACGCCGATCATAATCCAATCTACGTCAGTTACACCACCGATCCAGACATCAAAATACCCTCATCAAGTCATTCAAATATCTTGTACGAACAGCATCTGTTTTATCCCCATTCATTACGAACGCTGTCAGCCAACTCGTAAACGAACAGCGTCTGTTAACAGACATCCGCAGAGTTATACTCGAGCGACGAAAGGATGAAATCCTGCACGCAGATCGCAATGAAAACAGACACGATCCCGCCAAGTATATATACTATAATATACCATAGTATACGCAAGATGTCGACAAAAACGATCAGTTTCAGAGCGAAAGAGGAGCAGGTGAAACTGCTAGACGAACTCGTAGAGAAAGGTAATTATACGTCTAGAGGCGAACTTCTTAGAAATCTTTTGAGAAATATCGAAGAAAAGGAGCTCACAGATCAAGTGAAAAAAGAGATCAAAGCTGCGAGAAAACAGGAAGGCAGACCTTTAGATGATCTCTTAGATTCCTGAGTAGAAGATAAAGAGTGTTTCTCATGACATCTGATGATTACAGTTTTGAAGTCAAACCTAGATTTATAGAGAAACTCGATGACTTCCCTAAAGATATCCAAAAAAGGATAAAGGACAAGTTAAAAGAATTTCAACAAAAAACCAACACCTATGGTATCGATCCTAGGGAACACAACAACACCAAGTATATCGCAACAGACAAGGTGTGGAGATTAAGAGTAGGAGATTATCGAGTCTTTTTTGATATCTACGATAAAACTGTCAGCATCCTTTATGTTGAGCACAGAAAGAAGGCCTACAAATAGAGATTAAAAGCTTTGTATATATCAACTCGATCCGATCTTTGAGGGTTCTCACCCTTCTCACCACCCACCATCCATCATAATTAGCATCCATATTTTCATTACAACCAACAATTAGATTTTCATAGACGAATTCTGTGTAGTAAAAAACGTATTTTTAAAGTTATAACAAGAATCAAAAAGACTCGATTAAATGAATAAGAATCATTTATACAGTAAATGTTATATATGTTTATTTATTCATTGATATGATAAAGATGGAGGAAATAAGCTACAAGAGTGTGAGAAAGTATTTTCTAGCGTTTATGGTCGTAGGGATGGTCTGTATTCTATCACTATCATCCACAAACGTTAGTGCATGGAGTGCTGATGTTCACCGTAGCCCACAATCAGCGAGTAGGGGAGAAACTTTTACACAATCTATAACGATTGAAAACACTGGTTCAGATAGTATGAAAGTAGATGAGATATCTATACACTTTGGATGGATGTCAAGCGGAGAAGAATATACCCTATCTGGAACCCCTGAGGTTGTAGGTAGTAGTGATGAGGCTACATTCACAACCACAGTAAATGTACCTACTGACATCTATGAGGGATGTGATTATGATGTGAAAACAGAAATTACAGCCTACGATCCAGGATTCTGGGGTGAATGGGCACTCAGCCCCGATACAAAGACATATACAGGAGAAATTTACATTAAAGAAACTCCGGAACCTACTGTATCTATTAATAATCCTGATCATAAAAGTGAACTTAATACCGATGAAGCTACTGTGAGTTGGAGTGGGGAAGCTTATGATCCTGAATCAATAGATTCTTATCAGATAAAACTAAACGGCGAAGGATGGATAGGTGTAGGTAGTGACACAGAATATACTTTTACAAATTTGGAGGATAAAACACATACGGTAGAAGTAAAAATAACAGATAGCCGTGGGGAATCCAACACAGATTCTGTTACTTTTACTGTAGACACTTCGACACCTCCATCTCGACCACGTAATTTAAAACCAGTCGAAAAAGACGGAGCAATAGACCTGACCTGGGATGTTCCAAATACAGATGGAGGACGGAGTATAACCCAATATAAGATCTACCGGGGTACATCCTCAGGGGACATGACACTGCTAACGGAAGTCAGTTCCACATCCTACACCGACGAAGATATTTCTGAAGGAGAGACATATTACTACGAAGTTAGTGCTGTTAACAGTAAAGGAGAAGGTGATACTTCTGAAGAGGCTAGTGTGACAATATCGTCAGAAGGTACTGGGGATAGTATACCAAACGCTGGGATAATAGGATTCATTATAAGTATTGTCGTAGTGGTCTTATTTATGGAATTGAATAAGAGATATTAATCAGACCGTCTCGGGATCCCACTCATCTGACGTCGATCGTAATCCAATCTACGTCAGTTCCCTCTACTACCTAGACATCAAATAATCCTCATCGAGTCACCCAAATATCTTATACGAACATCGTCTGTTTTATCTCCTTTCATTATGAACGGCGTTTGGTCACTCGTGTACGAACAGCGTCTGTCAACTGATGCAGATTATAAGGATAACAGACGTAGTTCGTAATCTCATAAAAATTCATCATTAAAATCAGACTTCTTTTTCGATCAACCTTCCTTCGGAAACCTGCTCATCTCGACTTTAGCTTTTTTGACTATTTTAGAAGTTATAAAGAGGGAGGAATCATCGTATAGTGCTTCCAAAATTTCTTCTGCCTTTGATTGATCTACCAACGATTCTCTGTAGGCTCTGATCACCAGACCCAATAACCCATGAACTTTCAATCCCAACACTTCACCTACTTCTCTAGCCTCTAAATCATCCGTGAAAAAATATTGTAGATCCTCCTGCTTCGCTAGAGCTATAGCCTCAGCTTCGCCTAGATCGAGGTAATATTCGTTCATAAGAGCTGTAGAATATTCTTTGGCCTCGGAGGTCAAAGAGGTGATCTCTACTTTGAGTTCTTCCTCACCATGTTTTTTGTATTCTTCGTATACTTCTTCAGCAATTATCTTTTTATCTACTAGTTCTAAAAGTGACAGTTGAGCGATCTCGCTGAGATGTATCAAGGGGCCCGCATCGAATGATGCACCTTCAATCTTCTCCATATAGACCCCATTCTATATCTTCTTCCATCGCCTTCTCGATCCTTTCTTTCTTCTGTTTTTGGACCAGTTGTCTGATAGCGTCTCGAACGGCTTCAGACCTGGAAGAGTACCAACCCTCTTTTACCAAATCGTCTATCTCTTCCAGGAGTTTAGGCGTGACTTTCGCCGGCAGAGTTTTCATAGGCATATAAAGGTATACTATAGTAATACGATTTAAACCTTATCCTATTATCAGGAATGAACTACCCTGATTTAATTTGACCTCAGCCATTTCTTGCATCCACTGGTATAACTCCTTGCATAATTTAGATCAAAAACTGGCAAAAAGGAAACTTATTTAACACATCCTGAGGATATCATATATGATGGAAGATATAAAGATAGAAAAGATAAAGGAGGATTTCAAACCCTTCAAGGAGGAGGTTGAGGGGATCTTGCTTTTCGGTTCCTCTGTAAAAAACCAAAGGACCCAGAAATCAGATATAGATATATGTTTGGTAAAACCGAAGTCGGATGATATACTCCTTAAAGTTTTTGAAAATGTGGGTGGAAAATATGATGTAAAGATCTTCGAGAAGCTTCCACTTACCCTTCAGATCGAGATAATTAAAAACCACAAAGTGCTTTTCGGGGATGAGGTGGAATTATCTTATTACTTCTACAGGTACAGGAAACTGTGGAAGGATAACAAACCCCGGATAGAAAAACACTCCTTTGGGGATGTGGAGGAGATGATCGAAGCTAGAAATAGGTGGTTGGATGAGAAAAGAAAGGTATCTGAACAAAATTCCAAAGAATTTTGTGAATAGAAGGAATTTTGCCTAAAAATTCCTACGCCTTAAAAAGATCGAAAAACTTGAGAAGGAAAAGGAGTATATCCAAAAACATGAGATCGAAGACGATACAACGGAAAGAGCCGTTCTGTACTCTTTTCAGGTCAGTATAGAGATCACTACCGATATCATCGCGATGAAAGTAAAGGATATCGGGCGTGTTG
>JBMCUO010000105.1:0-4239 GCA_048622455.1 Candidatus Saliniplasma sp. | reverse complement strand
GATCTTTTATCGTTCTCTCAGAGGGTTCTTCCATAAATCGTATATCGACTTCACCAGGTCTCAGATCCTCAGCAAGTTTGAATCCAGGCTGATAGATACCGACCCAGTCGACAAAGAACTTTTCTTCAACTTGTTCCACCTGCCTCGGCGTCATCACGACCTCGTAGGCGTAGTTCGGCTGGTAATTGAGTATTTCTATTCCCATATCTTCTAGTTCCTCTCGCCATTCTGGGTTCGATGGAGCTATCATGTCAATGATATAGATACCTTCTTCTCCCTCTTCATATCCATCTATTATCAGGTCTGACTCGAAATCAGGATAGCCTTGGTTTGTATCGAATTCGTTTCCTTTAATGTTAAGGTCATTCCGGTGCTCCAACCGATCTATCTCGTAATTTGCTTCAAGAGATTCTATCTCATAATCAGGCGCTTCTAATAGCAGATAACTGCCGTATCGATCTAACACATCTCCAGTTTGATCGAAAGAAGATATATCTTCGTTCTCGTCGACATCTCTGATCAGGACTAAAGTCCGGTTTGCCTCTCCTGAGGCGATATTAGGGGTCAAAACACCCGCTATAGAGATCAACAAGATCGCTCCCATAAAGAGAGACATATATTGCCTTTGTTTCATCATCTAACCTCGTATATTTAATACAATAGGTCATATATATATATATATCGGCATAAATTATTAATAGCTTGTATCAACTTATATCATCAAAATATTATCTTTCAAGGGGAATGATCGATTTGCACTGGAAACCGATACTCACTGGCGCTATCGTTTTGCTACTCGTGGTTAGCACTGTTACCCTGGGTTTTGGCTCTGTAGAGAGTTCTCCTGAAAAAATAAATGAGACAACGCGATCTGAAGAGAATCTTCCAATCGATCGAATCAGTAAAAAAGAGAGGGCTCAAGAAGATGAAATTGACTTCAAAACCCGTGATCGATGGCCAAAGAAACAAGAAGAAAAGGGCCGGCTTGACGGGAAAGAAGATGTCTCAGAGCTTAATCCTAGAAAAAAAGTAGAACATCAGTTGAACGAAGACAACTACACCACTAGAGACCCGATAAACATCTATGGCAATGAAGAGTTTCACGAAAAGGCGGAGGAGAATAACTGGTCCGGGGATGGAACAGAACAGGATCCTTATATTATACAAGGGTATGAGATCGACGGTAGGGAGCCAACCTATGCGATTATAATCGGACATACCGATGTTCATTTTGTGATCCGGAACAATTATTTGTATAATGCTTCGTTTCCAGTACCGTATTGGTACACAGGGGCAGTTACGCTCGTTAATGTAACTAATGGGATGGTCAACAACAATACGATCAGATTTAGCAGTCATGGGATAAACTTGTCGAGTTCCTATGATAATGAAGTTTCTAATAACACATTATTAGATAACCATGAAGGTGTCTGGATAATAACTTCTCATAATAATACAGTAACCACTAATAACATCACTAATGAAAATAAAGGTCCTATAATAAATTCAGCTGGTACTGACCTACAGAATTCTGAAGATAATATTGTAACTGAAAATCGTATATCGAATTTCGCTAGAGGCGTCTTTGCGGATGGTGGCTCTAAAAACCTCATCTATCACAACATCTTCATCGACAACGAGGTTCACGCTGAGGATCAGGGAAACAATATCTGGAATAAACATTATCCCATCGGTGGAAATTACTGGGGTAATCACACCAGTCCAGACGAGTACAAGGGCCCCCATCAAGATGTTTCAGGCTCGGATGGTATCGTAGACGAGGCGAAAGATATCGAAGAAGATAATATAGACCAGTATCCTTTAGCCACTCCAACCCCTCCATCTCTAGAAGAGTTTGAACTTGAAATAGACTCTACGGAAGGAGGCTCGGTGATCGAGCCGGGAGAGGGTACCTTTATCTGTGATACCATTGAATTGGAGGCTGAGGCCGATGAAGATCAGATCTTTGACGGGTGGACCGGTGACATAGCCGGGATAAAAGATCCGGAGTCTCCAGAGACTAGGATAACGATCTGGGACAACTCTTCGATCACGGCGAACTTCAGAGAACTAGAAGACTTCGATCTGAACATCGACGTAGAAGGAGAGGGAACGGTCAAGGTCGACGGTGAAGATGTGGATCAGAACTTCCAAAAAACCTACCAAGAGGGGACTTCGATCAACTTGACAGCTATACCTTCCGAAGGGAGTTATTTCGATGGATGGACGGGGGATCATACTGGCATAAAAGAACAAGTAAAGATAGAGATGGACGAAGATAAGGATATAACAGCAGTATTTGATGAAGCTAGAAAGATATATGACTGGTACGACCTAGATGAAGTAAGAAATAATCTACATGCTGATCATGTGCTCATGAATGATCTAGGCGAAGATACCGATGGTTACAACGAACTAGTAGATGTCGAGAAAGGATGGAAGCCTATGGGAGGCGAAGAAGACCTCCTGTTTAGAGGAGCGTTCGATGGAAACAGAAATGAGATAAGATCCTTGTTCATCGATAGACCTGAAGAGAACTACACTGGCCTGTTTGGATATATGGGTGATGGAGCCGAGATCAAAAGGCTTAGGGTTATAGATGCTGAGCTCATAGGAAACCATTCTACGGGAGGCTTGGTCGGAGAAAACGATGAAGGAACAATTGAGAATCTGTATGTCGAAGGGCCGGTCGATGGAAACAAATATGTTGGGGGCCTCGTAGGACAGAATACAGGTACTGTGAAAAACTCGTCTGCAACTGGAGAGATCTCAGGAGAGGCCATAGTAGGGGGACTTTTGGGAAAAAATGATGGGATGGTTAAGAACACTTATTCGAGAGGAGATGTTATAGGTTTGAGCGGACCAATGCGGAGCTATGCGGGAGGTGGTCTTGTAGGAAGTAATGACTACGGCACAGTTAAGAACTCTTATGCAGCAGGAAACGTGAGCGGTTTCTTTATGGGAGGGGGACTCGTAGGAAGCAATGATGGATATGTATTCGACTCTTTTTGGGATGATGAAACTACAGGTCAAGATCCAAACTATACTGCCGGGACCAACAAGACCACAGAAAAGATGAAGGATGTGGCCACCTATACAGATACCGATACCGAAGGTTTGAACGAGACATGGGATTTTGTTGCAACCCCATATGACGACGAAGGCGATAAAGACATATGGGATATCGATGAGGAGATCAACGACGGCTATCCATTCTTGGTTTGGAACCACTATCATACTTTAGATGTCGATATAGAAGGAGAAGGGACCGTGGATATGGATCCCGAGAAAGAATACTATGAACCTGGAACTGAAGTAACTCTAACAGCAGACCCGGATAGCGATTGGACATTTGTAAAATGGGGCGGTGATATGCCTGAAGGTGATGAAGAAAATGATACCCTTACAGTGACGATCGACGAAGATAAACAGATAACAGCTATCTTTGAAGAAGATAAAGATATAATAGATAAAATCACTGATAAATCAGGATTAACGTATATTTTCCTGCTATTAGTTGTTGTCACAGCAGTAGTGATTTATAAAAAGAAAAAAGGCGAAGGACAGTACTGAGAGGGATGTTACATGCAGCGTTTCTTTTATAGTGCCGGACATAACTAATAACTAATTTTAGGAGTAAACTTTTGAATCCAACTTCCCGCAAAACTCAATTTACCACTAAATTCTTTAAACCAAAACTTTACAATTTCTTTCATGTCTTCTTTAGATTTGATCAAAAGAGGAGATAATTCTCTTTTGATGCTATTCCAAATGTATTCAATAGGGTTCAAATCTGGAGAATAAGGAGGCTGAAAGATCAAAGTTATATCAAGTTCTTCAGCTCTTTCTCTTGTTTTATTGGCCCAGTGTGAAGGGAAATTATCCAGTTGAAGAATGATTTCTTTTTCAGGGTTATGTTTTCTGATCAACTCAAGAAATTCGATTACATCTTCTTTTCTAGATCTTTCTTTGAAATCGATCACACTATTACCATTCAGAGCATAAAAACCAAATGTATTAACTCTCATTTTAGTAGTATTCTTTTTTTGGGTAGGTTTCCCAAATGCCCATAATCTCTGAGTATTAGCTGTATTTTGAGGAGCAGATTCATCTAAAAATCCAATTATAAGTTCGTCTTTATTTTTTTGTTCTAGTTTTACAGTCAGTTTTTTTTTAGTCTTTCTTCTGAATCATCAGGTTTTCGGTAGTTTTTTTGATATGGTTTTCCATGTTTCATCC
>JBMCUO010000104.1:0-4272 GCA_048622455.1 Candidatus Saliniplasma sp. | reverse complement strand
TGATAAAAATACTAACAAATGCAAATAATTTATTTCCTCCTAACATAATTTCCCGAACTATAATAGGACCAAGTTATATATATTTTCTTATTCACATATATATATATTTAGGATTCTTAAAATACCGGCCCTCGTTTCTTTTCCATAAAAAATTACCAGTTTCCTATCAAGAAAGATACGTTATCTGAACGATCATCAAACCACACTATCCAAAAGTCTTTTTTAAAAATGCTGTGAAGAAATCTAATATGACTCTAGAACCAACTCATACCCTATCTTGTACTCGCCGTCTCGTTTCTTGTTCCTACTTCGTATCTTATCAGTTATCCTGTCCAATTCGTCCGTAGATATTATGAACAGCACGTCTAGTCCTTTCTCGGCCGCTTCGATAGAAGATTCAAGGGGTGCGAACATTATGTCCGGGTCCAAACCTAATACCCGACCAAGACCGTATTGCAGTTCACCGGATACGGCTACTTTATCATACCCTATGGAATCCAACTCTTTCTCGATCTTTTTACTCTCGAACTCCTCCCTCACCGGCAGCAGATAGATACGACCGATATCCATCTCGGTTATACCTTTCAAAGCACCGACCTGAACCGGTTCTCCTATGTCCGCATCGTTCAATGCCTGTCCCATTGAAGAAGATTCAGATAGAGATGCGTGTAAAAAACCATCTTTCATGAACAAGCCCACATCATCCCCTTCAGAGATGGGTTCGTCGGCTATAGCAGTACACTTGGAGATCAAATCTATATCCTGGGAAGCTTCACTCACAAAAACACTTAGTTCCGAGAGAACGTCCCTGACAAGCTCTATACCTGATGAGGTGGGGTGGTAACCTTTGGAAGATGCATCGATGAGCCCTTCTTCGGACATCTCTTTCATGTAATTGGAGACTCCCTGCTGGGTCATATCCAGCTCTTCAGCGATGTCAGCCAGCGTGTTAGGTTCATCTAGTGCAGAATGATAAAGTATCAAGAATTTGGTGAGTTTCTTTTTGTCTCTCAGTAATTTCATGATAAGTAAATGATCGACAAGATATAAGAGAGTTTTCAAATCTCGTCGGCACGGTTCCTATAAAGGTTCTCATCGACCACTTCCACCATCTTTTCAACATTCAATTCTCCGTCCAAAAACCGATCCAACCGACGTACGTGCTCCTTAGGCTCGTGAATTATATCGTTGTAACTTATGTAGATAGCTTCCATCTTTGGATGCTCTTTGATGTGCTCTTTCAACATAGCCCTGTATTTGATAAACATGTCATAAAGCTCTTCATCCGAGACGTCATCTGGATCCTCACCTTTCCTCAGCAGCATCTTCTTCTGGGATTCGATGATCTCTTCCAGATGTCTCTCCATGAATATGACTTTGTATTCATAACCTTCTGGTAGATGTTTTATCAATTCAGCTAAAACCTTCACGGCTTTCCCTTTAGCCTCTTCCAACCATCCGGTATCATCGGGTAGTTTCTTCACCCTTTCGAACTCGTAATATCCTTTGGGATTATCGATATTAGCTTCCCTTTCGTGATCCGTCAAAGGTGGGATACCTCCCATCTCCAGCATCTTCATCATCATAGAAGTCCCAGAACGTGGAAGACCGGATACCACTGCGATAGTTTCTTCGTCCATGTTTTCACCAGATAACTTCTGTTAAATTTCCATGAAAAGTATCGTATTTTAAACTTGTCTTTTAGTGAGTGTGTCAACTTTTATGATCTTAGAACTTTTTAATGCTTTTTGATCTGATACTGATTTTTTAACGCACTAGAACTATTATGTTAAACCATCAAGGCCAATAAATCCTTGTTAGGCTCGGTGTTTTAGGATGTATATCGCCTGAAACAGACCTTCTTTTAAACATACTACTCGTGTAGAAGGTATGTCCAAAATACTTTCGAACATCAAGGTTCGTCTATAAAAAATGGAAAAAAGAAAAGGAGTTTTTGAAAGATTCCAACTTCCTGGAACTACTTTCACCCTATCCCTGTTTCGTTCCCCATGGGACTAACTCCGCCGCCTGGTGGTGGACGAACTCCCCCACCACCTCCGCCGCCGTCGTCATCTCCTTCGTTAGTTACTGTAAACATATGGGTTTCGGTTATTGTTTCCATTTCCCAACCACCGTACTCATCACCGACTTCGATAGTGTACTTGATACTGACACCATATTCGTCTCCATCGTCAGGTATCCCGTTTATAGCTACGCTATTTTTATCGATCTCCTCACCGTATGTTAACCAATCGTAAGTCAAAGTCTCCCATCCACTGTCCCATTCTGGGTTCCACTCTATTTCGACCTGATACTCAGGTTCGGTAAATCCAGCAGGAGTTTCAACAGTTAGTCCTTCAAAGTCGGGGTAGACCGTGTTACTAGATTCACTAGCCTCATAGTCTTCTTTATCCGTGTCTAGGTCCTCTACAAGATTAGGATCAGGCTCAGCGTTCCTGATCGGGATCTCTACCGAGGCCTCGGCGCCGTCAGCAGCCTCTGTGATTTCTCCTTCTACATCGGCTGTGCCAAGAACGTTCTTTGCTGAGATTTCAAGAGTCGCCTCATCAGGTAGGTCATCTGTGGGAAGTTCAAAATATATCATCGTTGAAGCAGTATGAGCTCTTTCCAGAGGGATGTCTTCTCCGTATATTTTTAGCTTGTCTTCGTCTCTTTCGAGTGTGAAAACATCATCGGGCGTTACTACTTTCCACTCATCATCCTCTTCCTCAAGGTCAGACCAGTCAGCAATTTCATGACCTTTTTCGTAAAACGCTTCTACCAATTCCTGATCCACAGGCCCCTCTTCAAGATGTTCTTCATACTCCCAATAGTTCAAGTTAAACAGATGATACTCTCTTTCCTCCATATACGTTCTTATGTGTTCCCAACTTTGAGATATACTAGCATCCTCGCCACTTTCACTTATTTTATGTTCTGGGAGTGGATCTATTGGGTCTTCCTCCGCATAAGTAGATCCTACTTTGTAAGCATATTGAGCCCAACTCAATGCGTTCAACGTATTCATATCAACATAGGTTTCAGCTAAAAGTAGGCCTCCCTCTATAGCCAATTCCTGCCATTCACTAAGCGGAGTACCTGGATCGCCTGCATCTCCATCTCCATCTGTAAAGTTATCTGCGCTATTATACCTTGTTTGTATCTGAAGACCTGTATCACCTTCTTCTCCCTCGTAACCTTCCATACCTGTAATCTCAGCCTCGATTGCTGTTCCCAATGTACCTACATGACCAAAAGGTGTAGTATATAGGTCTCCATCATTGGGATTGGAAATACTCTCTTCTTCATTGTACCTATAAGCTCCTAGAGCACTGACACCGATACGAATATTGTTAACCTTGTCACAAGGCTTAACAGAATGTACGTACGCATCAAGTGAGATCTCTGAATCATAAGAAAATTCGTTGACCCCTTCGTCTAGTTCAACATCTTCCTCCAAGGCAACATCGGTGTAATTATAGTTGTAATTTTTTGTTTGACCAGGGTCCACCCGGTCGCAAATATATTGCTTCATCGTTGTCTGGTTCCCAATCCTCAGGATCATCGTCAGCGGAAACTGGGTTCATAAAAGCAACAGAAAAAGCCACTGTTATTATCAGAAATGCAACCAAGAATGAAAGCACTCTAGGTCTCATCATACATCACTCCCCTCCAAACAGATGTCCACTGTAGCAGGGACATCCTCTGAAAGTCCACCGACAATCGCTTCCAACTGCAGCGTAACTTCTTCTCCTATATTTTCTGAATCTATCTCCCAGTACAGCATCGTTTCTACTGAAAATTCGTTCGAATCTAAGTCATAACCATCATGTGCAAAATGCCCAGGACCTACCATAGCGCTACCGGTTTGCTGTTCATCAGGGGGCCAACGCTCACCTTTATCGATTTGAGTATACCTAGTTTGAAATTCGACGCCGTTGAACGGTTTTTCACTTTCTTCTTTTTCTGATGCTCTGAATTTAAAGGTGCTGATGTCTAGCTCTTCTTCAAAGTATCCTTCAGCCGATAGTTTGAGACGTATTGTCATAACACGGTCACATCTCTTAACCGATCTTGGTTCCACTTCAAATTCAATAGAACTCTCATTGTTCACATTAGTTGTTACTGTCGACTTGTTCTGTGGATAAGTTGTTACTAAATCTTCATCCGGTTGCTCTTCCTCTGGTATCACTATCTCATCGTATCCTTCATCTACTTCTATCTCTACCTGCTCCTCTTCCTCCTGCTGCCATCCGGCGACGACCATCGTCA
>JBMCUO010000103.1:0-4335 GCA_048622455.1 Candidatus Saliniplasma sp. | reverse complement strand
TATCGGACTTTTCCACTTTTTCTTCTAACAGATCTTCTCGCCATGTATTGAAGTACTCTATATCATAGAACATTCTTATCTTACTAGATTCAAAGTACTCTTTAGCTTCTATATCATCCATTATTTTGTGTATGCCTTTGAGATTTTTGGACCATAAATTGATAAATACTTTACTTGGATGATTGCTGGATTTCACCGTTTGAAAAACGTTAGGGAAATGATCTTTTTTTATCTTTGCTAGGATCTTATCCCGTTCCTGAGATTTAGTAAAACCATGTAAGATCCCTATGAAATCATCTGAGTGGACGGGATACCATCTTATTGAGTAGTCAATTACACCAGCATCCTCCATTATCTTAATTCTTCTTCGAACTGTCTTAGTGGATACTTCGATCTCGTCAGCTATATCCGAAAACGATTTTCTAGAATCTTCATGGAGTGAATGGATTATCTCGTAGTCAGTAGTTTTAAATTCGAAATCTACCTTAGCTTCCATACCAGGGATCGAAGGTAAAAAAACTTCAGCCTCCTCTATTTCTGTCACCTTTGAGATGTATTCAACATAGTGGCTCATTTCAAAGATATTCGGGAGTAATCCATGTATATACAGATAATCGTCGCTTGTAGATACCAACATGAAGGTATATTCGTCTTCAGATAATTGGTTAACCAATTCATCGAATTGTTCAGACCTCGAATGTCCATGTATCACTAAAACAAAACTTTCTTTAAGAGTCTTTAACCCGATATAAGCATTGAATCCATCAATGATACCGGCATCTATCAAATTTTGTATGCGGGTATGGACGGCATTTACCGATAACTCTACTTTATCAGCTAGTTCACGATAGACAGTCCTTGAATTCTCTATAAGCGATAAACATAGTTTGAGGTCAGTCTCGTCCATGTTCTATTTTATCATATAAATGAATATAGGTTTTTTGGTAACACCGAATTCATGATCAGTCCCAGTGATGTTCCGGATTTCTAGGAACGACTATCCATAGGATGATGTATATCAGTACAGCAGTTCCAAGAGAGGCAAAGGCAAATATTACCCAGATTATTCGAACTAAGACAGGATCTATGTCGAAAAACTCAGCGATACCCCCACATAATCCACCTATCAGTTTATCTTTAGAAGATCGATATAGTCGTTTTTTATTACTATCTTTATTCATATTAAACTCATATCCTTTTGAATTCGTATATAACTTTTTACCTTTACTTGGTTCTTTTTGTTTTAGCACCAGTAAGAACAAAAACCCTAGAAGAACCGCCACAATAAAGATCGTCTGTAGATTATCGATAACAAAATTTGCTGCCCTTTCGATCATCGTTAAATTCATCTCTAGATTGAGTATCAAAAACATATTTGCCAATATCCACAACATCACGATTATACCTACAGCATTTGTAAAAGGGGATATATACCTGAAGGTTTGAGGATACTTCTTTGAGAAGTATGTTGAATAGTTAAAGAAAAGCATCAATCCAAAAAGTAGAGCTAAGTTATCTGCAAGGAATATACCGAATTCTGTAGGGATCACACTATCGATGTGGCCACCTATAGCATCTAAACCCAAAATCACTAGACTTAAAAGTAAAAGACCGACTAATCCCCATAAAAGAGGGTTTAGAAGACCAAATTTTGGTTCATACTTTTGTTTGAAACGTTTTTCCGCATCTTCGACTTTCCTCTCGACTCTCTTTCCGAGACTCTCGATCTCCTCTTCGAAATCCTTTAACCGTTCATCGAAGTCGGATCCAATCCCTTTTTCTTCTTTCATATCTTCACCTCTTAAATCTTACCTAGATAACTTATCAAGGATACCTTCTTTCCTACCTATCCTTCCAGTTATCAATCTATCACTGTTGAATATCCAAACAACGATGCCTATCATCACCATAGAAAACAAAGCTGTGTACAATATCCCTAAGATCACTATGATATAGTCTCCGAACATTAGAGACCTCATGGCTATTATCGGATGTGAGAATGGTATAGCATACATAATCCCCCTTAACATCAGGGGTAGGTTGTTGATATCTGTGAACATGAATACGAACATAGGGATGATGGCCAAAGCAGTGACAGGGAATAGTAAGGTCTGAGCGGATTTGTAGTTCTTTGCGAAGGTTCCCAATAGAAGACTGAGAGCTAGACCGGCGACAAGTGCAAAGAAGAGTGATATCCCTACCAATACGTAATCTAAAAGACTCAAACCCAAACCGTAGTCTGCAAGGTTGAGTTCAGCAGTTTGAAGAGATTGCATGTAATATCCGTAACCTAGCATGTATATCACAGCCATCAGTAGACCTACGGTAGCAGCTCCGATCAACTTTCCTGTGACTATAGAACCTCTTTTTATGGGGAGTGTCAACAAAGTTTCCAACGTTTTGTCTTCTTTTTCCATGCCCATCGATGATATGATGGCACCTCCTGCCATCATTATCAGCATCATAGTTACTATCGGTAACATGATAGATTGCGAGGCCAACATCCCACCTAAAATAGTTGGACTTATCCCTTGCATCTCTCTATCTTTGAACATGATAGTTTCCTCCTTCACGGTAGGATTTTGAATATGTGACGGGTCCACGCCTGTTTTTTCCTCTACGAGATCGTGAGAGATATAGGTATTTATGCCATGGATGAGATCTTCAACGACACTTGAGGATACACTATCCATGATACCTACTCCTCTCATTATCCAGACCACATTAATCGTTCCGGTCATATTGTTCTCAATATTATACGAGAAATTTTCCGGGAACTTTAAAACTGCGGCTCCTCCTTTTTCGGTCACCTCATCTATTCCTACCTTCATATCGGTTCCGTTATAGACTATCTCAGCATTCTCTTCAAGTACGTACATCGCCATGTCA
This sequence comes from Candidatus Saliniplasma sp., assembly GCA_048622455.1. GTDB lineage: Archaea > Thermoplasmatota > Thermoplasmata > Halarchaeoplasmatales > Halarchaeoplasmataceae > Saliniplasma. The sequence continues at coordinate 1,446 of JBMCUO010000103.1, read as the reverse complement.
GCAAACTTACCATCCCCCTCGTTGATAACTCCGATCACAGGCTTTTCCTCAGCCTCTTCCATAAATCCACCCATGATGTTACCCATGGAAGCGAACAATATAGCAATCACTACGATAGGTACTATAGTAGAAGGTGTCATTAGTTCTTTTATCTCTTTTTTTGTAATATTCACGAGACTCATTTTACAACCCTCGTGAATACTTCTTCGATGTTCTCTGCTTTATACTTCTTTTTTAACTTACTAGGTCTTCCACTTTCTACAATAACACCATCATCGATCAAAGAAATTCTATCACAAAGAAAGTCCACTTCGAGCATGTTGTGAGATGAGAGCAGTATCGTAGTACCACTTTTTGCATATCCCTTTATAAGTTGTCTTACCTCACGTGCATTGATAACATCTAGACCGGAAGTAGGCTCGTCCAAAATAGCTAGTTTTGGATTTATCATCAGTGCTCGACCTACCAGCAATCTTCTTTTCATACCTTTACTGTACGTATCGACTTTATCGTCGATCCTCTCCCCGAGTGATGCGATCATGACCCCCTTCTTAACGACCTTGTTTGTTTCTTTACCACCGTCAAAAAATCTGGCCATGAATTCTAAATATTCTCTACCTGTGAGATTTTTGTAGGCCCCAGCATCCTCGGGCAGATAGCTGATTATCTTTCTTATCTTTTCGGGCTCTCTTTCTAGATCCCTACCAGATATGGTTACTTTCCCTCCGGTGACCTTTAGTAAAGTAGAAAGGACTCTCAGAGTCGTGGTTTTTCCGGCTCCATTGGGACCGATAAGTCCGAATATTTCCCCTCTTTTAACTTTAAAGGATATCTCGTTTACAGCGGTGAAGTTCCCATATTTTTTTATCAATTTTTCAACTTCTACCATCTCTTTATTCATCATGATCTCCCTCATCTAATAGATCACTGTTCAGTCAATTTATCTAGAAAACGTGTTAACCTTTGATACTCCTTTTCTATCCCCTCTTCAGAGACATTTTTCTCACATACCACGGAATTATCCTTCTCGCACTTCATTCTATAATCATATTCTTCAAATTTTTCTAGAAGGTCGACTCTTCTTTTCATTCTATCCATATTAAGTTCCCCCTCCCCTGAAGAGATAGGTACTACAACTTCTATGAAGAAGGTATTATCCTGTGACTCATCGACCCTTGCACCGACTCCTATCCTATAATCTTTCTTTTTTAATATAACTTCATAGGACTCTTTCAAATCGTCACCCTTAGCTTTTTCTATCAGCTTTGACGTATCTACCTTAATATCGTTTTTAATCATCGAATGCCCCAATCCAACTATAATAAAGGAACTATTTGAACCGATGTTCCATCTTCAAGGCATAAAGTAGAGTGTTTGATACTATTTCATGCCCCTTTTTTAGAGTAAAGCTTAATATTTCGGACATGTGACAAGAGCCAGGGTAAA
>JBMCUO010000102.1:0-4366 GCA_048622455.1 Candidatus Saliniplasma sp. | reverse complement strand
ATATTCACCAGCAGTGGGTACTGTACAGTTCATATCCGCAACGAAGGCATCGACTGCCCCTGTAGCTAAAACGTACTCTTCATTCAACCAGTTCCCGGTCAAACCGACAAAAACATCATCGGTTTCGAACCTCTGCATCAGTTCCTGACCGGTCTCTATAGAACCGACTATGTGGATCCCGTCTGCACCTGCATCTTTTGCCTTCTGCTGTACTTCATCTCTATGAGCCACTTGGATCAAAGCTGCGCCCATAAAAGGTTCGTGACCGTTGGGTAAAATGTTAACGTAATCTGGATCCAAAATTCCCATATCGACCTCAGCTTCGTGAGGCGAAGCGGTTCCAAAGAGTATGTCCTGGACTTCTTCTAAAAGAGTGAGGGAACCATACGATGTTGAAAGTCCCATACGAAGAGTTTTCAAAGCCATACTTTGATAATCGCTGTCCACGTTGGTCATAACACTTGTTTTAACATCCATTAGTTCGTGAAGAGGCCCTCCTGGTAAAATACTCAATTTCTTCCAAACATCCTGTCTTGACTTTGGTGCATACTTTTCAAGAACTTTAGAAGGTTCATCACTATCCCTGTTTATTTCCTCGAGCATGTAATCCGCTAGATCCTTTGCAAGTTCATTTTTATCTTTATCTGTATCCAAACCTAAACGTTCACAGACCGCTTTCAATTTATTTTCGTCTTTGATCTGGAAGATGGTTTTGCCTTCTGCTGTGGCTTTCAATGTTTTAGCCGTTGTATTTGCATGATAGGTATAGGCAGCCGTTCCCATGGAATTCACTCTTAACAGATTCCTCATGACCATGCCGTCTTTATCGATACCACACACCCCCCTCTCTGCTACTCCATCCACTATTCTACAGGGTCCCTGGCTGCAGATATTACAGCGTGTACCCTGCTGACAGAAATTGCATCTTACTTTTTCCATAGCGTCAAGTCTATCGTGAACATTAGTCATACCGTCCTTCTTGACTTTTTCATACATCTCATTTACGGATTCGTGTTTGCTTATCTCTTCCATTTAAACACCTATACCTAACAATCATAGGTAACATAAATATATTTCGTATACTTACGAACGTTCGTATATTGACGAAAGTTTTATAACGTCCTCCTCAATGTTAGAAGCGTTATGAACGAACCAGTTACTGAAGCCAGGATATTTTCGACACGGAGAGGTGCAGTGGTCATCGAAAGCGAAACTAAAAACAATATCATCCAACTTCTCATGGAAGGGGACAAAACCAGTAGGGAGATAAGTGATGCACTGGATAAAGCAAAATCGACTATATCTGTCCATCTTTCTGATCTAGAAGAGTTGGGTTTGATTGAAACTAAAGTCGATAAGGAAGATAAAAGGTTGAAAATATTTTCGTTGAAGACTAAACTTCTGGGAACTTCTGACATCCCTACGGATGAACATTATCTGGAGATCTTGGAGAATTTGAAGAAGAGCAGTGGTGACGAGTACAATTTCTTGAAAAGCCTTTTCCACCTGATAAGATACGGTCTTTCTTCTTTTGGTTTAGATGTTCATCCCGCCCTTAGAGAGATCGGCAGGGATGCAGGTAGAAAACTGGCTGAAAATTTAGAGGTCGAATCCATGGATGAACTGCTTAAAGAAGTGAAGAAGTTATGGTTTGAAAATCAACTAGGAGATGTAGAGATCGTAGACAGTTCAACTATAGTAGTTCACGATTGTTTCGACTGCTGTGACATGCCGGATGTGGGCACTACTTTTTGCTCGTTAGATGAGGGGATGATCGAAGGTATAGTTGACGAAGCTTTGGGAATTTCAGTGTCAGTTCGTGAGATCGAGTGTTTTGGAAAAGGAGATGAAGGCTGTAAGTTTCAGATCATAGAAGATCAGTAGCCCCTTTCGATATCGACGATGTTGATCAATTTTCCTTCATTTAAGGAATTTAAAATTTTGACTAGACTCTCCATCCTATAACGTTCTATCTCTTCAACCTGGCTGGAACGGTGAGGGCTGAAAACGACGTTATCGAACTCGTTCAAAGGATAATCGGACGGGGATGTATTTTTTCTAGAATCTTTACCTTTAGGGTAATTCCACCAAGTATCGATAGCTGCACCAGCGATCTTACCTTCTTTTAAAGCCTGGTATAAAGCTTTCTCATCGATGACCGGACCTCGACCGACGTTGACCAGATAGGAATCATCTTTCATCACTTTAAATTCTTCTTCACCGATGTATCTTTCCGTCTCTCCTGTAAAAGGTAGTGTGGATATCACGAAGTCAGCTTTTGAGAGAAAGTCGTGTAGGTCGTCTCCGGTACCAACCTGATCCACATTAGGGACCTCTTCATAGGTCCTTTTTACGGCACTGACTTTCATATCGAAAACCATAGCGATCTTAGCGATATCCCTACCGATGGCACCACACCCCAACAGGAGAAGGTGTTTATCCTTTAGAGTTCTACCGCACCAGTGATCGTATCTCGGAGTCCAATCCCCTTTTTTTAACCGTTCATGTATAGGACATATTCTTTTGACCAATGCAGACAACAAAGTCCATGCATGTTCTGCAACCAGCCATGAGTTGAAATGTGAGTTTATGACTGTTATATCATCAAAATCTCTAAGATTTTCTCTATCTCTTTTAGGCACTCCTGCGAAGGGTATGATGAAGTACTTTAGGTTATCAGCCTTCTCTAGAAATTCATAGGGGACCCATGCGCCGATGATAGTATCGAATCGTTCAGCTTTTTCGACCAATTCCTCTTCATCATCCCTAGGGATGTTCGTCAACTCGATCTCTTCGTCAAGACCCTCTTCTAAGAACTGTAAATCTTTATCTTTTACATCAGACCAATAAACAACTCTCATCATCTGTGATCGACCTAAACAGTTATACGTCATTATTTTATCTTTTCCACAATAGTTGGAATGATATCTATGAATATACTTATACTAGGTGCAGGAAATGTTGGAGAAGCCATCGCATTCGATCTGAGTAAAGATCACGAGGTTGTCTTAGGGGATGTAGATCATGAAAGATTGAAGGAACTAGATGAAAAGTATAGGACTACCGAGGTAGATGCAGCCTCAGAAAAAGATGTCAAGGACGTAGTTAAAGGATATGACTTGATCATATGTGCCCTTCCCGGACAACTTGGTTACGACGCTGTAAGATGGGTCATCGAGACGGATAAAGATATCGTAGACGTTTCTTTCATGCCTGAAGACCCCTTCGAGTTGGAAGATTTAGCCAAGAAAAATAATGTAACTGCCATAGTTGACGCCGGTTTCGGTCCTGGTATCAGCAATCTATTCATGGGTTACATCAAAGATCACTTCGATAAAATCAAAGACACTATGATAAAGATCGGAGGACTTCCAACGGATCCTGAACCTCCTCTATTTTACAAGGTGACCTGGTCGCCAGAGGACCTCATCGAAGAGTATACCCGGAGAGCCAGGATGAAAAGAGATGATAAGATAGTAAATTTAGAACCTCTAGAAGACATAAATAAAGTTGGTATCAAGGATTTTGAATTCGAAGAGTTTTACAGTGACGGGTTGAGGACCTTGTTAAAAACTATACCTACTCCTGATTTAGAGGAAACTACACTAAGATGGCCCGGTCACCTGGAAAAGATGAAGGTTTTAAAAGACCTAGGATTCTTTGAGGAAAAAAATCGTAAACACACTTTGAACGTGATCGCACCACTCATGGATTTCGATAGTGATGACTTCTGTATCATGACCGTTGAATGTAAGGGTGTTAAAAATGGAGAAGATGGGTCTGTTGAGTTCTATTTTTATGACCAAGCTGATGAAAGGTTTTCGTCGATGTCTAGATCGACTGGATTCGCAACTGCATCTTTCGCTAGATTGTTAACCGATAACGAATTAGATGCTGGGATCATACCGCCGGAGTACCTGGGTGTAGATGAGGGCTATTTTGATTATATCATAGAACGGATGAAGGGTCACGGAGTCGAAATAAGCAGAACACTAAAATAGGTAATGTCGGTAAGAGCGCAGTTAAAGATGAAAAAGATCGTAGTTCTGATGGTACTGATACTGATAACCGTCCCCCTGGTCAGTTTGAATCGCTTTGACGATCCAAGCTCACAGGATAGCTGGACCATTATGATGTACATGAGTGATAACGGTGGTGAGGGCATCGACGAACAGTTGGAAGAAGATTTTGATGACCTAGTGAATTCTGCCCACTCTAGTAAAATTAATGTTTTAGTTTTGAAAAAGGTCCAAGAAAATAAAACGATAAGTTTGCATGATTTGGGAGAGAGCACAGATAAGTTACCGCTTAGTTCGATCAACGAAACTTGGGACCAGAATCTAAGTCTCGTGGATCATAATGTGCT
>JBMCUO010000101.1:0-4884 GCA_048622455.1 Candidatus Saliniplasma sp. | reverse complement strand
TACTTTATCGATAAGGTCGATGCTGCCGGCCACTCCCTTCCTTGCTTTTTGAAGATATTTCCTACCCTTTTCAGGTAGTTCGAACTCATCATCTATTAAATCTAGATATCCGTCTATTATCTGCACTTTATTACCTACATCGTGCCTAAGAAGAGCATGTAAGAACTTTTCTTTCTCTCCCATCTTAACTCTTTCAAGTGCTTCTCTTACGTGCTTAATCAACAGTTCCGCCATCTTCAAGTCCTCTTCATCAAAATGATCCGGTTCCGTGGATACTGCCTGAAACACACCCTTTTTTCCTATGGGTACGCTTATGGCTGATCTGTATTCGCTTCTAACGGGTTTTGCATCTTTACTTTTTTTGAGGTCATCAACAAGATATGATCGCTGTGTCTTGTACGTTTTTGTATCCAACCCTCCTTCTTTGATGTGTCTTTCTATCGATCCCTTTTCAGGTAACTCTGAGGATATGGCTTTGATCACGAAACGGTCATTTTCAACCGCGTCAAACCCACATATATCAAAGTCAAGTATCTCTTCAGCTGCGTGCATGGCTAAGGAGTATATCTCATCTTCTGTTTCACATTTTTCGAAACCAGCAACAACATCGTGAAGTTTTTCTATTCGACCTTTACTTTTCTGTAATTCTTCTTCCCTTTCGATCCTATCCAATGTTTCTTTGATATGTGAAATAAATAACTGGGCAACTTCTAAGTCAGATTCGTCGAAGTCATTTATCGCTTCAGAAACTGCTTGAAAAACTCCGGTATCACCTATTGGGACTGTGATACCCGATTTGTATTTCCTTGTTTTTGGTTCGGCCTTATGGAACTCATCGATATCTGTAATGAGATACGGTTGTTTTTCTCTGAAAGATAGCCCAACTATCCCTCTATCAAGTTCAGTTCTATATCCAAGCTCCTCAGATACTTTTGATGTACTCGCCTTGACGATGCCTTTTCCATCTTCTTCCATAATTATCGCAGCTATATCGAACTGGAATATTTCATCGACTGCTTCGATGGCTATCTGGAATACCCCCTTTTCTGTTTCACAATTCTGAAGTTTAGAAGATAGTTCATAGAGTCCTTTTATCTCGTCCTTACTTTTTTCTAACTTTCTCTCGGTCTTTTTCTGTTCACTGATATCATAACTTATACCGATTATACCTTTTAGTTCACCGTTTTTATCGAGAACCGGGGAATCAACGACCCATGCATCGAATTCTGAACCGTCCTTTTTTTTCAAGGTGAATTCTCCGGACCATTCATTACCCTGCTGTAGTTCTCTCATGATCTCTTCTGCCTGATCTTTATTCATAAGCGATGGCGTGATATCCACGATATTTTTACATATCACTTCCTCAGCTTCCCAACCGTAAAGGTCTTCAGCACCTTTGTTCCAATAAGTGACCTTTCCATCGATATCGGTGTAGATGACCGCACTCCGGATATGGTCGAGTAAACGGGCGTGCATTCTACTTCTTTCTTCGATTTCTCTTTTGTGTATCACCATCCCCAATATATCTGCCACTCCTTCGATGAGTGCATTCTCTTGGTTTAGGAACGGTCCGATGTCTTGTTCCGGTCTTTTTTCGGTGTAGTGTACAACTATAGAACCCCGGATATCACCGTCTACTACGATATCGTTCCCAAGTCTGTGTTCAGATCCTTCGAAACGCTCACTTTTGTATTCCTTGTTATCCAATTCTATTTTACATACGGCATATTCTGGCCATTGAAATGACTCGGGGACGAGCTGGGCGGTCTTTTCTAGGATATCTTCAATATCAGTATCTTCTTCCTGAGAATACCTAAGGATCTTGTAAAGAAGATCTAGTTCTTTCTCCCTTTCATGCCGATCTTTTATACTTCTTATGTTACACTGAGCTACCCTCTTATCCGAAACCATGTATGTATTGCTGACGAACTCCACGGGGATCTTTTCACCTGATTTTGTCTTAAGAGGTAAGTCTTCATACCTTACATAGCCTTCATCGACCAACTCCTGGAATTTTTCCCTGTTCTCGGCGATATTCCTGAACGTACCTATCTCCCATAATTCCTTTCCTACAAGTTCTTCTTTTGAATAACCTATCAATTCTAGGATGTATGGGTTCGCATCTTTTATTTCACCTGTCTCCCCATCCAGTATCAGCATCCCGTCCTGCGCAGTCTCGAAGAGACGTCTATATCGTTCTTCGCTTGTTTTGATCTCATCCTCTGCTTTTTTACGTTCGGTGATATCTTCCACCAGCCCTATACCGGCATAGATATCATCATCTTCATCTTTTATACCTTTGAATAATACCCTCACTGGGGTGGTTTTGCCAGCGGTAATAGATGTGTAATACCCTTCGTAATACCCCTCACCATTTTCTAAAGATCTTCTGACCTCTTTGATTAATTCTTCATCTTCCAGGTTTTCAAGCATATTTAGACCTATAAGCACTTCCTTGGAAGAACCGATGAGTTCAACAAATCTTTCGTTACAATCTGTTATCACACCTTTATCATCATAGTGAATGGTACCGAGTGGAGTTTTGTAGAAGAGGTTCTTATAACGTTCCTCAGATTCTCTGAGGGCTTCTTCTTTTCTCTTTCTCTCCGTAATGTCCATAAGGTTTCCTACAACCTTGACTACTTTTCCATCTTCGATGATAGGTTCACCGAGGGTTCTAACCCACATCTCTTTACCTTGAGCGTTGACGAAAGGTACTTCTAGGTCATAAGTCTCTCCTTCTTCTACGGCCCTTTCGAAAGCTTTTTTAACTTCTTCTTTTACTTCAGGCGGATAAAACTCTAGACTTCTTTCAATATATCCCCTTTTAATCCTTCGACTGAATCCATGGAGTTCGAATAGATTATCAGTCCAGTACATCTCGTCGTTCTCAACATCATACTCCCATCCCCCTACATCGCTTATCTCTTCGGTTTTTTCTAGTAGTCTTCTTTTCTTCTCAAGCTCTTCCTCAGCTACCATCTTGTCTCTTGCGAAAGCTAGATCCACGCTCACTTCCTTGAGCAGTTCGATCTCCTCGTCAGCGATCTCTTTTTCCGATGGTACACATGCAGACAGTACACCATTGACCCTACCTTCTTTCAACATAGGTACCAGTATTGATCTATGGTTTTCAGTATGTTCACAGAATCCGCAACCACCACACTCCTTATCGACCTCTTCGATGATATGGATCTCACCAGTTTTCTGGACTTCTTCGATACAAGAGGGAACATCTTCATCTTCTCCGGGTTTTAAGGACCAGAGTTTTCGTTCGTGATCACCATGATGTGCGATGGGTACTATCTTATCGTCTTTCCGGCGTATGGCTATGGATACGTCCATATAATCTCTGAAATCTTTCAGCGTTTTACAGGTTTTCTGTAGAATTACTTCGAAATCATCTTCTTGAACTATATGCTGGTTGATCTCCCGGATTGCACTCCTTAATGAGTACATCTCTTTAGCGAGTTCTTCATATTCCTTCTTCTTACTTATATCGGTGTGAGTCCCTGTCATGCGTAATGGATCACCATTTTCATCCCACTCCATCACTTTACCTCTATCTAGAACCCAGACCCAGTGCCCGTCCTTGTGTTTCATCCTACCTTCGAACTCGTAGATATCGGTTTCGCCGGCAAAATGTTTCTCTAGAAGTTCGTTTGACCTTTTCAGGTCCTGGGGATGAGCTAGTTCCTTCCAAGTTTCGAAGCTTACGGGTTCCAGTTCTTCTAATTCATAACCTACTATCCCTACATATCTCTCGTCTACAACCAATTCTCCGGTCTGTATGTTCCAATCCCAGATACCTGCCTTTGTCCCTTCTAGAGCCAGTTCTAATCTTTCTTCGGCTTCTACCTTATCTGTAATATCATTAACGATGCCGAATATCTCTTGTATTTCCCCATCCTCATCTCTCAAAGGGAAAATGGCATTCTGTAATGTCTTTTTTTGACCAGATTTTGTTTCTATCTCGATATCCACCCACCTATCTACTAAATCATCTATCCCTAATTTCTCTACCTGTTTTTTGCTCTCATCAGTGAGAAATGAACGTGATTCTTTATCTATAAGTTCATCTTGACTGTATCCATGGATATCAGCGAAAGATTCGTTGACGAAGGTTAATTTTCCAGAAATGTCACGTATGTAGAAACCTTCCTCAGATCTTTCAAATATTTGAGTAAGCAATTCATTCTTCTTCTTTAAAGATGTCTCGGTTCGGTAATGCATGGATTCTTGGGCTATAGCCTGCGCTAGAACACCATACTGACTTTTTGGGTCCCCACCCTTCTGCATGTACCTGTCGGCACCCAGATTCAGCGCCCTCATCGCCACTTCTTCCCTTCCTCTACCTGTGAACATTATGAACGGGATGTCGTCTCCCCTAACATTACGGATCTCTTCTAAAAACTCCAATCCGTCTATATCGGGCATCTGGTAATCGGAAACTATCACGTCGAAACCCTGCTTATCCAATAATTTTAACGCCTGAGAAGCGGAGTTGGAAGTGATGATATCGAACCTTTCATCTTCTCTCTCTAAAAAAATCTTAGCCTGGTCGAGGATACCAGGTTCATCATCCACGAACAATATCTTTATCTCTTCCATGTCGACCCTTAACTCCATATTCAATTCTTAAGCATATAATAACTTTGGGCTGATATATCGACAGTTCTACCCACTTTCTTCAGATACACATCGAATCTTGCCCCACCCATCACAGAATCTTCAACTTCGATCCTACCTCCATAACTATCTAGTAACATCTTAACGATGAACATCCCCAATCCAGTTCCTCTCTTTTTATCCGTGGTGTAACCTCTATGGAATATCTTCTCTTTCTTTTCATCTGATATCCCTTTACCGTTGTCCTCGATGGTA
>JBMCUO010000100.1:0-4982 GCA_048622455.1 Candidatus Saliniplasma sp. | reverse complement strand
GTATAAGGATATGCAGGACTTGGAATTCACGGTTGAAGACGGAGAGCTTTTCATCCTACAGACCAGAACGGGGAAAAGATCACCCTACGCAGCGGTCAAGATCGCGCACGACATGGCAGAAGAGGGCGTCATCAGCAAGGAACTCGCCCTTCTTAGAGTAGAGGGGGAGCAGGTAGAAAAGGTACTCCACAAACACATCGATCCAGATGCTGAGATAGAAAAGATAACAAGTGGTTTGAACGCATCACCAGGGGCCGCTATTGGAAATGTCGTTTTCGATACTGATGAAGCTGCTTTAAGAGGCAGTGAGGGCGAGAAGGTCATATTAGTAAGACCGGAAACCACTCCGGAAGATATCCACGGATTAGCTGCATCCCAAGGGGTACTCACCAGCAGGGGTGGTGGTTCAAGTCACGCGGCTTTGGTCGCCCGCGGTATGGGAAAGCCGTGTGTAGCCGGGGCTGAGGAGATAGTTATATCCATGGAAGATGAAGTATTCAAAGTCGGAGAAATCACAGTAAAGAAAGATGATATAATCACGATAGATGGAACGACCGGAGATGTGGTCTTGGGTGAAGCACCACTTGTTGAGCCGGAAATCACTTCAGAATTCGAAGATCTTCTTAATTGGGCGGACGACATCCGTAAACTGGGTGTTTGGACAAACGCGGATACACCAGAAGACGCTCAGAAAGCTCTGGACTTCGGGGCGGAAGGCATCGGCTTGACCAGAACGGAACATATGTTCTTCGAACCTGAACGTCTAGGAGTAGTTCATCAGATGATCATAGCTCAGAACGAAGAGGACAGACAAGAAGCCATCGATGAACTCATGCCCATGCAGAAACAGGACTTCAAGGAGTTGTTCGAGGTCATGGACGGATATCCCTTGACCATCAGATTACTTGATCCCCCACTCCACGAATTCGCACCTACTGATGAGAATGCACAAAAAGAGTTAGCAAAGAAGTTGGATATAGAATTGGATGAGATCAAGAAAAGGGTAGCCCGGTTGAAAGAGGCTAATCCAATGTTGGGGCACAGAGGATGCAGATTAGGTATCACTTATCCAGAGATCTACATGATGCAGGTAAAAGCTATTTTAGAAGCAGCCTCGGAAGCGAGGGAGGAAGGCATCGACGCTCAACCACATATCATGATACCTTTGATAGGCAACGTAAAAGAACTTAAGGTCATAAAGGATGAGATAGTGATTCCTGCTGCTGAAGAAGTATTCAGTGATATGGACTCTGTAGAGTACGAGGTTGGAACCATGATAGAGATACCTCGTGCAGCTTTGACAGCTGATAAAATAGCTGGAGAGGCCGATTTCTTCTCATTCGGAACAAACGACCTGACTCAAATGGGACTGGGTTTCAGTAGGGACGACGTCGGGACTTTTATCCCCGAATACTTAGCGAAAGGTATTATCGATAAAGATCCGTTCCAGGTATTGGATCAGGAAGGTATAGGTCAATTAGTAAAAATGGGGACTGAAAAGGGAAGACGAGCTAAAAAAGATCTAAGTGTGGGTATTTGCGGAGAACACGGTGGAGAACCAAGTTCGGTCAAGTTCTGTTACAGGAACGACCTGGATTACGTGAGCTGCTCACCTTATCGTGTTCCCGTGGCTAGGATTGCGGCAGCCCAAGTAGTTATCGAGGACGAACCATCGGTGGATGAAGGCGTAGATGGTTATTGAATCCTCAAACCTCTTCTCTTCTTTTTAATCACTGGGTTTTTGCTCCCCAGATTTGATCCTTTTGTAACGAATATGGGTCGCTTGAAAACCTAGTTTTTGATAGAACTTTTCAATACCTGAATTATCCGTGTTGAGATGTACTGAGGGAGACATATCTTGAGGGATGATCCTTTCTACGAGTTCACTACCTATACCTTGGCCCTGGAAATTCTCATCAACGGCCAGGTGAGCGATATGGAACTTATCAAAAAAAGGAGTATATACGCCTGTTACTGCTCCTATCACTTCGTTTTCATAGAGCGCAGCAATCGTTCTACCTTCCTTAGTGCAGTATTTCAGATCTTCTCTTAAAGCTTCTTCAGAGATGAATTTATTCAGATATCGATGAAGTATATTGGCGATATCATCGAACATTTTTTCATCTAAATCTTCGTGCTCATAGAGGTTGTATTGGATATCAGACATGTTATTCCCTAATTAATCTCTTCTTATATTTTAGAATAAAATCATTTTCAATAATATCTGCAGTTTTAGTAGGTCGGCCTTTTAAAGCATCTTCCGCTGATACTCCATACTTTTCTTCATACTTTTTAATATACTCATCCACGTCGATCCCGCCCTCGTGATTGATTCCTATAGATATGATCGAATCTGGGTAAAAGAATTCTATCGTTTCTTTTTCCTCATCTATGTTTGGAGGGTCAAATTCAGGGAGTCCGTCCTTTTCCTTTCTCCCTGGTGCATGGATGAGTACGATCCCGTGGGGGTGGACTCCTTTCATCAAACCTAAGGGGTTACCTCCTTGAGGATGAGCTATGCATGCCTGTCCCTCGATTATGATGACATCGGCCTCTTCTTCTGTTGACGCTTTCCAGACAACGTGCTCTGCTTCACCACTTAGAAAATCTCCTCTGATTCCATCCAATGGAAAACCATATTTCGCACCTTGGATTATACCTGTCTGGCCAGTGGCCACGAAAATAGGGTTATAACCCCGTTCTTTCATCTCTTTATAAAGTTCTGCACAGAATGTCCGTTTACCTATGGCACAGTCCGTACCTGAAACCAATATCCGTGGTGGAAAATCGATATCTCTGAGTTTTCCCGTGAAAAAGTGTGGGTCTTCAGGTTCTCTTCTCGTGTCCCATATCTCTACTCCATGTTTCTCAGCTTTCTTTTTAAATTCCTCTTCCTGGGAAATGTGATCGTGACAACCATGAACGATATCCATACCGTTCTCCATGGCTTTTAAAAAGACGTCTTTGCTGTCATATGGAAAACCGCCTCCGTCCCTGGCGATACCGTTTATAAATGCTTCTGGTTTCCTTTCCAATTTACTAATAGCCTCTTCTAGATCGGAAAAAATAGGAATCTTCTTTTCTACTTTATCCAGAACTTCGTGTGCAAAATTTTCATCTCTAGTACTATCGATCACGCCAACGATATCGTATTTCTTTGAAAATCTTACAAGTCCGTTGGCTGTTTTACCGTCGATCCTTCCAAATTCTCCTTCCGCATATATTAACGCGGGTATATTTCCTTCAATAAACATTTTTGACACCTGATGTTACAACTACCACGTGTTTTCCATCTTTTTCATTATCCTTTATATACTCTTCTAAAGCCCCCAGAGCTGCTGCAGAAACTGGTAAACATTTTATTCCCTCTTCTTCTAATATTTTTTTATAAAAAAGCATATCTTCATCATCTAACCCCACTCCAATACCACCAGTGTCATATATTGCATTCACCGCTTCCTGTCCGTCTAGTGCTTTCCAATTCAATAGAGGTTCATTAACTTCAGTACCGGTGATGTCATCTGGATCTAATTCCAAAAGAGTTTTGCTTTTCTTTGATATAGTTTCGATAATAGCGTTGTTTCCACGACTAGAGGCAGCTAACATATGAGGTATATCCTCTGAACGGTTCTTCCTCCACAGTAACCTAAAACCAAGATGTATTCCCGCTAGAGTTGTACCGTTTCCCACGGGTACCGAGATAGTTTTGGGTGTTTCCTCAAGGTCTTCCTGAATCTCTTCAGCGATGTCCACATAAGCAACCATAGATATAGGTGTGTTTTTATTTCCTGGATTGGCATCGTACCAACCGTTTTTTTCAGCCATTTGCCTACTCTTTTCAACGGACTCTTCGTAACCCCCTTCAACTATGAAAACTTCACTGCCGTATTTTTTCATCTTTTTGATATTGTTCCCAGTATATTTTTTTGGTACAAACACTTTACAGTCAAGGTTTGATTTACTAGCAACGAAGCTCATAGCTATTGCGTAATTTCCACAGGAGCCAACTGTGATGGTATCATAGTTCCTTATGATAGCATCGTCGACATGCTGGATGGCCAATCTATCTTTGTGTGTGCCTGTGGGGTTTTCTCCTTCAAGTTTCAGATAGATCTCATCTACTCCCCATTTCTTCTCGATGTTTTCAGCTCTGACTATAGATGTATTACCGATTCCGTAAGTCATCAGAATTGATATGATTATGGTGTGAAATAAATCTTACCTTTTTATCTGTAGTCCTAGTTATTAAATACTCCTTTTTACATCTCTAACTGAATTGGAGGAACAGCCTTGGATCAAAAGGATGTATACGGTCAAAGATATGGTACTGGTTTTACTAACGGGCGGTCTAAAATCGAAGAAGCTAGGAGAAGAAGAGCTGAAACTGATAGAATAATGTCACCTTTATGGGTTTTATCTCCTATACTAGGTAGTGTTATCCTTACAATTGCATTATATTTAGCAGTAGGATTTGTTTATGACGATGCAATCCTAACCGGTGCAGCCGCTTACATCATGATCGCAGTGGGTATTATTTCATGGGTATTATTGATAGCTTATCCATGGTATATTATGATCAAAAGGAGAACTGAACATTTCAAAAGAGACCATTTATTGATGATGGGTATAATAGAATATTTAGAGGAAAGACAGAAACGGTCTGATGTAAATCTGACTCAGGAATTGGCTACCCTCCGTTCTATCGCCTCGGAAGCGCGGTTCAAGGAGTCCGAAAAAAATCCAATATTGTATACTATATTGGCGATGGTCATACCATGGTTTGGGATATTGTACGTCCTATATTTTTTGATGAAAGATATTTATTCTCATCATCAAAGGATCACTTTTTTCATGGAGAACACGCGGATCGCTTCGAACAAACTAGGAGATACCTTAGTGATCCCCTCCTGGCATACACTCGAAAAGAGAAATTTTGTTGTTTATTTTCTTATCTCTTGTGTCTGTAGTCTATTCATGTATTA
>JBMCUO010000099.1:0-5034 GCA_048622455.1 Candidatus Saliniplasma sp. | reverse complement strand
GTATTGTCTACCGCAAACTATACAATTTCTTTTGCCTCCATCTTTCGTTAATACTATGATTGCATTTTTTATAAAATCTTCTCTTTTTTCTTTGTCGAAAAATCTTTCTTTAAAACTCACCTTTCCATCAACTTTCTTTCCTTCTTGGAGAATTAGAAAATCCTTTTTCACTTCTTTTTCAACACCTTTATCACCTTCACCGATTACAATCAAATCATTTCGAGCCTGATCTATTTCTGGTATTAACTCTTTCACAAAATCTTCTTTATCATTAATTACAAAGGAGATATTATTTGAAGTCAACTCTAAATTAATATTAAAATCTTTATCAATAGATTCTAATATATTATAGAAAGTGATTAAACCATTGTCAAACCAAGAATCGTTGTAAAGAGAAATAGTAACCTTATTTTCATCACACATCACTCAACCACCTCCACACAACCAAATCCCATCGCATTCTTCTCTCCGAAGCCAGCTTCATACCCGAACTCCAGTAACTCTCTACTCCCTTCAACGTCAAATTTCATCTCGTTGCACCTGCGGTGATCTCCAGCTATTGTATACCTGCGGCCTTTGAAGCGATGTACATTTTTCACTTCGAAGTGATTCTTCTCGGGTTCCTCTCCATAATATTCCTTGTATCGGTTCACCAAGTTCTTGTGAAGATTCTCGTAGAACTTACCGTCTTCAGCATAGAGGTCCCACTCTTTGAGTTCTCCATCTATCTTTCTTTTGGTTTTAACGTATATCGGAGAAAGGGTCTTCATGGTGCACTTCTCCGGGACATGTATACTGTCAAGGATCTCTATGGATTTAACCATGAACTCTGTATGCCCTAACTCGAATTCCGGCTCTTGTAGTAAACCGGAAGCAAAACCTTCGATGAATTTTTTATCAGGAGAAGTCAAAAAGAAATGTGCATTATTGAATTGTAAACCGGAATTTGAATTTCTATGATCTTCTAATTTCAGATTTGAAAATGTGTAGAACTTATAACCTGTATGGGAATGTAAAAAATCAGCTAGATCGCCATCAGCTGTATCCATCCTGTCCATCAACATGCTGGCGAGCCAGTATTGATAATCATAACCCAGTGGCGGTTTGGATCTTTTCTTGACCGAGATCTTAGCCCTTATGTTTGATCCCTCCCGAATCGAAACGGATGCGATGTATAAAATATCTTCGTTGTTAGGATATAATCATTCGATAGGTTCCGTATCGCCCGTGCAGTTTTCAACATATAAGAGAACTATCAACTGCAGCATTAATATAATTTTTTATTTTTAATATTATGCAAACATACTAATTGGATTTTAAATATCTAAAATAATAATACTTAATTAGGATAAAGTGCCTTGTTTTATTATGAGCTCGGAAAGGAGTTCGAATATCATTAGTAGCGAACAAGTCCATAAAACACTGATAACACCTTTGGGTTTCGATACCTCCCAGATCATCTCTTTCATAGTTAAAGATGGTATAGGTAAAAACGATAAACTCATCATCCTTAGACCTGAAGAAAGACCTGACGAAAAAAGAGGAGAAAGAGCCTATGATGAAGTAAAAAAGACCGTCAGCAACTTCTCTTCGGAAACAGAGATCGAAAAGAAGATTTTAGATACTAAAAATTTTGAAGAAACGATACTAGATATCTCGAACATTTTAAAAGATGAAAAAGGAGAGATAGTGATCAATCTCTCAGGCGGGGTCAGAACGATCATCATAGCCCTCACTGCCTGTTCAGTATTTTTCAATCATAAGATCACTAGGTTATACAACTACGAAAAGATAGACCGGGATCTGAAACAGATAGAACTACCCTATGGATCTCAAGAGCTTACGGATAACGAAAAGATGATACTACAAACGGTAGTCCAAAAAGGACCAAAGGTCTATAACGAATTGATAGAAGAACTCGATCTTTCTAGAAGCACCGTTTCCAGACTTTCAAACATCTTAAAAGAAAAACATCTAGTTCAGACAGAAACTATAGAAAAGCAGACCAATGTGATCCCCACACTGACTGGTAAACTTATCAGTTTCGAAATCTAAGTCTCGGATGGTGCTCGGAATATGAAGAATCTACCTCATCCAATCCGGCCCATCAACTCTTCTATCTCGCTTTCCATTTCTTTCAACTTTTTCTCAACACCCAGTGCTGAACATCTCTCTTCTAGATAATCGTGATCGAGTTTTTTTTCCCTGCCGAACGTAGATACTCTCAGCATCTTCTATATCCTGTTCACTACCGTAATACAGCTTATGAGCGATAGTATCCTCAGGAGAGGCCAAGTAAATAGTGATCCCTTCGAACTCGATCTCTTTACGGTTCTTTAAAGTCACTTCCTCTCTCCGATCATAAACTCCCTTTATATCGAGTCTGAATAGCGAATCCTTTTCTTCTGCTGAGAAATAGATCTGATTTTCAAAGGCCCGTTTCATATCTTTCGGGTCGGAAAAAAATCCTTCCTTCTGAAGATAAGCAGCAAAGTCATCTATATCAGTCTCATTCAACTTTACGACTAGATCTATATCCACGGTGGTCCTTGGATTTCCGTAAACGATGACGGCTATCCTCCAACTAAAAGATAATTTCATTTCTGTCGAAATGGTCAACGACCGTCCTCACTAAATTCCCTGGCTCTGATCGCTTCCCGTATGTTGTCCTTCCGTCGTCTTTCTAACCTATCATCTATGGATGTGCCCCTCTGAGAGATGGAAAATAGTGAAAATACGTAGAAGCTGCTCACCAACAACATTTAAATAATTTACTTACTCTAGAGTAACTTACTCATGAGTAAGAAATTTATCGACAGGGAAGATGAGCTCGATTACCTGAAAAACCGATACAGATCAGATCAGGCCGAACTTTTAGTGCTTTATGGAAGAAGGAGAGTAGGGAAGACATATCTTTTGACAGAAGGTTTTCAAAAAAGATCTTTATACCTACTGGCCGAGGAGAGCGAAACAGTTCTTGAAGATTTTTCCAAGATCATGGCGGAAGAGTTTCAGGACGAAGTTCTCAAGGAGAACCCACTGAGTTCATGGAAGGCATTCTTCACTTATCTTAATGAAAAGGCGAAGAAGAAAAAACTAATTGTGATCATAGATGAAGTTCAATACATAGCCAAAAACTACAAGCCGTTCATGAGCATCCTACAGAAAAAGTGGGATACTGATCTAAAAAATACCGATATAAAACTGATCCTTTGCGGTTCTCTCATGTCTTTCATGGAGGGGATATTGAGCAGCAAGTCGCCGATATACGGTAGAAGGACCGGTGCATGGAAACTCGAACCTATGGATTTCTCTGCTCTCAAGGACTTCTATCCTATAGAGACAGATGAAGCCTTCAAAGTCTATTCAGTGTTCGGTGGAGTTCCACAGTACTGGAGGGATTACCGACCTGACGATGATTTCTGGGATAACCTTAACAGGATGCTTTTCTCGAAAGGGGGCAGGTACTACGACGAGCCAAAATATCTGCTCAAGGAAGAGATAAGGGAAGTTTCTAGATATTTTTCGATCCTTAAAGCTATAACCGATGGAGCCACGACCTTCGGAAACATCTCGACAAAATCCAAAGTAGATTCGAACTCTTTGGGTAAATATCTACACGTTCTAGAGGACATGGGGTATATAAAAAAGGAAGAACCCGTCATGGGAAAGAAAGGGATATACGTTATAGACGATAACCTGTTCCATTTCTGGTTCGAATTCATTTACCCTTCAAAACACCTCATCGAAAAGGGTGAAAATATCACCAACAGGATCAAGAAGGATTTCAACCGGTATCTTGGTAGAAAATACGAAGATGTAGCTAAAGAATTTTTAATGGAGTTGAACAGGAAGGGACGACTCCCGTTCGAGTTCTCAGAGATCGGTAGATGGTGGCATAAAGGTGAAGAGATTGACCTCGTGGCCTTGAAAAACGATAAAGGTATGTTCTTCGAAGTGAAGTGGAGCGATCTATCAGATAAGGAGATCACCCAGATAACCGATGACCTAAAGCGGAAAGCATCTAGATTCGATCTAAAAGAAAAGTACTTCGGGCTGGTAACAAAAAAAGCCCCTAAAAAAGATCTAATATTCACTTTAAAAGATATATCGGAACTTACTCTAGAGTAACTTACTCATGAGTAAGTAAAACACTAGGTATAAACAAGTAGGATCAACCCCATCTGTATGAAATCAGAACTGTTCATTTAGGGACATGTTCTGGGAATAAGAAAGGGACTTTTTCTTTATACTTTCTTATCCATCAAGATATTCTTTTAAAAACGACAAAACAATAAAGAGAAATAATTCCGAAATATATTTATAATATTTCGACTTTATTTCTATAATCATGTTCGATTATAGACTTTCACCAAAAGAGATAGCGATGCTCATTTCAATATGCAAAAACAGAACTACACTACAAGAACTATCCGATCAGATATCTCTTTCTTATTCTAGAACCAGTGAACTAGTAACAACACTAGAAAAGAAAGGGTTCATCAAAAAATCAAAACAACTCAAAAAAACCATCAAAAGAAAAAAGAACGAGCATACACAGAAATTTTGCAATCTGAAAACTACATTTCCGCATATAGATTGGAAAAACACTCTTTCCCACTCAAAAACAGAAATACTAACACAGATATGTCACGAACCTACAACCATCGACGATCTACAAAAAATCACAAAAAAAACAAAAAGGACCATCAGGGACAACCTAAAAAAGCCATTAGAAATAGGTATCGTAAAACAACAAAACAGCGAACTAAATACAACTAAAAGATTCTCACCTCTCTGTTCTTTCCTAAAAAGCTGGAGATACTACTACGACCTCACCCTCGTAGAAAAAACAGCACCGAATTCCACCATCATCCAACAGTGTGGTTTGGAATTTATCATCGAATCTGACAAACCGATCAGTTCCAAACATTTCACAGAAACCGGACCTTCTTACCTATCAAAGATTGATGACCAATAATTATACACATCTTACACGTACATCTACACTAAAAGAGAGATCGACTTGAAAGA
>JBMCUO010000098.1:0-5038 GCA_048622455.1 Candidatus Saliniplasma sp. | reverse complement strand
CTGGACGGGTCTAGTTATCATGACAAGAGGCTGGACCTCACCTACGATGCTGTGGACCAATCATGGGATGGCGATGGAATCACAGGTATGTATCCGTATTACAGCAGGTCTAACGGAAAAGGCGATGGCGGTCGGTGGGCTTAGATCAGAGGATGACGGTAAGGTCGAATTCAGGATTCATACGGACGCGGAGCTCTCTCCGTCGGAGCAGGAGGATCTCGCTGAGACGTATTCGCCGGTGATGTACTTCCATGAGGATGAAGAGTTTTATCCGAGAGAGATAGGGGAGTTCTTGGATGATAGTGATTTGAAAAATGACATTTGGTACGGTGGTAGAAAGATTACGAATATAATCAAGAGTTCTCCGAGCAAGTCCGACTTGGGGGAGTATACTGACGAGGATTACTACCTGGACTGGGACGGAGATGAGCCGGATCATGATGATGAGTATGCGATTTATTCACATGTGTTCACGGCGACCGACAACAAAATAGTTATACAGTATTGGTTCTTTTACTTGAATAATCCCGGAACTGAACATTTGACTGAACATGAAGGAGACTGGGAGATGATACAGATCATATGCGATGAAAATGGAAACCCGCATCAATAATCTTTTTTACCTGTAAACATTCATGTAGATCATGAAAATTGCCGTGGTTGTAGGGACGAGACCTGAGATAATCAAGATGAGTCCGATAATCAGAGAACTGGAGAAACGAGGTGAAGATTACGATATAATCCACACGGGCCAGCATTACGATCATGAAGTCTCTGAGATATTCTTCGAAGAACTCGAACTACCGGAACCGGATAGATACTTGGGAGTGGGATCAGGTAGTCAAGGTGAACAGACCGGTAATGCACTGATAGGTTTGGAGAAGGCCTTTGAAGAACTCGGTACTCAGACCGTCTTGGTCCAGGGGGATACAAATACCGTGCTGGCAGGAGCTATAGCGGGTATCAAGATGGGTCTTAATGTAGGGCATGTCGAAGCAGGACTGAGAAGTTATGATTATCGTATGCCCGAGGAGTACAACCGCAGGTTGACTGACCATGCTTCCAATCTACTTTTCGCACCTACCGAAAACAGTGCAGAGATACTTAGAGATGAGAACGTATGGGGTGAGGTACACGTAACTGGTAATACCGTCATCGATGCCTGTTTACAGAACATGGAGATCGCTGAAAGGAAAGCGGAATTCGATTTCGAGCTACCGGATGAGTATGTTTTAGTTACGGCTCACAGAGCGGAGAATGTAGATGAAAAAAAAGTCCTGGAGAACCTGCTTAAAGTATTCGAAGACTTGAACACACCTATGATCTACCCGATACATCCCCGGGCCGAGAAGATGTTCAAAGAATTTGGCCTTTACAACCGATTAAACAACATCGAGGGTATGAAATTAGTAAAACCCCAGGGTTATCTTGAATTTTTAGTTCTCATGAGAGATTGTGAATATATATTGACGGATTCTGGTGGTATCCAGGAAGAAGCTACGGCTCCGAATATCAATAAAAAGGTTTTCGTACTGCGTGAATCTACGGAGAGACCGGAAGCCGTGGAAGCAGACTTCGCAGAGATCGTCGGAACCGATAACGAAGTCATATTGGATCGAATCAACGATTTCAACAAAAAAGACTGGGATTCGAAAGAAGGTCCCTACGGCAAAGGGGATGCAGGTAAAAGAATAGTCGATATAATCTGCGAACAGTAGGATTCAAACCAAACTTTCGTAGATGTCCAGTAAGTAATCGGTGATCTTATCCGGATGATGATATTTTTCAACGAATCTTCTCGGATCTTTGACATTATCCGGGTTTTCGAAACCGTAGTAACTGGTATATTTCTTCGGGAAATCCGTATAAGTTTTCAGACCGCATGCCATGGCTTCTAATCTAGCCAATGAGACGGGATCCACCATCGGACCTATCATCTTCTCGTATCGATTCAGTAGTTCTGGAAGCTTATCATGGTCCAAGAAGGGTAAATTGTTAACGTTATCCGGGAAATCAATTTTATCTCCCCAGTTTATGCAGTCGTACTGTTTTTTAGGGTCTAGAACTTTCTTGATCCCACCACCATCGGTGAACCTACCCAGAAGAAGTATCTTACCAGTTTTATCTACATCTAACGGTTTGAACATCTTTAGATCAACGGGGTTTGGAACGTAGATCCCTTCAGCCCATTCTTCCAGGTCCGGAGTACTCAACAACACCAAATCCGATTTTTTTCGGATGTGTTTCGATATCCATCGGTGGTGGAATGGAAGTTTTGCCGCCCCTTTACCGATAATCCTCCGAACATCGCTTCCGTGGGAATGTAGTATGAACGGTATCGATTCTTTTCTAGCCATCCTATTCGCCTGTATCACCGGTTTCGTCAGTGCGTAGTGCCCGTGAACGATATCGTATCCTTTAACAGATTTATCACCGAAGCTCATATCCACCTGGACGTTCTTTTTCTTGAATTTCTTTTTATACAGTTTGATGATATTCTGCATGGGAGTTGCATCTTCGGAACAGACGTGAAGGACTTTCATTATACATAGGAAAAGATAGAAAATACATTATTTTTTTGGTCGTTTAGACGATATTGAATTTATTAAAGAAATCTTGAACGATATCTTTTTCTTTGATAGATATGTTTGTTTTCTCTCCCGGATCCCTCTTCAGATCGTACAGTTCCATTTCACTTCCCTCTTCGTCGTATATGAATTTGTACCGTTCCGTAACCATTCCATAGATCCCGTACTTCAAACTCTCTGGTCTATCGATTAAGTTCATACCTTTTTTCATGCAGCTTCTGTTACCTGCGTGTCTTGCTCTCAGAGGTATCTCTCTTTTTTCATTCACGGTCTTCCTCAGATCTCTCCCACCTCTACGAGAGCTGGAACAGTAAGTCGCTGGGATATCTCTCAACTCCACCATCTTATTTTCTTTTCCGGATATTCCATCTATTTTAGCTACTAATGGAATTTTTACAACCTCTTGGTAGAGTTGAGACGGATGTCCCAAGAATGAATGTTCACCGAAGCCTTCCCCGTGGTCTGAAGTTATCAAGATATCGGTATCATCCCATAACTCTAGAGTCTTCAAGTTATCGAACAGACCTTTCATCTGTTCGTCCAACCACCCTGCTGCGTCTTTGTAGAGTTCCTTCAGTTGGGTCAGTTTCCGTCTCGATCTCTCTGTATTCTCTAGATCTCGTTTCTTTCTGTAATTATTCAAGGATGTGATATCCCGTAAGGAGAAGTCTGTGTGTTTTAATGGTGGTGTATATGGATAATGGGTGTCCATGAAGTGTACCCAGAAGAAAAAAGGTCTGTCGCTTTTCTTAATATCTGATAACCAACTCCTGCTCTTATCGACGATCACTTTTCCACTTAAAGAAGAGGTGACGTCTGCCTTAAAATACCATTTGTATACATCCCTGAGGTTCTGAAATAAGTTAGGGAATTTTTGAAAAAGATTCCACAACATGCCCCGCACTTCTCTTCCTTCAGACGTGATAAAATCTTCGAAGGTATCGAACCCCTTCTGATAGCCTGATAAAGCTGATATGTACGGATTACTAGCTACTAAGCCAAAAGTCTCATAACCTTCATTTTTAAGTTCTTCAGTCAAGGTCGGTGACCTGATCTTTATCGGGTCTTTTATAGGGTCATAATTCACGTTGAAAAGGCTTGGAAAAGAGAACGGTGTCGAGGGACCGTTTGTATAAGCTCGGGTGAAGTATGAGTTGTTCTCTGCAAAAGCGTGTATGTTAGGCATATCGGAAATTGCGTCCCAGCGCAGGGAATCCACGGTGATCAATAATACATTTCTGTTATTCATCTGATATTTTTTAAATAAAACCTATACATATAGACTTTTTCGGGATATGTAGTTCGGTCGGGTAATACCATATCAATTATATATCCATACGATGTTTCATGTTTTGGTACCATGAGAGAAGAGATAGTGATATCCATCGGTGGGTCGATATTGTTGCCGGATGATGATGACGTTTCTTATATCCAAGAACTTGCTGAGATTTTAAAGTCATTGAAGGAAGAATACAAACTATACCTTGTCGTCGGTGGAGGTAGTACCGCCAGGAGATACATCAAATGGGGACGGTCTTTGGGTGCTGATGAGGCCACTCTTGATGAACTCGGTATATCCACGTCCAAATTGAATGCAAGATTACTGATAATCGCCATGGGCAAGGACGTTTATCCGATACCGGCGGATAACTTTGACGAAGCTATCTCAGCGGGAAACCATTATTCTGTCATCACCATGGGGGGAACTCATCCAGGACATACCACAGATGCTGTCGCTGCCATGCTGGCTGAACGGTTAAACTCTGATAAATTGATCAATGCAACATCTATAGATGGTGTCTATACTGCGGACCCCAAGAAGGATAAGGATGCCAAGAAGATACCGGAACTAGATTATGATAGGTTACTGGAGATAGTTTCCAAAAGCGAGGGTGGGGCAGGACCGAACGTAGTATTCGACCCACTGGCCGCTAAGATCATCAAAAGAGCCAATATTGAAACGTACATCGTAGATGGACGTGATCTGGGATCTTTTGAAAATGCCGTCAGGGGTAAACAATTCACAGGAACCCGAATCGTTGAATGACCAAAATACGCACTCTAAATATTTTATATACCCTCTATATATACTAAATACACAACTATATTCTATACAGATAAAGTATATATTCTCCATCTCATTTCCATTTATCTGATGAAGATGCAAAAGAAAAGCAAGATGATGGTCTTCGGCCTGGTCGGCATACTTTTAGTTGCCAGTGTTTTGATGGCTGGTTGTACCGAAGAAGATGATGGAGTGAATGAGGTAACGGCTACAGGTTCTTCAACTGTTCTTCCTATAGCTGAAACTGCTGCAGAGGAGTTCAACAACGAACATGATGATATCCAAGTATCAGTTAGTGGTGGTGGTTCAGGCTATGGTATAAACGCAATAATAGAAGGAACCGCTGATATCGGGATGGCAAGTAGGGATATCAAACAATCCGAGA
>JBMCUO010000097.1:0-5039 GCA_048622455.1 Candidatus Saliniplasma sp. | reverse complement strand
AAAGATTTTGAGTCAATTTTAGTAGCGGGGACCAACGGTAAAGGCTCCGTGTGTACTTTTATCTCAAATATTTTACATAATGCCGGGTACAAAACTGGAATGTACATCTCCCCGCATCAAACATATTTTGAAGAGAGGATAAGTGTAGATGGTATAGATATCACACAGGAAGAGTTATGGGAATTAATCGATACGGTCGATCCAGTGGTCAGGGAGATCGAAAATGTAGACCCTGAAAAAAGACCTTCTTTTTTCGAAGTGCTGACCACCCTAGCATTTTTACATTTTTCTCAAGAAGATATCGATGCTGCAGTGTTAGAAGTTGGGATGGGAGGACGACTGGATGCCACCAACGTGGTCGATAACTTAGCGTCAGTGGTTACAACCATAGGTATGGACCATTCTAAATATTTGGGAGATACGAAAGAGAAGATCGCCGTTGAAAAAGCGGGTGTCATCAAGAAAGGAAATTTTTTCGTTACCGAGGAAAAGGACGAGTCCTTGAGGCGGTATTTTAAAGAGGTTTGTCAGAGAAGAGGGGCCGATTACAATTTCGCACTTGATAGGGAGTATAAAATTATAAGGCACCCGCTGAGATTACAACTGCCAGAGTATGGTGAGATACCGATTCCAGGTTTTACAGAATGGCAGGCTGAGAACGCACTGACCGCTTTAGCTTTAGTAGAAGGGCTCGGATCGAAGGGATTCGAAGTTTCAAAACAAGATATCATAAACGGTATTAAGCAGACTCAACTACCAGGAAGGATGGATACCGTAAAAGAAGAACCTT
Source organism: Candidatus Saliniplasma sp. (assembly GCA_048622455.1). Classification (GTDB taxonomy): domain Archaea; phylum Thermoplasmatota; class Thermoplasmata; order Halarchaeoplasmatales; family Halarchaeoplasmataceae; genus Saliniplasma. The sequence goes on along the minus strand of JBMCUO010000097.1, from coordinate 4,249 downwards.
GGATAGTGATGGATTCTGCTCACAACATCTTGGGTATGCAGGCATTAGTAAGCGGCTTAAAAGATTTAGATTACGAAAGATTATTATTGGTGTTAGGCATACTTGAAGATAAGGATTATGAGAGTATGGTGGATATCATAGGTCCCAAATGTGATATGGCTTTTGTGGGAGAACCCGATAGTGAAAGGAGTATGGATAGCGAAAAATTATCCCATGAATTTTCAGATCACTGTCCAGCGAAACCATTCAAATCCGGATTCGATGCCTTAGAATCTGCTGTTCGAGAATGGAAAAAAGGAGACCTCATTTTGGTAACCGGTTCTATATACCTACTAGGGGACGTGAGAAAGGATGGACAAGGTAAATTATGGTGAAATGGTAAAAAGACTTAAAGAGGAATTCCAGATAGGAGCGTTCCCTGGAAATGACCCTAAATCACAGGAAATCCCTAAGAGGTCACCCTTTAAAGTATTGATATCTACGATATTATCTCAGAGGACCAAGGACGCTAATACACATAAAGCATCAGAGGCCCTTTTTGATGAATACGGGACACCAAAGGAACTTGCAGACGCGGATTTGGAAAAAGTCAAAGAACTGATCAGACCAGCAGGTTTTTACAACGTTAAAGCCGAACGGGTGAAAGAGGTATCCAGAATAGTCCATGAAAGATACGATGATGAGGTACCTAGGGACCTTAGTAAATTATTGGATATGCCAGGGGTAGGTAGAAAAACAGGTAACTGTGTCCTAGTTTATGGATTCGCGGAACCAGCGGTACCGGTCGATACCCACGTCCATCGGATAAGTAACAGGTTGGGTATCGCGGATACAAAAACTCCGGAGCAAACTGAAAAAGTACTCCAGGAGAAGATCCCAAAAAAGTATTGGATCGAGATCAATAGGCTGATGGTCGAATTTGGAAAAAATATTTGCCAGCCTAGAAGACCCAAATGTCAGATATGTCCTTTAACGGACATGTGTGAATATTTTAAGGAGGTCTATTTAGATGAAAATTGAAAGATTGGAATATATCCCTACAGCTATAGATAGGAGCCAAGTTTTTAAAATAGCCAGTGGGTCCGCCCTCACAACAGAGAACGTGATGGTCAAAGTTTATGGAGAGGATAAGGTCGGTTGGGGAAACGCCTCCGCCAACGACGTGACTGAAGAGACCACGGAATCGATGATAAAGGCCTTGGAAGCCATGAAAAAAGATATCGAAGGTAAAGATATCGATATCGAAGAATTTTGGACAAGGCAGAGAGAACGGTTACCGGACGGTAGGGCTGCATTGGCAGGTCTAGATATAGCTCTGTATGATCTGAAGGCTAAATTAGAGGGTAAAAGAGTTTTCGAACTTTTCGACGGAAGAGAAAAAGGTATAGTTACAGACAGAACGATAGGTATAATGTCGAGAAGTGAAACTGTAGAACGAGCCCATGAGTTCATGAACCAGGGGTTCAAGGCCTTGAAAGTTAAGATAGGTTTGGACCTTTTCGAGGATATAAGAAGATTGAAAGCTATACGTGACGAAGTGAGTCCAACGCTTGACATGTGGGTCGATGCAAATCAGGGCTACAGGGTTCAGGAAGCACTCACGTTATGTCAGAAATTGGAAGAACTAGATATCGAATTTATCGAACAACCTATTACCGTGGGAGATGAAGAAGGGATGAGAACGGTAACGTCACGTTCACAGATCCCCATAATGGCCGATGAAAGTGTCAAGGACCCTGAAGATGCTGAACGGATATGTTATCGAGAGATGGCTGACCTTATCAATATCAAACTCATGAAATGCGGTGGTATAACCGGTGGGAGAAAGATAGTGGAAGTATTGGAAGAATACGGTGTTAATGCCATGGTCGGGTGCATGGGCGAAGTAGTTCCGTCTCTTGCCGCAGCGGTACATCTACACATGAGCACTGGAAATATCAGATATGCTGATCTAGACAGCCACTTCATGCTCTCGGATAATATCACGTCTGGATTTGATTTCAAAGATGGTAGATTATGGACACAAGACCAACCAGGTTTAGGGATAGATGTTTTGGAGGAGAAAGTCGATAAATATAGGATGGAGTTCGATGCAGAATGATAATAAAAACACCTTCTCGACTCCACATGGGGATAATCGATCTCAGTAGAGAATTTATACGATCCTATGGTGCCTTGGGACTCACCATCAAAGATGGTTTCACTATCGAAGTTGAAACTATAGAGAAGGACTTAAGAGTCAAAGCCAGTAAGAGGAATGTGAAAGATGTTAGGAAAGTATACAACCGAATTAAAAAAGACTTAAAAATAAAAAATGGATTTCGAGTTAGGGTGGAAGAAGATATCCCGAGACATGTGGGTTTAGGTTCAACCACGCAGTTGTGTCTAGGTACGGGATTTGCCATGGCTAAACTTTCAGGTCATGATATCGATCCCATAAAACTAGCCAAAATGATCGGTAGAGCGCGTTTTTCAGCTATCGGAACTTACGGCTTCAAGCATGGTGGCTTCATATTAGAAGGGGGTAAAAGTGCCCCCATGGAGGTACCTCCTCTCCTCTTCCAGAATGACATCCCAGAGGATTGGCGGTTCATAATAATCTCTGCTAATGAGTGGGAAGGTTTCGATGAAAGTGAGGAACAGCCGATAATGGAAGAGTTGAAAGTCTCTAAAAGATTTCCACAGATCATCAGTCATCACATCGTCATGGGTATACTGCCAGCGTTGAAAGCAAGAGATATAGAAGATTTCGGTTACCATATGACACACATACAGAAAACAGTCGGCAAGTCTTTTTCAGATTATCAACAAGGTATCTTCCATCCTGCCGTAGGGGATATAATAAATGAATTAAAGAAACATACCTACGGCGTTGGCCAGAGTTCATGGGGACCCACAATATATGGTCTTACTACTGCGGATAAAGCCCATGAAGTCAAAAATAAGATGAAAGAATGGTTGACCATTAACGATAAGAACACAAGTTTAAGGATAGCTGAACCTGAAAATAAGGGTGTTAGATTATTCCGGTCCGATCATGATTAAATTCATAAAAGCTCGATGATTGCATCAGCGATCTTCTCTGGTTTCTCTAGAGCGTCTGCGGTTGGTAAACCTTGTTTCCCCTCGTAACTTTTTATCACTTTCTCTTTCTCGTCCTGATCCATAAATTCAGGGTTGATACCTAAAGCGATCACTTCAGCTCCAGAATATAATTTTATGAGTTCTCTTTCATGTTCGACCGAAGGCATTGGCCACTTGATTTCGTCTTCCCTATAATGTCTGTGTTTTCTTTTAGGTGAGTGCTGAAGTACGACTCCATCCGGTTGGCTTGCTGCTAGAACCGCTCTAGAACCGCAAACGTATGCAGGGTGAGATATACTGCCCTGTCCCTCAATCAGTATCACATCGGGTTCTGACTCTTTCCAGGCAAGCCATATCTTGTGTTCCAGCTCACCGACCATGTAATCCCCTGTTATGGAGTCAAGGGGGAGACCGAAATCAGCTCCCTGGAGCATACCAGTCTGGCCGGTAGCTACCCACGCTGCGGATTCTCCTTTTGATTTTAGTGTTTCATAGACTGATATCAAGGCTGTTCTTTTACCCACAGAACTGTCGGTACCCAAAAACGGAATTGTTAAGGCATCCATCTCTTTTTTTCGATCCTGAAAGTAGTGCAGTTCGTCTAGAGGTGGCGATCTTCTGATATCCTTGATATCCACTTCGTATTTCTCAGCTAATGAGGCGAATTCCTCGACATCGCTTAGATAATAGTGAAGTCCAGATATTATGTTCATACCATTTTTCATGGCAGTTTTGATATGTTCTTTGAAGTTTTCAGGGAGATATCCGCCTATTGTGGCAACACCAACTATCAGCTGATCTGCTTCGTCCTTTTTCAAAAAAGACTCTATGGATCCATAAATTGGTATGTGGCCACAGTGAGAGATGATTTCATCCGTATATCTATTTGAAAATTTACTGTCTATAACTCCGGCGATATCGTATTCTTTTGAGTATCTGAGTAAACCGTGGGATGTTTTTGCAGCGTTCTTGTCTAGGAGTCCGTCAGTAAGGATAACAGCACGTTTCATATGATGAGGTATGATCAGTCGATAGATAAATTTTTGGCTGAACTGAATATGAATAAATCAGCTCAAGTAATACACTATTCCACAGTGTAATTGTGACTCTCCGATCCCACGACTTTACCCGCTTGATCTTCCAGGATCAGTTTATATTCCACTTC
>JBMCUO010000096.1:0-5051 GCA_048622455.1 Candidatus Saliniplasma sp. | reverse complement strand
ACTTAATACATTCGAACTCTCCAGCATTGACTGTTACGGTCTCCTCACCAACAACTTCATAATTCCTAGTTGTGATTTCTTTTGTAGATTCTTCATCAAATTTTTCCCCGTCAACATAGGTGACAGTAGTGCTTTCTTCGATCTTAGTTATTAAAAATGTATCCCCTTCTTTCACACTTTCAGGGAAGGATCCTGTATAATCATATTCTGTAGATATTTCTGTTTTATATTCAAACCAATCCTCTAAATCTGGGATTGTTATCTCTCCCCTTAATTCTAGTTCCATATAAATGGTATCCTGCACATTTTTACCAATGTATGCACTACCATCTCCTGAAATCTCTCTAATAGATATATCCTCATCATCATAATCAGCACTCAAAACAGTCAAGCTCAACTTTGCAGCATCTTCTCCTTTATATGATGACGTTGGGTCAACAACCTCATATTTAACAGTCATATCAGGGTATTCCTCCTCCACTAGTTTATAGGTCCATGTATCACCAGTACTGTATTCATATCTTAGATTATATTCATCATCTAAAATATCAGTACACCCAGAAAATACCAATCCAACAACCAGAATGATTGCCATAAATATAATAATCTTCTTCATCCTTGCAAACCTCAACTTAAAATCATGTCAAATATATTTATAATTAACGCACTTTTACCCTATCGCCCTCTCTCCCTCTCCCATCTTTATAAGCTCTTATTCCATGATATCCTTTCCCTAGAGGCGAATTGAATGAATAACGTAAGCTCAGATGTTAAGTTGGAGAAGGCTGTACAGTTGGTGATAGAAGATCTCAGATGTAAGATGGGGAAGGATGCAGAGGACTGTTATATATTCGAATATATGAACGATTTTTATCTTGAGTTGATTGAGGAGAACAACGCAAACCTAAAGAAAGAGATACCCCTCCCTGATTTGAATATTGGTTGTAAAAGGGATTGTAAATACAGATATCGAAATACTCAGAAGGATTAATCTTCTAGCATCTTCTCTATTTCTATCAACTTATCAGCAACTTTCTCACCTATATCCGTGAGAGAAACCGTGAATTTCCTTTTAGGTGAGAACTGTTTATTTAGATCAATAAGGCCAACTTCCTCTAAATCACCAACAAGGTCACGGACAGCTCTATAACTAGTACTAACATCAGGTGTTAATGAGGATATTGGCACCTCACCCTTCTCCCTCAAATATAGAAGCATATGATAGCTATATCGGCTATTGAGCGGATTGTCGGACCTCTTCATTGTTTATGCCCAATTAACAAACAATAATAAACCCTCTCTTATTTAATTACAATTGTTATTCTACAAAAGATATAAATAGGGAATATTGTAATATAACAATTGTAATTTAGCAAGGTGCAACCGCATGAAAAGGAAACCAAAAGGAAGGCGAGTTCGCAACCGCTTGGGGAACCGCATGTCAACTGTTTTTTCGGATATATTATTTCATCATGCTGGAGGTATGGCTAGGTTCAAGGTTGCACCAAATGCCTTCCCCAAACCCATACCTCCAGCTCCATCTAGAACTGGTCGGGAAGATATTTTTTCAAATATAAGCTATAGTGAGACTTCTTCATCCTCCCGACCAGCATCATTTTTTTACGATAATCACCCTCCGTTCTTTTTTTATTCTTGTAGAGGGTCCAGTGTAAATCTTTCTTGTGTTATTAGACGATTAAAAGGAGTGATTTCGGGATGAAAAAATGTGAAAAATGTGGGGAATACTTCTTCCAGGAACATGCACTAAAAGATTTGAAACACCCTGAAAAACAGACCATATATGCAGAACATATGAGAGAAGAGCATGGAGTCACAAAAATAGAAGATTTTCAGGAGGGAGAATCTTGAACGCTAAGGATCTAGTCGAGCAGATCCTGCAGGATTATCCAGAAGCTCGGAACTCCGACAGGAAGTTGTGGTTCTACTATTTGAAAGATGAGCTCGGATGGCCTTTGAAGAAATATCATCTGCAGGATATGTTGGAGGGATATTCTTTCGAGACTCTGAGGAGGACGAGACAGCACATACAGAATGATGAGGGGGAACTAATACCTACGGATGACGAGATAATAGAGAAAAGAGGTTTGAGGGAGGTACAGATCGAGAAAAACCCTTCTATAGTCTGGATAGACGATAGATTGGAGGTGGAAGGATGAACATGATGCAGAAGAAGCTACCACAGTTTTCACGAGTTGAGATGGTCATTAGGAATAAAGGAGACGAAGAGTACGAATGTGAGAACTGCGGTAGCACAAATCTAGAATATGACTGTGATGTAGTGCTTAGGTTTGCAACTGGAGAAGTCTTCAAATCCTATTGGTGTCTAGACTGTGGAGCTCCCAGCTTATTTCCAAAAAAGGAGGTCGAACCATGATCTTTTCCTTTTTAAATATAGACTCGATAAAAACTTTTACTAACATGTATATAAATATAGAATTGGGGAATTCGCATGCCGAGGATACCGTTCAAAAAGGCCGTAGAGGATTTTGTAGAGACTCAATCCAAGATGAAGGATTGGGCTCAGAAGACTCAAGAGGATTACAAAAGAGAATTGTTAAGGATTCGGAAAACCTTCGCAGGAAGAAAACCTTCCTGCATCTCAGGAGACGAGATATTGAATTATGCAGAAACCAACTGGTCCGATCTTTCTCCGAAGACGAAATCATATTACTGGAATATCTTGAAGATCTTCATGGAATACGTGGGAAATCAGGAGATCAACAAGATAAAATTTCATATAGGGAATGTGAAAGACAGATCCGTAAACTGGCTCTCGAAGGAAGAGTGCGAGCTCATAAGAGATGTTGTGGAAGACATGGGCGGTATCTATATGATGATATTCCATCTAGGCAGAGATCTAGGCCTACGGAGATGCGAGATGCAGAGGTTGAAGTGGGAACACATCAACTTTCGCATGAAATCGATATCGATACATGGAAAGTACGACAAGTGGAGGTCGATGCCCTTCCATCCACTCACAGAAGAATATTTAGAAAGATGGGAGAAAAAAAGAGACAAGATGCTCGAAAGGGCAAAGCAATACAGCAAGGATGTGAAGGACCCAAAGCATGTACTGTGCTGGCAGAGGTTCGGCTCGATGGGGAGCATGGGCAATACGGTGATGGACAAGAGGCTGAAAGATATAGAGGAAAGAGCAGCTGTGGAACTCGGAGGTTTTCACATACTCAGGAGAACATTCGCAAGGAGGCTTTACAACAGTGGAGTGCAGATCATGACAATTCGAGACCTTCTAGGCCACGAGAGCGTGGAAGTGACTCAGAGATACATCGGGGTACAGGAGGACAAGAAGAGAGATGCTCTAGAGATAGAATTCATGAACGAAAAAGAGATGATCGAGAACGAGAACTTGAATCTAAAAGAATAGCTGAGTATTCACCTGTTTTAGAAGAAAATCTAGAAGATATTTTATTACAAAATTTAGTCCCTCTCCAGATGGGGGGGTTTGGGGAACCGCATGCCGAAAAGTACGTAATTCGTACCAATCGGCCCCCATCCAGAGAGGGAGTGGGCCCAGAGAGATTAGGAAATTTTGATTTTTCTGGAAGGGGGTTAGATAAGTACGAATTTCGTACCTCACGGGAGGATATTTTAGATCAGCTTTATGCTCAACGAATTAGAGAATTCACTAACGGTGGGGAACCGCATGCCGAAAAAGGAAGAAACTAACAGCCCGAGCCTGGGGGCTGATAAAAAAGACCAGGGTAGTCAAGAAGATGAGTTGGAGGAACAGGTTGAGCAGCTACAGGAGAAGATAGAGGACTTGGAGCAACGGGTGGGCAACAACACTCTTCACATCCAGAACGGGTGGTCCCAGTGAGATACAGAGATATCAGATACGAGTACGTGCCAGTTGCGATGTTGGCTGCATTATGGACAGGCAACATAATCGCATGGACTTTGGTTTTTCTGCTATATCTGCACATCTGGGGGGTGCTCTAGAATATGGTTTGGTGGAAAAAAACATCAAAGCATGGTGCAAGAGTAAATTATAATGGTACAGTAGCTAAAGGTACTCTTGAATCTCTAGCAAAGCATTACAAAGGAATAAAAACTTTTGAAGAAGCTTTTGGAAATGAAGATATTGTGGAATTTTATTTTCCAGATGATGAAAGATTATACAGGGTTCAGGAAATAAAAGGCTCTTACATCCGTAACGCTCTCCTTTATGATATTTTCACAGAAATGGATATAGATGCTGAACCAGGGGACAAAGTAAAACTAGAAATCAGATCCAGCGATTTTTACGATTGGCCTATTCTTATAAGAGATACACATGAATGGTACCTGGTAGCTCCAACATTGAAAGATTCAAGTGATAGAAATTTGTGGGGTCTGTGGTCCAAGTGGTGCGGACAGAAACATCCTGTACATCTCAAAAACCTCAAGGGGGCTAAAGCATGAGATTAAACTCATGTGCAGATGTAGAATGTGAACATTATACAGGGGACGGACAGGATTGCGATGTACCAAGTGTTCAGTGTCCTCTAGCTCAGGCTCAAGAGGACCGTATGCTTGATCAGATGGAGAGGGAAATCTCCAGACTTGAAACCGACTACACAGGTAAGTACAGGAGGGGATTTTAGTGATAGTTATCAGGCTCCCGCTCAAGCGGATGTCTAAGAGAGAACTTGTAGATACATTCGTCAGGTGTTGCTTCTTGGGCCACTATCGAGACGATGACACGTACAGGGCAATAGCTGATGAGATTCTCGAACAAGAAGGAGATCGGATTTGTGGGGTGAAACCATGACCGATATCGGTGTTTACACTTCCATAGAAACTCTAGAGGAAAAGATAGGGTATGCAGAGGATTCTCAATATTATGTCTGGTGGAGGATACAGAACTCCACCAAGATGCAGAAGATACTAGAGAATGAAGGAATCGATAAGATGTTCTTCGCTGCAGCAATAGAATGGAAAGGATATTTCACAGTAGAGAAGACGGTCACCACCTCCCATAGAGGAATCAAGATATACCTGAATAAATGGCATGAACTAGAAGAGAAACC
>JBMCUO010000095.1:0-5224 GCA_048622455.1 Candidatus Saliniplasma sp. | reverse complement strand
GAAGAAAGTGTATGGATAGATAAATCCATCGATCTGATCGGTTCTGGAATGGATGAAACCTACATAGATGCACAAGGAGATGATTTTGGATTTATCGTCATGGCTAACCATACCACCGTTAAAGGTTTCACAGTGATGAATGCCACTGGAGGAGATCCTGGAGCAGGCATAGCTCTTTTGAATCCCATATGGGGTGAAAACGGTGAAGAGGGTGGTCCCCCAGAGACTCATCCGTTGATAAATGTCACCATCGAGTACGTGAAATCTATGGATAATAACCACGGCTTGATCATGCTTGATGTCCACGAAAGTACTATTACCACCAGCGAGTTTGTGAATAGTGTCAATGAAAACATCTATTTGATGGGTTCTCATGATAACATAATAACTAGCAACATATGTAATGACGCTGAATATGGTATCTCAATAACAGGGTCTAATAACAATGAAATCTACTATAACGAGGTTTCATTCAACGAATTCGGTATAGTTCTGATGATGTCTGAATATAATAACATACACAACAATACAGCAAACGAGAATTTACCTACGGATGACTTCAGTGGTATGGGGATTGTTCTTGCAGAAGGTTCTCAGTATAACGATTTAATTGATAACCAATTATCTGACAACATGTTCGGGATCTCTATCATTGATTCGATGCATAATACGTTATCTGGAAACCAAATGATTAGCAACAGCATCGTTATCATGGGTGGTGAAGTTGAGCACTGGAATACCCACGATATAGATTTGACAAACATGGTTAATGGTGGTCCGGTCTGGTATGTCAAAGATCAAACTGGTGGAACAGTGGGATCTCCGGCAGGTCAGGTCATACTAGCCAACTCTACGGGTGTTACAGTGGATGGTCTAGATATCAGCGATGCTACGGGCGGTATACTAATGGGATTCTCTTGGGAGAACTGGATCACAAACAACGAGGTGCATGGAAATTTTGCAGGTATGGCAATGTTCAACTCAACTGACAACGAGATATATGGAAATGAAGTGTATGAAAACCAAGTGGGAATAGTTCTGGAATCTGCATCACAGGGTAACATCATCAGGGACAATTGGATATACGACCATGACGAGGGAATCCAGATACACAGCGGTGATGGTAATATGATATATCATAACGTGTTCATCAACAATAACGAACACGCTTATGATTCCGGCGATAATTCATGGGATAACGGATATCCCTCCGGAGGGAATTACTGGGACGACCATGATGGTCCGGATGATTACAGCGGTGCGGATCAGGACGTACTCGGTTCAGACGGTATGATCGATGAGCAGAGGAACATAGATGGAGGCGAAAACGTCGATAATTATCCGTGGACAAACGCTCAATTTGCTCTACAGATAACGTTTTCCAACGCTGCACCCCAGGATGGAGCCACCAGCGTTCCATTGAATACCACTTTATCCGTTTATGTAGAAGCTGACGGACATCCTACGGAGGTGGAGTTCTATTTAGAGGGAACCTTTGTTTACAGCGAAACTATCGCTAGTAATGGAGTAGTTGAAACAGACGCCATGGAAGACCTTGATTATGTAAATTCGTACAATTGGTATGTGGTATCGACCAATGATGGTGGTAACAACTACACACGCTCTCAGGATTATGTCTTTACAACTCTTGATCATTTCATTCTTACTTTGAATATACAAGGGGAAGGTACAGTTGAAGTCGATGGTGAAGAATTATTTTCCGGTTCGCAGTGGATGGATGAAGGTTTAGCGACTATCAAAGCCATACCGAACAGCGGTTGGGAGTTCGAGGAATGGACCGGGGATACTCAAAATATAGCTGATATTTTCTCTGAAGAGACCACCATCGATATGAAAGACGATTATTCTATCACAGCCATATTCCAACTGAGTGAATACGATCTTACCATAGATAGCACGGATGGCGGTTCCGTCACGGATCCAGGTGAAGGAACATTTACCTATACCTATGGGGGATGGGTAAATCTACAAGCTCAGGCGGATACGAATTATGTTTTCGTCGAGTGGACCGGAGATACGGAAAATATTGAAGATGTCAATGCAGCGAATACCCATATCATCGTGGAGGGCGACTACAATATAACAGCAGTTTTCGAACTGCAGTACGACTTTTACGAACTGACGGTGAACACCGAAGGTGATGGAAACGTAACCGTATCTCCAGAGCCCGATGCAACCATGGGTAAGTATCAGGAAGGGACCTGGGTATATCTAGATTCCTCGCCTGATCCTAGTTGGGAGTTGAGTCATTGGTCCGGTGATTTGCCAGAGGGACATGAAGAATACGATCAAATAGGGATCTACATGGACAGCGACAAGACTGTAACCGCCCATTTCGTATACGTAGAGATGTTTGAGCTTACTGTTAATATTGAAGGCAGCGGCTCACTAGACATATCCCCTAACCAAGCTGAATACGAAGATGGAACATTAGTAGACATCCATGCCCTACCCTCTGATGGTTGGGAATTCAGTCACTGGACCGGTGATATTCCCGATGAGTACGAATATTCTTCCTATATCTCCGTTTCCATGGATAGAGACAGGACCCTGACCGCCCATTTCGTTGAAGAGATACCGGACGACGTGGATAGGTATCATCTAGATACCGTAGTCGAGGGTTCCGGCTATGTAGATGTAGACCCGTGGAAATCGGAATATATCGACGGAGATAGAGTTGAATTGACCGCGGTACCTGAATTCGGTTGGGAATTCGTTGAATGGACTGGAGACGCTTCAGGAACTTCGTCAGAGATAACCATAACCATGGATGGAAATAAGACTGTAGTAGCGGTGTTCCAACAAACTGCAGCAGAGATAGAAGTTACAGGTTTCGTTGTAGATCCAACGGAAGGCGACGAACCTCTAACTGTCAGTATATCGGCTAATATCGAAAACATCGGCACGGGATCAGGAACTATCCAGCTGACCATGGGGACTGACCCAGTGGGCCAATGGACTTTGGAACCAGGTGACACGATATCGGTGGATGAAACACATACATTTGAAGAGTTAGGCCTATATTACTTCCATCTAGGAAATCAGAGCATAGCTGTTAGGGTCGGTGATGTAGTGGTTTATTCACTAAATGTTGTCGTAGAAGGAGAAGGCAGCGTAAGACCCACTCAGGAACTTTATGAAGAAGGAGAAACGGTTACACTTACTGCAGTTCCCGTAGATGGATGGGAGTTCGTAGAATGGACAGGTGATTACCTGGCAGCGGATACTCAGATAACATTCAATATGGATCAGGATAAAACTATAACTGCAGTATTTAGAGAGGTAGACGATCCAGATGACCCAGACGATCCTGATGATACAGATGACCAAGAGGAGGATCCCAACTTTATGGATTCTTTATCTGACTATTGGTGGATATTGGTCGTTGTAGCCTTGATTGGAGTTATACTACTGGTGTTTGTTATGAAGAGGGGCAAGACTCCGACACCGATGGAAGAGTCACCTGTTGAAGAAAACGAAGAGATGACCGACGACGAGCCTCTAGAAGAGTTTGACGAACTGGATGATATGGAAGAATCTTCTTCCGAAGAAGAGTTCTGATAAGATAAAACGGGTGAAAAAAATAATCCAAACCCCTTAAATTTTATTTTTTAATCTATAAGTTAATTCATCTTTAAATACTAGTGTGGATTTGATATATTTTACCATATAGGGGGTGAAAAAATGGAAAATATAGCCCAAAAAGTAAAAGGAGACAATCATCTGAAAAAATTGAGAAAAGCTCTTGAAACGGCAGACCTTGAGTACGTATTGGAAGGAAAGGGACCTTACACGGTTTTTGCACCTACCGACGAGGCTTTTGAGAAGATGTCGAAGAAGGAATTAACAAAACTGTTAGGTAACAAAAGGAAATTGGAAAATGTGTTGAAATACCACATAATACAGGGTAAGTACACTTCAAAGGACATAACGAATATGAAGAACGCAAAAACGATGTCTGGACAAGATATAAAGATAAACACAAAAGGCGGAGTCAAAATAAACGACTCAACTGTCACACATCCAGACATAGAAAGTTCTAACGGAGTCATTCATTTTATAGATACTCCTTTGATACCGAAGAAGATCAAAAAACCATGGTAAAAGTTTAGAGAAGCCAGAAGTTAAAAGGCTTACCTTTCCTTTTTTTATCTGAACATGAACTGGTTGTTTTTATTTTCCGTAGTGCTTAAATTTTCTAAAAGATTGTCTATATGCCTAAACGTGATCGCCAGCATCATTATCTCTTCTTCTGATAGACCGTATCCAAGTTCGTTCTCGATCATGACTTTTATCTCTAGAGGTGAAGGTACGTTCTCCCGTTCTTTTATTTTCATCGCCACGTTCTTGCAGACATCCTTAGACTTTTCAAGCATGTCCTCTTCGATTTTCTCTATCATATTAGAACATATTATGGTCTATTCAGAGTATATATAAGTAGTGCTCACATATCAATAATCTTAGTTTCAAGACGGTCAAGATAATTATAAATAATCCAAAAAAAATACATCGTTGATTGAGATGCAGGAAAACAACAGTCCACAGAATTATGGAAATGGTGGTGACCAAGGACAAACACCCTCTCAAGGACAACATCAGCAGCAGCCCCCATACAACCAACCGCAACAATACAACCAACCGCAACAATATAACCAACCTGTTCAACAACAAAAATCGAAGAAACCGATGATACTTACGATCGCTATAGTGGTGATAATAATCATTGCTGCTATTGCAGCGTATTTTCTGTTCTTTTCAAACCAAGGTTTGGAAGGGGAATGGAGAACCAGTGAGACGATCGAAGAAGGAGGAGTCACAGGATATTTCAATATGACTATTGGGTTTAACAATGACGGTACAGGAACTATGGACATAGAAACTTATGCACCAGATTTTGGATCCTATGAGGAAACAGAGAATTTCGAATGGGAAAAGGTTGGAGACAATGAATTAGAGATAACTGTAGATGGAGATAATGAAACTGTAGAATACGAGATAAGAGATCGGGGAAACACACTCGTTTTATTTATCGATGAATTCGAGGAAGTATTAGGCTCTAACGAACTGGAATTCGAGAGAATTTAAAAAAACTATTTCTTTTTTTTAATTTTTATTGAATCTATTTTTAAGTAACTATCACCCAAAATATTTTTATCTCATATATAAATCACTGAGTAGGTGTTAAGATGGAACTCATAGAATG
>JBMCUO010000094.1:0-5784 GCA_048622455.1 Candidatus Saliniplasma sp. | reverse complement strand
GAAGACTTGAGCTACCTTCCAAGTACTATATTTTTGTAACATCTGTGATAATTATATAATACTTGGTACATAAATGTAACGGCTAGGGAAAACTATCCTCTTTCTGTAACAGATATTCTCTTTTCATACTTACTATAGTTTTTCAGATCGACATACCAGACCCTCATCCCACCGACCCTATCCTCACAGCCACTAAGGCTCGATCCAAACTGGTCGTCGATCTTACAGATAAAACTCTTCACCAATCACTAAAATCCGTATTTTTTATATCCTATCAAATGGTCATTCTTCTCTTTTTTTATCGATCATATTTAATGACCAGTATCCTTACCTATTAACAAAACCTTACATCGTCTATCAGGGCAATTAGAGCATAATAATTATATATCACATATAACCGTTATATTTATGATACTATGCCCACTACAGTGCGGATAGATGAAGAAACGAGAGAGAAATTGAAGAAGTTCGGCCATAAAGGCGAAACTTATGATGAGATCATCAACAGGCTGATGAATTATTGTGATGAATTGAATATGGAGGAACTCGTCGAAGCTAGATGGAAGAGACTCCAGGATGAAAAAGATGAGTATGTGAGCCTGGATAAGATATGATGGAAGTGGTGATCCATCCTCGAGTTCAGAAGTACATTGAAAACTGTGATGAAAAGGATAGTCTTATCGATCATCTAAAAAAATTGGGCGAGGATCCTTATACTCCTCGGAGCGGTGCCGATATCAAGAAGTTGAAGGGGAAAGAGCATGATATGTATCGATTGAGGGTAGGCGAACACCGGTTCGAATATTTTGTTGACGAAGGAAAAGTTTGGGTCGACGAAGCCTTCAAGAGAGGAAGAGGTTATCGCTGAAAAAGAAAATCATCTGTAATGTTCTGCGATCTCCTTTTTAAGCTCTTCGAACATCTCTTCAACATCTTCTTCCGTCAATTCACTTTTAGAAGCTATCTCATCATCTCCTAAGAACCCACCAGATATCCTTGCCTATAATAGAATCCTATCCATTTATTTGAATTCACCCCTCAACACTTTCAAAATACTTTCTCATAGATCCTCATCTAGCACCTCATATTCATAATCGACACTGGAATCCTCTTTGAAAAATTGATTTCTTTTCATATCTTCGTAGAGTACACCTAACGTTTTTGTCCTTGGATAATGCGCAACTTCAGGATATGAGACGGTGTCGAATTCTATATAGACAAGTCTTTCTTCCTCAGACGTGTTTATTATCCTGTGTGCGCCGGAAGGATTCGGAGGGCAAACGATCACATCGCCAGATCTAACCCTCTTATCCCCTTCTTCGGTCTCAACGATACCTTCGCCTCTTATGATATAGAATATCTCTTCGTGACTCTCATGGTAATGATATGGATAATTTGCCTTTCCTGAAGGAAGCTCATATATGGTGACGTTGGAATCTCCCTCGCCAAATAAGATTTCGTACCTGTAAAATTCGTGATTGTCACCGAAACACACATGTACAGGCTCTATCTCATCTTTCCTCAAAATCCTTATCTTTTTCATGTTGGATACACCTTACCTCTATAACTACAATCATTATTCTTTAATCTTTTTAAAAAAACAGCATTCATAAACAAACCAAACACACGACACCTCATAAAAAAACGACTTATCTCCTTTAAAACTCATGTTTAAACCATCTAGCGATCTTTCTAGATACAATAGATCATCTGTAAATCTCTCTCTTCATATATTGACTTTCATTTTAAGATCATACGTGTATTCCTAAATATCAAGCCATTCTCTATCCAATGCTTCCAGTTCGTCAAAATCATCGTCCTCGGAAACGATGGTATATATCCCGTGGATCCTGGCCGTACTCGCGTGTATTGCATCTCTAGGATCGAGTCCTTTCTTCGAGATCAGCTGATGAGATCCCCAGATTACTTCATCATCGACGGAAAAAAACCTCAAATTAGGCATGGTCAGTATCACTTCGGTAGCTTCAAGTGCATCCTCCTTTGAAGACGTTCTATCTACCTTCCAGAACACTTCATCGTAGGTCAGATACGAAGAACCGCCTCTCTCTTCCCCCTTTTCTATACTTTCCAGCAGTTCTCTGCACCATCTTCCTTTTTCTCCGTCATCGAGTACTGCATAGATCAGAACGTTGGAATCGATATATTTCATCCCAATCTCTCCTTCATCCGAGTATCATAATCTTTGTCTGAATCAACATCGACCTCACCGACCCGGTCCGCTATCTTCTTCAATCTATCCACACCGCCCCTTCCAGCCCTTTTTATGACCAATTTATCGCCATCTGATTCGAATATGACCTTGTCTCCAGATCTTATATTGAAATTTTTTCTAAACACTGAAGGTATCACGACCTGACCTTTGGGTCCTACTTTCCTCTCGACTTCTATCATAGTTTATACATTAGTATAACGTCTATTTATACTTTAAGCTTACACAACCTCTTACGATAACGATGGATCAGAAAAACCCGGCCATCTACTGGCCAGGTTCCTCTTCTTCTGGTACTTCCTCACCATCTACAGGGGGCTCCTGCTGGACCCATGGCTCTTCTGGAGGAACATCCATATCATGCCAACGGGGTTCTACAACAGCATCCATATCTTCTTCTTGATATTTGGGATACTGCTCTTCTTTGGAACTTCTTCGCATCACAAAGAACGCAACGAGCAGCAAAATCACCAACAAGAGTATACCAAATGCCAACCACCATATGGGGAAACCAGTTCCTGAGTCATCTCCAGAAACCGAGAAGTCCCACATGTGATCCTCCAACAGGTTCGTTCCCTCGTTACTAGATGCATCGGTTGTTAAGATCACAGTGTAATCACCTTCAGTAAGGTCATCATCGGGATCGAAGGTCATCTAGATTCTCTTTTGACCCATTCTTTGAGAAATGGATCGACTATCTGCCCGTCATAAAGGATACCTTTCTTCTCCAGGCTTTTGATGGCTCTCTGGACGTGCGAACTCCCTTTTAGATCATATCTGTCTATGGTCTCGTGTGAGTACGGTTTTTCCTCGTTGACAAGAGCTTCCAATACCCTTCTCTGCACGGTACTGTTTATGCCGTTCCAGACCTCCTCGATATAGATGTCGTTCTCGATCATCACGTCGAGGACTTGATCCAGTGAAGGCACAGGCTCTCCGGTCTGTTTTCTATTCCACACTTCGAAGCATATCTGTTTTGTCCTCATCGGATGCCCTTCTGTGAGATCGAGTATTTCATCAATCAAAGCATAGTCTATATCAAGACCTGTTTCTTCGAATCCCCGCTGAATATATCCCTTGAAATCCTGATTTGGGATCTTATCCAGCTTCATTATCTTGGTTGATTTAAAGAACGGTTCATCACCACTCTCGAACATCTCCTGCAGCATCCTGACCTGAGAGCCGCTGAATATGTAAGCGACTTTATCCTGCTCCTGGATGATGGAACGGAAGAGTCTTTCTAAAGAGTCACCGTTCAAGTTTCTGATCCTTTGGAATTCGTCCATAGCCACGATCAAATCTGTACCTTTTTGCTCTGCAATCTTCTGAGGGAATTCGAGAGCTCTTTCAAGGTCCTTGTCTCTATCCATCAGTTTGACCGAGATCAAAAGACTCCCCTCTCTCGTGGGCGTGAAGGTGGGTCTTAGCGAGAGAAGAGCGTCTTTAACGAACGAGAAACCCTGTTCAATAGATGAGTAAGAACTTTCCGTCGTCGAGCTTATGAGTCGATCTGCCAGCTCTGAAACGCTGTTTATCTTGTTGAAGTCGATGTAAACCGTGTTGTAGTCATCGCTCAACCTATCAAGAGTGTTCAATATAAGACTAGATTTACCATATCTACGTGGAGAGTATATGGTGATATTCTGGCCGCTTTTCAAGGCCTGGAGTATCGTCCGGATCTCATCCTCCCTATCTATGAATTCATCTCCCTTTGCGATCAGCCGGTATTCGAACGGGTTTTTCATATCATTCAACACCACTGTGTTATACATATATGTATTATACAAAGATGTATAAATAATTGTCTGTACCTCTTCTTTTGACCGTTCTGAAAGTTATAAGTCAATTCATACGTGTAGCAGTTGATTTCACAGATCTATGTCCCATCTTTCTCACGGCCCTAACTTTCTTCTCTGCACACCAGGGATATATCCTTCGATACTACAGAACTTCCCGGATCCTTTCCAGTGCCCAGTCCACTTCATCTTTAGTGATCACCAGAGGTGGAGCGAACCTCAATACAGTTTCCTTGGTATCCTTGACCAAGATACCTTTTTCCTTCAACTGTTCAGCATATGGCCTAGCCTTCTCTTTCAACTCAACACCGATGAACAGTCCACGTCCTCTCACTTCTTTAACGATCGAACTGTCGATCTCCTTCAATCCTTTTCTAAAATACCTCCCCATCTTACGGGAATTCTCGACGAAGTTCTCCTCTTCTATGACCTCTAAAGCCCGTTTAGCGGCTGCAACACCTAAAGGATTACCTCCAAATGTTGAACCGTGTGAACCTGGGTCGAACACGTCCATGACCTCTTTATCCGCAGCGATGGCTGATACGGGATAAACTCCAGCGCTCAACGCCTTGCCCAATATGTAGATATCCGGATCGATTTCTTCCCAATCACAGGCGAACATCTTACCCGTTCGACCCAAACCGGTCTGTATCTCATCGGCTATGAACAGTACGTTCTCCTTTTCACAGAGTTCCTTAGCCTCTTTGAGATATCCCGTAGGAGGTAGAACTATACCGCCTTCTCCCTGCATGGGCTCAACCAAAAACGCTACGGTATTAGGACCTATGGCCTCTTCCAAATCAGCTATATCTCCAAAAGGTATAACTTTGAAACCTGGAGTGAATGGACCGTACCCTTTCTTGTATTTAGAGCGGGTACTGAAAGATATGACCGTTATCGTACGGCCATGGAAATTGTTCTCACAAACTATCACCTCGGCTTTATCTTCCTCAACGCCCTTCTCAAAATATCCCCACCTGCGAGCCGCCTTGATCGCAGTCTCGACGGCTTCAGTCCCAGAGTTCATCGGTAAGACCTTATCTTTACCTGTTATCTCTGAAACCTTCTTGTAAAAAGCACCGAGCTTATCGTTCATGAAAGCTCTAGAAGTAAGAGTCAGATCATCAGCCTGTTCTTTCAAGGTTTTAACCACCTTGGGATGGCAGTGACCGTGACTTAGAGCTGAATATGCGCTCAACATGTCCATGTACTTGTTCCCGTCAACATCTTCCACCCAAACACCTTCACCTTTAGATATGACTACGGGCAGCGGATCGTAATTCATGGCACCATACCGTCTGGTAAGTTCGATTATCTCTTCGCTGCTACTCCCCCTTTGCGAGCGCCTTTCTTCCTGGACATCTTTATCCTCTTTTGAACCCATATTATCAGCATCTAACCAGAAAGGATAGATGTATTAAAATCTTATCAGATTATAGGTATTGATTCAGGACTCTGTCTTTTTTAAACTATCCGTTATTTCATTTACCAGCTTGTCCAGATCATCAATATTCTCGTTGATAATTTTATAAATGAATTCATCATCGATCTTCCAATAGATATGGACCAATCTATTTCTGAATCTTGCCATCATCTCTAATCGATCTGCAAAATCTGGATCAATTATCCCTTCTTCCTCAAAAATTCTGAACGTATCTGCATATCCCTCGGGTTGTCGAAATTTGTTCATAGAAATTAGGTGGTTAGAGACCGGTATATCTCTGAAACGAACCTCTCTACCTTTTCCTCATCGTAATT
>JBMCUO010000093.1:0-5884 GCA_048622455.1 Candidatus Saliniplasma sp. | reverse complement strand
GCACTCGATGTTTCAGTACAGTCTAAAATTTTAAAGCTCCTTGAAAGAGCAAAGAGGAAGTTCAAAGTATCATATATGTTCATATCACATAATATTAATTTAGTGAGGTCTATCAGCGATAGAATCGCTGTGATGTATCTGGGTAGGATTGTCGAAATAGGAGATACCAAAAAGGTTTTTGGAGACCCGATACATCCGTATACAAAAGCGCTGTTCGCATCAGTACCTCAACCCGACCCCGATAAAAAGGTGAAGGCGCCTCTAAAAGGAGATGTACCGAGTCCTGTGAATCCTCCTCCTGGCTGTCCATTTGCACTTAGATGTATAGAAAGTGCTGGGAAAGCTTGCCAAAATGAGGTCCCTAATCTTATTGAGATTAAAGGAAGAAAAGTAGCTTGCCATAACTATAGATAGACCTTTATTGCGAATTGCTTTATTAGACTATCCTCGATTCTGGAACAATAATAGTTAAATAACTGTAAAATTATAAACCCTGCAGAGGTGAAGAATGAATGGAAAACAAGTATAAGAAAATCCTTACTATATTTTTGGCGTTAGCCATGGTGAGCACGGCCGTAGTATTTTCTGGTTGTGTTGAGGATGAAGGTGAAGAACAGACACTAGTCGTAGGAACTACAGACAGAGCTACTACTTTAGACCCAGCAGATTCTTATGACTATTTCTCGTCGAATATCCTGTTCAATACAGTAGAACAATTGATCGCCTACGAACCAGGAACCAGTGAAGTAACTGAAGGACTTGCAGAAGATTGGGAAATAGAAGACGAAGTGACTTACCGATTCCATTTGAGAGAAGGTGTAACATTCCACGACGGAACTGAAATGACCTCAAGCGATGTAGAGTTCTCTCTTGAGAGAGCTCGAGACCTTGGTGGAGATCCAGGATTCCTTTTGGAAAATATCGATGATGTAGAACCAGTAGATGACTATGAATTCATCATACATCTAGAAAGACCCGAATCTACATTCCTTACAAAACTAGGGTACACCGTTGGCGCGATAGTTTCAGAGGAAGCTTATGTAGAAGATGATTTTTCTGCAACTGAAGTCGTGGGGACAGGCCCCTACGAACTCGAGTCTTGGGATCAAGGTGAACAGATAAGATTGAAAGCATTCGATGATTACTGGGGAGATCAGCCTTATGCAAAAGAAGTCGTAGTCCAGCTATTTGAGGACTCCTCACAATTGCATAATGCGATGGATGCTGGGGAAATAGATGTAGGTTACAGAGAATTCACTCCTCAACAGAGGAACGACTTAGAAGAAGATGAATCTATCCAAACTAAGGAAGTCGGTAGCCCTTATATTAGATATATAGTGAATCAAGTCCAAGAGGGAGAAGCTGCTGACGAGAGAGTTAGACAGGCGTTCGCATATGCCCTTGACAGAGAAGCGATAGACGAATCAATTTACGAAGGAACAGTAGAGCCGCTGCATTCGATGGTCCCGAATGACATGTGGGGTCATAAGCCATCCTTTGAAGAAGAATACGGAGGAGGTCAGAATTTAGAAGAAGCTCGAGCTCTTTTAGAAGATGCAGGTTATTCAGAAGAAGAACCTTTAGAAATGGATTTGCATTATACCCCTTCGCATTACGGCCCATTAGAGGACAAGTTGGCTCAAAAGGTACAGGAACAGTTTGAAGATACAGATATGATCGAGGTCTCTCTTGAAAGTGCTGAATGGACCCGCTATACAGAAGATATGGTGAACGGTGATATGGGAGTATTTTTATTAGGATGGTACCCAGATTACTTCGATCCCGATGGATATATATCTCCGTTCCTCACACCATCTGGTGGACGTTCTCTCGGATCGTTTTATAACAATACTGAGATGACTGAAATGATAGAAGCTCAACAGGCGATAGTCGATGAAGATGAGAGAACAGAAATACTGGCAGATATCCAGGACCTATTGGCTGAAGAGGCTCCTTACATACCATTATACCAGGGCACATCATTTGCTGCATACGGTGAAGATGTCGACGGAGACAGCGTCATACTCGGCCCCCTGCAGATCTTCCGGTACTATACCATCAAAAAGGAAGGCTGGGAGAGATAAACAAAATCCTTTCTTTTCTCTTATTTTTTATCAATTTTGATTTTCACTGATATCTTATCTTGCTAGTCATATGGTAAATTTTGGAGATAAATTTCTGGTAAGGTACCATAAAATTTTTATTAATAGAAGGAATTATACCGGTATCTGATATTCGCCCAAACTCAGAGGAATTCGAAAGTCCTCATATAGAAAAAAATGTCCATAAGAAAGGAGAAGAGATGTAAATGGCAGATAAATCTGGTCTTGGATCATATATATTGGTACGATTGATTTTGATGATACCTACAATTTTGATTTTACTAACACTCGTTTTCGTGATCCTCAGAATAGTTCCTGGTGATCCTGCAATAGCTGCTTTGGGTCCAAAAGCCTCAGAAACACAGTTGGAGGCTTTGAGGGAAAGATTAGGTACAGATGTTCCTCTCTATCAACAATACTTTAATTATGTTATAGGTGTTTTCCAGGGAGATCTAGGTGAGTCATTCAACTATCGTCAACCTATGTGGCCTCTGATAAAACCCCGACTTCTAGCTACATTTGAATTGGCCATCTATTCATTTTTGTTTGCGATAGGATTGGGAGTTGTGATAGGTCGTGCTTCTGCTAAACGAAGAGGTACCGTATGGGACTTTTTGGGGAATATTTACGGGATTATAATCTATTCTTTTCCGATCTTTTGGCTCGGTATGCTGTTCATCTTGATTATAAGCGTCCGGATGGGATATCTACCAACATCAAGTAGATTCTCTGCCAGGATAAGACCCCCTCCGACAGTTACTGGTATGTATACGATCGATTCATTATTAGCCGGCAATATCAATAAATTTATTACGGCTGTCAAATATCTTCTTCTTCCAGCTTTAACTCTTGGCCTTTATATATCTGGTATTTTTGCAAGGATGACTAGGACGAATATGCTTCAAACTCTAAAATCAGGTTATGTGGAAGCGGCTAGAGCAAGGGGTATAAAAGAAAATGATGTAATGATGAAGTATGCATTCAAAAACGCTCTTATACCGATATTTACAGCTATTGGGTTACAATTCGCCTTAACATTGGGAGGAGCGGTATTGACCGAAAAAACATTTAATTGGCCTGGCATGGCTAATTTTCTTGTTGATAGCGCACAGAATGCAGATTATGTAGCAGTCCAAGCTATAGCAACTGTATTTGCCTTCATAGTGGCTGTAACCAGTATCGTGATAGATATTGTCAATGCGTTCATAGATCCGAGGATAAGATATTAGAGGGATTATTGTGAATGAGAGATCAATTTGGGAAAAAATTAAAAAAAACAAATCAGTCAGAACCTTAAGAGAAGAGATATACACGGTTTCAGGTTACAAAATAATTATAGGTTTAGTGATCGTTCTATTTTATATAGGACTTGCGATTGCTGCTCCACTTCTAGCCACTCACGATCCCACTCAGATGGAGGTCGGAGACGATTTAGAAGAACCAAGCGAAGAATTCTTATTCGGGACTACTGATCTTGGACAGGATCTGTACAGCAGGATGATCTATGGTAGCAGGACAGCTCTAGCTGTAGTGGTTTTGGCTACAGCGATTGCGATGTCTATCGGTATTCCTTTAGGGTTGATTTCAGGATATATTGGGGGCAAAGGAGATAGGATTACTCTTCTCGTCATGGACGCGATGTATTCTTTTCCCAGCATAGTTTTGGCTATACTCATCGTTGTTGCTCTAGGAGCAGGAATCTATCCGGCTGCGGCTGCGGTTTCAGTTGTTTATATCCCTCAATACTTTAGGATTATTAGGAACCATGTCATGTCAATTAAAAAAGAGACATTTGTTAAATCTGCTAAAGCTATCGGTTCATCAAAAAAAGATACTATAATAAAATATATTTTACCGAATGTTTCGCAATCCATCCCTGTCATTATGACACTTAACGCGGCCGATGGCATCCTCACTCTTGCAGGTCTCAGTTTCCTAGGTTTGGGAATTAAGCCTCCTAATCCGAGCTGGGGTTATGATTTAAATTCAGCCTGGAGTTTATTATCTATCGCCGATAATAATCCACAAGTCTGGTATTATTCCCTGATTCCTGGTTTGGCTATAGTTCTGCTGATAGTTGGTTTTACCTTACTAGGTGAAGGATTGAATGACATATTGAATCCACAACTAAGAGAGGGGAAAAGACAATGACGGATAAGAGAAACACACTCGAAATACGTAATCTTAACACTTTTTACAATCATTCAGTGAAGGGTCCAGAAATAAAGGCTGTGAGAGACGTCAGTTTTGATATAAAGAAAGGCGAAATAATCAGTTTGGTTGGTGAAAGTGGCAGTGGGAAATCGACCATAGGGATGTCTATCTTAAATTTATTACCAAAGGGAACATTGGTTGATGGAGAGATTTTGCTTGAAGGACGAAACATTTTGGAACTAAAAGGAGAAGCTATCAGAAAGATTAGAGGTAAAGATATAGCGATGATATTTCAGGATCCCATGGGGAGATTAAATGCTCTGATGACAATAGAAAAGCACTTTGTAGAGGTACAACAGGCTCATAAGAAGAAGATTTCCAAGAAAGAAGCTGTTGAAAGAGCAATAGAGGTATTAGACGCGGTAGGGATACCTCCTAACAGGATTAAAGATTATCCGCACGAATTCAGTGGAGGGATGAGACAGAGAATCATGATCGCACTTGCATTGGTTTTCAATCCAAAATTATTGATAGCAGATGAGGCAACTACCTCCCTCGACGTCGTTGTTCAATCTCAGATCCTGGAGATGATGGAGGATTTAACTGACAAATTCAATGTTTCAGTTCTTAATATCACTCACAATCTAGGGGTGGTTGCGGAGATAAGTGATAGGGTGGGTGTATTATATGGAGGTAAATTGGTAGAGATAGGCACAGCTGATGAGATATTTCATGATCCGAAACATCCCTACACTAAAGGTTTGATAGATTCAGTTATAGAACTTGATAGTGATTCTTTGGTCTGGATAGATGGTGCCCCTCCCGATCTGTCGAATCCCCCCAAGGGTTGTCCGTTTGAAGAAAGATGTGAATTGAGCGGTGAAATATGCGATAAAAAGTATCCTGTGGAAACAGGTTTTTCTCAAACACACAGAGCAGCGTGTCACAAAATCAAACCGGAGGAATGATAGTTTTGGCTAAAGATACAGGTAAAATTAAAATATGGGTCAAAGACTTGAAAAAACACTTTCAGACCGAGAATAATCCGATTGCTAAACTTATTACTGGTGGAACTTACGTGAAAGCGGTCGATGGTGTAAACTTTGAGATTAGAGAAGGTGAAGTATTTGGTCTGGTGGGAGAGAGTGGGAGCGGAAAGACCACGGTTGGTGAGAATATACTCCTTCTTCAAACCCCAACTGAGGGAGATATTTACTATAATATCGATGAAAATATCAAAAAGAAGATAGAATGGGCAGAAAAAGAAGATGATCTGGAAAGACTCGAAAAATTTAAGGAAAAATACGATCTAACCAAAAAAAAGAATTTAAAATCGATGAGGAAGGATATTCAAATCATTTTCCAGGATCCTTCATCTTCTTTGAATCCTTCCATGACAATCTATGAGATGATAGCCCATCCTGTTAAGATCCACGATATGGCTGATTCCAAAGAAGAGGAAAAAGTGATAGTTTACAATATAATGGAGGAAGTGGGTCTATCACCTCCTTCACGTTTTGTAGATGTTTATCCGTCTGATCTCAGTGGTGGACAAAAGCAGAGAGTGGTCATCGCTCGAGCTATGGTTCTAAATCCGGATTTTATAGTGGCGGATGAACCTGTAGCTA
>JBMCUO010000092.1:0-6165 GCA_048622455.1 Candidatus Saliniplasma sp. | reverse complement strand
CAGAAAGGCGGTGATCCTACAAGCCAATACGGTGTGCTAGCACAGGCGATAAAACAGGAAGTCAGGCACTATGAAACTGAGACGATCCGTAAAGAAAATGATGAAAGATACAGAAGATTGTTTGAAACCGCTCAAGACGGAATGTTGATCCTGAATGCTGAAACTGGTAAGATTAAAAACGCCAATCCATATATTCAGAAAATTCTAGGTTATTCTAAAAAAGAACTTGTCGGAGAAAAATTATGGGAGACAAGGCCCTTTAAAGATTTATTCGAAAACAGGAAAGGATTCGAGGAACTAGTAGAGAAAGGCTATATAAGATACGAGGAGCTCCCTTTGAAGACCAAAGACTGGGATGAAAAACCGGTCGAATTCGTCAGTATTACCTACCAGGCAGGCGAAGAAATAGAGGTGCAGTGTAACATCAGGGATATCAGTGAGAGAAAAAGGTTAGTAGATGAATTGAATAAACGGTCGGAGGCCATGGAAGCATCTATAGACGGGATGGCGATCCTTAGCGAAGACGAAGAATACATCTATTTGAACAATGCTCATGCAGAGATCTACGGTTACGATGACCCTGATGAACTTTTAGGAAAAACTTGGAGTGTTCTTTATGATGAGGAAGAGCTTAAAAAATTTAAAGACGAGATAATGCCTATGTTTTGGGAGAAGGGGAGGTGGAAAGGCGAAGTTATAGGTAAAAAGAAGGACGGGACCAAATTTCCTCAAGAATTATCTTTAAGTGCTCTAGAAGATGGCGGACTTATTTGCGTTGTCCGGGATATCAGTGAGAGAAAAGAGGCGGAGGAAAGAGAGGAATTTCTTCATTCCTTGCTCAGACATGATGTCAAAAATAAAACACAGATCGTTAAAGGATATATCCAGCTGTTAAAGGAATATGAGGAACTTTCTGACCAAGCTAAAGGTTATATTCGGAAGGCAGAAAAAGCAACAGAGGCAAGTGATAAAATAATTGAGAAGGTCAAAAAGCTCAAGCAGATAGAACAAGAGGATGAGATCGAAGAGGTCGATATTGATTCTGTTTTAGACCAAGTTTTATCAGAACATGAAAACGAACTGGAAAAAGAAGGGATAGATATTGAAGTTAACACATCAGGGTGTAAAGTGAAAGGAGGGATTTTGTTACAAGAAGCGATATCTAACCTGGTAGAGAATTCGATACTTCACTCGGATTGCGATCAGATAAGGATCAAAGCTAGATGTGATAGAAATGGGTGTATTGTTACTGTTGAAGATGATGGCAGGGGGATCCCATATGATATCCAAGAAAAGATATTTGATAGGGGTTTCAAACAAGGTGAAAACGCGGGCACTAGACTCGGTACATATCTGGTTAAGCAGATCGTCGAGAGTTATGGTGGAAGCGTAGAAGTCAAAGATTCCGAGTTAGGCGGTGCTAGGTTTGATGTGAGGTTGAAAAGAGCTCAATAATATTATTGATCTTTTGAAAGTTCTATAATAGTTTGATAGTACTCAAAAAATTTAATATATTTAAAAGTTAATTCGAAAGAATGGGTGGAAAAAATGGAAAAGTTGATATCCTCTGCGAAAAGTCTTGACGAACCTTCTCAGAAAGCTGTTGAAGAATTTTCTCAGAAAAGAGGTTCACTAGCAACTGAATTGAAAAACCGGATGAACGAAAGAGAAGACTTAGAAGAACTGATCGGTCTAGGAAATACATCGATGATGGAGGACAATTCCAAGAACATGGTCGATTTCTTCAATTCCATATTCAAAAATTATGAACCGAAGGTCTTCGTTGATACGGTGCATTGGGTTTTTAAAACCTATCGTTCTCACGGATTTCAACCTGAATTTTGGTCGGCTAACCTTAACACTCTTTTAAAAATCATGGAAGAGGACCTTTCAAAAGAGACCTTTAACGAATTGAAACCCTTTGTAAATTGGATAATCGATCACATACCCAAGTTCGTAGAGATGACCGACGAATACCAGAGGTGAGACGATGATCGATAAAGAAATTTATAAAGAATATGTGAAAAAACTCATAGAAGGCGATAAGAAGGGATGTATCGAATTGGTCAATTCTTTGTTAGACCAGGGTGTTGATGTGAAAGAGCTGTACGTTGACCTTATCCAGCCATCTATGTATGAAGTTGGAGAGCTCTGGGAGGCCGGGGAGATATCCGTTGCTGATGAACATCTCGCTACTTCTATCAATGATAGGATATTGACGATAATCTATCCAAGGATCTTCTCTGGAGAAAAGACTGGTAAGTCTGCTGTCATCGCCTGCGCGTCCAACGAGTTCCATCAGTTGGGTGGTAGGATCGTGGCAGATTACTTCGAGTTATTAGGTTGGGACGGCTATTTTATAGGTGCGAACACCCCTATAAACGATCTTATCGAAATGTTGAAAGAGAAACGTCCTGATCTATTAGGTTTGTCTATAGCGATGTATTCAAATGTCCCTGACCTTTTAGATACTATTGAAAAGGTCCGTGAAGAGTTCTCGAGCATGAAGATACTTGTAGGGGGTCAGGCTTTCAAGTCGGGGGGTAGTGAGGTTTTGGATGAGTACGAGGGAGTTCAATATATTACTTCTTTAGATGGGCTTACAGAGATAATCGGATAAATGATAGATATGGAAGAATTTGAAGATGTAGTCATCGAATTTGTTAGACAAGATGCTCCGATCCTGCTTATCGTCATCGATAGAGATGGAAATATAACTGATGTTAATGAATATGCTTTGAAACGCCTTGGTGACGATATCATAGGACAAGATCTAAAGAAAATATTCTTAGACTTCGATAACTCGATGAACCTATCTAGACTATCAAAAGATTCAACAAAGAACAAACTCTTTAATCTGGACACTCCAAGTGAATTACCCGAAACGTACTACCTTTCTTTTTTTCAGTTGGATGATGGGATAATCGTTTTGGGGAAACCCGATGTAGAAAAATTGGAGAACCTCAGCAAGAAGATGGTCGAACTTAACAACGAATTCGCAACTCTAACAAGAGATATACAGAAGAAAAATATCCAGCTTTTAAAGACTGAAAAAGCTCTAGACTCTTCCTTGAACGGGGTTGCAATCTGTAATACTAGAGGTAAGGTTACGTATGTTAATCCCGCACTTCTGGATATCTGGGGTTATGAAAAGAAGGAAGTACTGGGTAATGACCTAGAATATTTGTTTGACAATTCTCGAGAGTTAGATTCGTTTATCAAAGGAATAAAAGAAGAAGGGTCTGGAAAAAAGGAAATAAAGGCTACAAGGAAAGGCGGTTCAGAAATCATAGTTGAGACGTCGGCAGCGGTCATCGAAAGTGATAACGGTGGAAGCGAGGGCATAGTATTCACATTCATGGATATCACGGAAAAGAAAAAGATGGAGGAAAGAAAAGATATCCTAAATTCTCTTCTCAGACATGATATCAAAAATAAAGCCCAGATCGTTCAAGGTTATCTTCAATTGTTGGAAGATGATGTTCAGATATCGGAGGAAGGAAAAAAGTTCGTAGAAAAAGCATTAGCTGGGAATAGAGAAAGTGTGAACTTGATCAACAAGATAAGGATGTTGATAAAAGCACAAGAAGGAGAACTAGAGACCGTCGATTTAAGAACATCTCTGGAAGAATCCTTTGAAAGAGTAGATGATATGGCTGAGGACAATGAGATCCTGGTCGAAGTAGCGGATATCGAAACACCTTGTAAAGTCAGAGCGGGTTCACTTCTAAAAGAGGTATTCTCTAATATCATCGAGAATTCGATCTATCATTCTGGTGGGAGTCGAATTAAGATTTGGAGTGAAAATGATGACGAGTATTGTGTATGTATCATAGAGGACGATGGTGTGGGTATCCAGGATGATAAAAAAGAAGAAGTCTTTAAGAAGGGTTTTACTACAGGAAAAAATAGAGGAACCGGTTTGGGTCTTTATCTAGTTAAGATGCTGGTGGAGAGCTACGGCGGAAGCGTAGAGGTCAAGGATTCCGAGCTTGGTGGTGCGAGATTTGACGTGAGGTTGAAAAGAGAATGAAACAGGATTTTAGGGGAATAAAATGATGGTGGAAGAGTTAGAAGTCGTTCTTCTTCTACTCGGAATATTTGTATTGTTCTTCATCATTGCAAACAAAAGATTGAAGAGGGATCTTCCACATTATACCCTCCTCGTATCTGCATTTTTGATGTATTTATTGAGTTGGATCTTCACCAATCTAGAGAATATTATGTTGTATGAACTTCTCAATCTTCTAGAACATACTGTTCAACTGATAGGTACGGTACTCATAGCTGTCTGGTGTTGGAAAATTTTCGGTGAAAAGGAGGGAAAGGATGTTCCACATAGTGATGATTAATCTATCGATCAGTGTAGCGGCACTCATAGCTATTTTGATACTCATCAAAGGTTGGTCTAAAAGATTTAAAAAAGATACGAAACTTATCTTATCATTTCTCCTTTTGCTTATATTGGTTCATGGTATATTGAATGTATTCGAGTGGTCTGGGATGGCTCCCTGGATCGATCAACTCGGTGACCTTATCGAGAACCTAGAACCCCTGATTTGGGTATTTTTCTTCTACGTTTATCTTAAGGAAGTTGACGAAAGGAAAATCAAGCGAAATGAAAAAAAGTACAGAGAACTTTTCGAAAGTTTGAAGACAGGTATAATTGTCCAGGGTGCAGATGGTGAAATCCTTTCTGTTAATCCAGCTGCCCAGAAAATTTTAGGATTGGATATGGAATCTTTAAAGAAACAGTCCTTGAGAGATTGGAGTGTAGTATTTTATAACAATAATGAAGAACCGATAGGTGTAGACGAACTTCAAGTTCTCTGGAATTCAAAAGAAGGCGTTGAGGGTGAAATAATTGGTATAGCCGACGATGGGAAGCGGATCAAATGGTATTCTGTAAATGCAGTTCCATATTTGACTGAAGATGGTGATATCGAGAGAGTGATAACCTCTTTTGAGGACATAACTAAAACTAAAAAAGCCGAAGAAAAAAAGAATTTTTTAAACACGATGATCAGACAGGATTTGGCGAGTAAGTTCAGCACTATTCGTGGATATATGGAACTCATGGATGAAGAAAGGTTATCTAAAAAGGATCTTAGTTATTTATTAGGGGGGTTGGAGAGAAGTAGAGAAGTAGATGAAATATTGCAGCTTGCTACAGATCTCAAAGAGGTCGAAGAGATAAATTATCCCATTAAATACGATGCCGTTAAGATGATACAACATGCCATAGATGATATATCTAACATCATCGAAGAGAAAAATATCAAAGTGGAAGAAAAGTATTCGGATCACAAATTAATGATCCATGTAGACTATTCGTTTGAAAAACTTTTTGTTCATCTGTTGAAAACACGGATCCAACTTGCTAGATGTGATAGGATCAGGATCAAAGTTGAGGAAAAAGGGAATCATTTATGTGTGATGATCGAAGACAATGGTGCGGATCTACCCGACGAAGTCAAAGATATATTTTCCGGTAAGATGTATGATGGAAGGACCAGTGGTGCAGGGGGTGTACTATATTACATGATCAGAGAGATCGCAGAACACAATGAAGCCGATATCGAAGTGAAAACGCCTGAATCGGGATGGACTAGGTTCGAAGTTTATATGAAAAGGGTTCAGTGAAGGTGGAAGTAGTGAGGTCAAAGTATCAGATTGTTCTTTCTAGAAAGAAAACTGGCCAGGTAACTTTTTTCTAGTTAGTTCTCAGGCAATTGTTCCGAAATAGAGTAAAACAATTTGAACTGTTTTTCAACAAACTCTTAGTATAGGTTATCTAATTATTATATAAATGATCAAAAAGTTAGCGATCCAATTGATCCTCGTTTTGGTCACAGTGGGGTTGTGGTTCACATCATCAAGATATCCCAACAAGATAGTTATAGATCTGTTTTTTACCGCTTTATCCTTCACTCTGGTATACTTTCTTTTCAAAGTTCTCCTAGAAGAAACCTTGGTTTCAAGAGTCCGAAATAGGAGAACTAGATACTCTTTTAGAAAAGCCGTTTCCATACTTTATGTGACTGCTTTTCTAGTAATATTGTTCAGGATATGGATAGAAGATCCCCAAGCTCTACTCGTGACGTATGGCCTTATAGCTGCAGGTGTGGCGATATCTCTACAGGATTTCTTTAAAAGCTTGGTAGG
>JBMCUO010000091.1:0-6214 GCA_048622455.1 Candidatus Saliniplasma sp. | reverse complement strand
CAGACTAGGCCACACGCCCTTTATGTTGCTTTTTAAGTGGGGACTAGTTTGGATGCAGTTAGGATCACGAAGTTTTCTGAGTGATTCTGACGCGTATCCAGACTATATTCAAGGGCATAGAGATGGCCTTGAATGGTCGGGGGAAATTTGCCTTTCCAAATTTTCCCAGTAAGGCCACACGCCTTGTATATATACTAGGGATTCACGTAATATAGTGTGTTTTAGATAAGTCTTACGCAGGTGATAAAATCATCTTCGTATTTTATATTCTGAGTATTCCCTGTCCAATCTCCGTTCGTACTCTCTAATATATGGTTCTATCCTATCTAACTCTACTTTTGGAACTCTAAATAAGATCCAAAGTCCATAAGATACTATAAGTATAGTAGAAACTACAAATGGAATCAAAACGTAGATGTTGTAAACAAATACAGAAAATCTCACCACGGATGTATTACTATTTCCAGCTTCATCCCATACCCTTATCTCTGCAGTGTGTTCCCCATTTCTCAAATCCGTGAACTCATAATCAGTATCCTCATCAACTGTAATCCATTCTCCGTTGTTTATCCTAACCTCATAATAATCGATACCAGATAGCTCATCACTCCCCTGCCACCCAACTAACACATCTCTAGAATAATGTACATATCCTTCTTGGGGGCACTTCATATCGATATCTGGTGGTGTGGTATCTACGGTAAAAACTACCACCGCATCCGTTCTCTGACCTGTATTATCTATCGCTTCAATTTGAATACTAAAAGTTCCGTCATCTAATCCTTTAAAAGTATGGTGAGATCTATTCCCAACATCAGACCATTCTTCACCGGTGACTCCGATACGGTGTTCTGTCATACCTACACCACCTCTCGAAGTCCAGTTCACCGTCACATCTGCAATGTTTAGGACCGTGTTATTCTTAGGTGTTTCGACCGATAATTCAATAGGGGCTACTGGCTCCATCAACGGATACTCATCAGTAAAACCCCTTCCCAAATATGGAGAATCTGCAATACCATCTCCACCAGTTCTATTTTGTCCTGACCCCGAGTATTTATCTTCACTCTCATGGTCGAACCAGTAATTTCCTCCCTCCGGATATTCCTTATACCAACGGTTCCCAAAACCATTATCCCGCGCAGGCTCCCGTTCACTCTTAAAGAAGTTATTATGGTAAACGATATTGTTTTCTGAATCCAATATGATGTAAACACTTCTCCAATTCTCATAAAATTCGTTTCTACTTATATCGTTCTTATCAGATTTAGCCAATAGTATACCATAGGTGTTGTTCAAATATAAGTTACTAGAGATGTTATTCTTATTGGATAAAACCATAGCCATCCCATAGGTATTATTGATAAAAACACAGTTCTTTATCTCGTTCTTATCGGAATTCGAAAAATACATGGCCCAGGTACTGTTATGTAAATAGGTATTATATATCGTATTGTTGTCGGAAAAACCAAGGGTTATAGCATCTCCTAGATCACTGAATTCTTGGTCAGAGATTATAACTCCCGAGCTATTAGCCAGGATCACCTGACCTACATTTTCGGATATACTCCCACCGGTCCTATTTTTCCAGTAATACAGAGGTTCACCGTTAACAAGATTGTTGGTATCGATTTTGTGGGAGTTCCAATGTTCTAATTCGCTTCCATCTAACATCAAACCTGTATTCTTCATTTCATTACTTTTCAGATAGTTTCTATTTGAACTCAATATCGATATAGCATAGCTCCCATTAGAAACGATGTTATCTTTTATAGAATTACGATTTGAATAAAGTGTCCTAATGCTGGATAGGGTATTGTTACGAGCAAGATTGTTCGTTACCACATTTTCATTTGAATAGTACAAATAAATACCTAACCTATTTTTTGAGATCTCATTATCAAAAATAAGATTCTCCTCTGAGAAAGCTATCATAATCGCAGTAGGGGTACTTTCTATGGATAGGTTGGACACATCCACATATCTACAGTTAACCAATATCAATTGTCCAGTATCTGAAGGTACGACCATATCTGTTTCGTTTTTCATTAATCTGACTGGGAGCCCGTTTACTGTGTTAGAAATGTCTATATCCTGTGTTAACCAGTATTTCAGCTCATTCCCGGATATGAACAAGCCGGTTTCATTCATAGAATTTCTTTTCAACTCACTATTTAAAGTATAGGAAAGCACGATACCGTAATCACATTTCACTATGGGATTATCATGAATCAAAGTATTGTTAGAAAACCAGACACCCAGGTAAAAAGTGTTATTGTATCCAGAATTTCTGACGAACTGATTTCTCGTAGAATTGTAAAGATCCATTCCAAAACTACTATCTGAAATATTGTTTTCCTGTAATATATTATCGTTTGAGGAGGTAAGTAAAATCCCGAAATAGGCATCGGTGATATTATTTCCCGTGATGGTGTTATTACCTTCTCCATAAACATCAATTCCATATATGTTGTTAGAAATTGCATTATCTAGAAAACTATTGTTGTTGGAATCTCTAACGACGATACCATCGATAACATCATCTATGATGTTCCTTGAAATAGTGGTATGATTAGAATTTTCCATGATAACTCCATTATCGTTTTTAGATAGGTTATTTCCGATTATCTGGTTCTCCTCAGATAAGTATAGACTAAAACCGTGTGGATTCCCGGAGATTTCATTCCATTGGATATCGTTGAGGCCAGACTCCCATAGTGATATCCCTGCCTCTTTTCCCACGTTAACGCTCACTTCTTTAGTACTCTCCCACCCATCTTTTCTAACAGTGAAAGTTAGTTTTACTTCACCGTGAACTTCTGGCTCCCATCCTGAGGTGTAGTATCCATCGCCTTGGATCTGATCCCAGCCCAGTCCATCATCCTCGAGATAAATCTTTTCCTTACCAGTACGGAACTTAACGGTGACATTGGCATCCAATATCGGATTAACGCCGTCGTTGATTGATACCATTACGTTAGAATCTGTAAGCACCTCTCTACGAGAACTGCTGCCAGGTCTGTGAACCCAGATATTTATATCATCAGATTCTTCAGGCAAGTGTAAAGCACTCGATGCGTTGATCCTACCATCACTCAAGCTTTTGTTTTCGAGATTATCGATCCGATCAGATGTAGATATAATGATGTTCTTTAGATTATTGTGGTCATAAGAATTGTTATGTGCTGCTAATAAAGCGACTAATCCCGAAACATGGGGAGTAGCCATGGATGTTCCAGAAGAGGATCTATAACTGTTATCTAGATAGGTACTATTGATGTGTCGACCAGGTGCAGTTACATGAACACTGTTCGCTCCATAATTTGAAAAACTGGTTTTATTATCTTCCCTATTAGTGGCACCTACGGTGATCATATTTGTGTGTTCATAACCAGCAGGATAAAATGGGGCCTCCTCAATGTTTCTATTATTATTGCCCGCCGCTGCTATAAAAAGTATATCCTCATCTCGATGTTCGGCGATGGCCTCATCCAACAATCTACTCTTACCAGAACCTCCCCAACTGTTGCTTGTAGCCACTACGTTAACGCCCTCTCTTTTTTTATCTAAAACGTATTCTAAAGACGCGATAGCATCAGATACTGTTCCACTCCCACTACCGTCTATGAATTTTAGACCCATCAAACTGACGTTCCAATTAACTCCAGTAACTCCAACATTGTTGTTGCCTACCGCCCCTATAGTGCCTGCTACATGGGTGCCGTGACCGTGATCGTCCATAGGGTCCGGTGAATCATTTATAAAATTATAACCGTGATTTCCTTCATCGTCCTCCCACATATTTCCCGCTAAATCTTCATGAGTGTAATCTATACCAGTATCGAGAACCGCGACCACAACTTCTTCACTGCCCGTTGTCACATTCCATGCACCGGGTGCATCGATATTGTGCATACCCCACAAAGAGGGATAACCAGCATCATTTGGCTCGTTCATGATTTCAACGTGATGATTAGGTTCAGCATATTCTACCCCCGGCATACTCGAAAGTATATTAACGGCCAACTCCCTACTCATCTCCTGGTTAAGTTTCAACTCTCCTGCATTGAAGCTTGAGAAAACTCTTCCCCTGGATGCATTTATATGATCTCCAGCTATTCTAAGCTCTCTATTTAATAACATCTCCTTCTCATACATATTAGATGAAGTTAAGACATTTTCCTCGAATTTTACCAAAACACTATTTTCTTGGAGATCCTCTTCTTTATTTTCTTCAGATGAGGGGCCCTCTCTCATCACATTTTTTTTAATATCGTTGTAATCGCTTTCTAAAAGAAATATTCCTGGGCCGACGCTATCGAAGATGGTATTGTTGCTAATCGTATTGTAACTAGACCTATGAACATACAGACCATATCGATTATCGTAGATTATGTTATTTTTTATTAGAGCATTTGAAGTATTGTAAATATATATCCCGCTATCTCTAAAATAAAGGCGACTGTTACCTTCAGCGTTATAGATTTTATTCCCAGCTATCACAAAATCGTGGCTCACATTCCCGATATAGATACCATATCCATTTTCATCGCCATCTATCTCATAGCCCTCAATTTTGTAAGGATCTTCTGGATTTCCATCACCCGACCATCCTTCACGTTCAGCTGTTTCTATAAATTCATCATCGGAGTTTATCCGGATAGGTTTCAAGCTATCGTAACCGTTCTCGAAATCTAGAGTGTTCAGTGAAACGGGATCGGTTCTTTGAAAAGGCTCTTTTCTAGACTGTTCGGATGATTGGGAACTTAAAGGTAAGGTGGATATCCTATTTTTATGGGATATCTTAGAGGGATGATCGTTTTTTTTAACAGTTTTATAATCTTGATCACTTTCAGACGGATCACTCTCCTCCTTGGGCAAGGTTTCTTCTTTGGTCCCATCGATCTCTGCAGAGTGATTTAAAGGTGAGGCAATGACGCTAACTAACAAAAAGACTAGAATTACTAAGATCTTTGATTTATCCCAAGTCATGCATTATACAAGCATTTAGACCTTGATTATCCATATTATTACTTTTTGGTTAAAATATGTACTAGTTTGGACTTGTTAAAAGTGGGCCCGGCCGGATTTGAACCGACGACCATCTGGTTATGAGCCAGACGCTCCGCCAAACTAAGCTACGGGCCCTTTGAGTTGCTTATAAAGATACTTGTTATTTAAAGATTGATGTTTTGGGGATGGGCCGAGGCGGAATTGAACCGCCGATCTTCGCCTATCTTACCGTGTTAAACGGTTGTAAGGGCGACGTCATGACCCCTAGACCACCGGCCCATTTGGTTTTACTATTCAAGATGAATTAGATTTGTCTTAAATATTTAACCCTTTTGACTGTCTCCTCCAAAAAAACTAATAACGTTGTTATCGATTAATATTACATAAATTAAACACAGAGGTATAGATATGGCTGTTAAGAAGATAAAAGAAAACGTATTCGAGGTGGGTGCACGGCATTATGATCGAGAACTGTTTGATGAGCTAATACCCCTTCCAGACGGCACTACATACAACGCTTATCTTGTCAAAACCGGTGGGAAGACCGTACTACTAGATACGGTTGACCCTGTTAAAACCGAGAGGCTCATGAAGAACCTCGATTCCTTGGATGTCAAAAATATAGATTATTTGATATCACATCATGCTGAACAGGATCACTCGGGTTCCATACCCGCGGTACTGGACAGATACCCTGAAGCGATAGTTTTAACCAATAAAAAGTGCAAGGGTATGCTCATAGACCATCTTGAAATCAAAGAGGACAAATTCCAAGTAGTCGAAGACGGAGAAGAGATGACTATCGGTGATAAAACGTTCAAATTCATGGACATGCCGTGGGTACACTGGCCCGAAACTATGGTCACGTATCTAAAAGATGATAAGATACTGTTCACCTGCGATTTCTTTGGATCTCACCTAGCGACTAGTAACCTTTTTGTCGAGGATAAAAAGAAAGCCTACCTTTCCGCCAAGAGGTATTATGCCGAGATAATGATGCCTTTCAGAACATCGATCAAAGGGCATCTAGAAAAATTAGAGAACATGGAAATAGATATAATAGCTACCAGCCACGGACCGATCTACGACGAACCAGAATTCATCCTCGACGCTTACAAGGAATGGGTTTCTGATACCGCAAAACCCCAGGTCGTAGTACCGTATGTGTCAATGCACGGGAGTACGGACACGATGGTTGAAC
>JBMCUO010000090.1:0-6236 GCA_048622455.1 Candidatus Saliniplasma sp. | reverse complement strand
AGTTACCTAAGTATTCCCAATCTCCGAATTCTCCGCCACGTATGTAAATCCCGTAGCTATCGAATACATCAAACGTTCCGCGGTTATTAACTTGTTCATTAGCCTGATCCCAATCGGTATATTTGAAGTTCTCAATAGATATATTTACGTAATCGCTTCCTATGGGTTGCCCATCATTTGTATTTTCAACTGGTGTGGGTATTGGTTCATATCTTAAACATAATTTCAATGGGTCATCAGGTAAAACATCATCATCAGCAACCAAATGTGCTGCAAACACGTAATTGTTGCTTAAACCGTCTTCAGTACCGTTGTATTCAGCCAAGAACATTATATTGTTTCCATTATCTGGGGAAGTATCCCAACCAGAAGGATGAGTTCTAGTTGCATCCCAACTAAACTGATCCATTTCATTGCTTATTTCACTACCAGTGCCATCATCGTTCATAGCATAATCTGCCATCGTACCCATATCTGTATCTGTGTCTGGATCATCAACGTCGATAACAGTTACCCTGCCTACATGTTCGCCTCCATCTAACCATTGTACATTTGGGTCCTCATAGAAATCATTATCACCTTCGCTAGCTATTGCATAACCTTCAATATCTTCAGCTTCAGCCTTTACGTTACCTGCTGCAAGAATTGCCATTCCAAGTACTAGCGCTATCGTCATCACAATTATTTTTCTTTTCATCTTTAACACCTTTTTGTATTAGTCATAAACGGGCTCCGTTTCCAAAACCCTTGTCCATTCAACATCATCATTGATTCTTAGTCCGATGCCGTCACCGGGTTCTATATCAAATTCATCCACCCACTGGTTTCCAAATCCATCCCAAGTTGATGATTCTACGTAACCCCTTTCTGAGGCGTCCCATTTTACTACTGCATCCAAGTTACCCTGTTGATCAAGTCCACCTGTTATCTGGACTATGATATCGAATGAGGTCTTTCCGGCACTTGATTCTCCATCATCTCTAAGTATCATATCCACGGTCGTATAATGAAGTCCACCGTCAGTACTGTCATAAAATGTATCGTTCCATTCCATGGTTGGATGTGGCGCATCGGTAGCGTTTAGATACCATGTAACATCATCATTCATTCTAAGACCGATGCCGTCACCGGGTTCTATATCGAATTCATCCACCCACTGGTTTCCAAATCCATCCCAAGTTGATGATTCTACGTAACCCCTTTCAGATGCATCCCATTTTACTACTGCATCCAAGTTACCCTGCTGGTCTATTCCTCCTGTTATACTTTCGATTACATCAAAAGATGTCAATTGTCCGTCACCATTGAAATCAAAATTGTTCGGTATCGATGTATAATGAAGTCCACCTTCAGCGCTGTCGTAGAAGTTCTCTAAACAGTATCCCATACTAGAATTCGCTCCTTCACCAGCTGCATTCTCGGCTCTTACGATGTAATAGTTATCTCCGCCGAGAGCACCTGTGTCAGTATATTCTAAATCCGCAACTGTATCGAGTACCGTCCAGGTTCCGAAGTCTGCATATTGATCTGTTGAATGATATATATTATATTCATCTGCGTCTGGTTCTTCATCCCATGAAAGGATGATGTCTCCAGCGTCTTCATCTTTTGCTACATGTAAATTGTAAACGGGTCCCGGTACAACATCCCCTTCAAAGTTGGCTGTTATCGAATAGTCTCCTTCCATGGTTATCGTCGTCGAACTTGTTTTTGTGTCTGCGATAGTTCCATTATCTCCTGTCCATTCAACAAAATTATAATTTGCATCCGGTGTTGCTTCAATGTTTACATCATTGTATTGATAATGATCATAGGTTCCTTCACCTGGCGTGGTTACAGAACCGCCTTCCGTTGAAGCCGTTGTCAGTGTAACGTGTCTTCCGGTTTCAGCTGCAACAGTGAAGTCAGCATCACAATCATCTGTATCTACCCCGTCGGTTTCTCTTACTAAACCCTCTCCTTGGGCTGGTGCTCCAGGGTAATCAACCAATGTTGTGTTCTGCGGTTGGGTATCTTGATTACCGAATTCAACTCTATCCATGACAACCATGTTGTTATCTGCTATTCCGCTAGTATCCGGGTTCCATGAGAGCATAAGATGACCTGAATCAGTACCTATCGGTTCCGTACCGTCCAATTCCACATAAAGTAGATTGTCTGCATCGAAATAATGTGTATTCAAAGTATCTAAAGTTGCAGAAAAGCCGTCGTGGTCGGAAAGTTCCCAATCCTCTAGAGTGATGTTAACTGGATCATATATATATACATATTGATTACCAGCATCATCTGGCTGTGGTACCAGTTCATTTATCTTCACATCTGTAGATGGTTGAGAACCCGATGCATAATTTAGGTCTCCAGCGGTGTCTCCACCAGAGTCAAACGTATCTGTTTCGTCAGCGATATACACGTTACCATCTTGGTCTTCTATTCGGTAAACTATTGTGTCCTCACTTTCTC
The DNA here is from genome assembly GCA_048622455.1 of Candidatus Saliniplasma sp. Classification (GTDB taxonomy): domain Archaea; phylum Thermoplasmatota; class Thermoplasmata; order Halarchaeoplasmatales; family Halarchaeoplasmataceae; genus Saliniplasma. The sequence continues at coordinate 3,776 of JBMCUO010000090.1, read as the reverse complement.
CACCAGATTTGACAGTTGTATCTGTCTCATCATCTCCATCTGTTATTATTCTATACGAGCCGTCGCCATGATATGTTTCGTTATCGCCATACTGTGTTCCATCTATCCACGAACTTACCGTATAACCATCTTCGACGGTTCCACCATCGAGATTGGCTTGGCCATACCTCTCAAAAGGAAGAGATGCGGCTAATACAGTAAAACTAGATATCAATAGTATGGAAATAATAGAAATCGTCAGGCCTAACGTCAATTTTTTTTCCATTTTTTTCCTCCTATAAGTAAATACTACGTTAATTATGCATGAGCGAAAATACTCTATATATAGTTTTTGACACGTAGACTGAAATTTTAGGATACAAAAAATACTTAATTGAGATGTTGGTTTAATTGGATATGAACTATAAGAGTTTGACGGTGATACTTCTCACTCTTTTACTTACCGTTTTGATGATCCCCGTATCCTCACGCGGTATTGATTTGACCGAGCAGAACGATGTTTTAAAAAATGATGTTAATCAGTATTCAAATTACTTAAATGTAACTGAAAATTCAAAATGGCAGATGAAAGCATCTATTCACGGAAACAATATCGTCTGGGAAGATTATCGCGATGACCCATCAGGTACCTGGTCTAGTCCGGGTAATAGGAACTCTAATATATACTTATACAATCTAGAAGAAAAACAAACATACCAATTAACTTACAATAATTCTTCTCAGGTCAATCCAGATATTTGGGGGAATTATGTGGTTTGGGAAGATTATAGGAATGATCGGGCAGATATATATTATACTGATATCACTCCTCTCTTTGAAGGTGAAGAACTTGATATCAAACCATTATCTGAGGACACTGATGATCAGTTAAAACCTAAAATACATGAGGGGATGGTGGTTTGGGAAGATTATAGGGAGAACTATCTTGGCGATATATATCTTTATGATATCCTAGAAGATCGTGGACCCTATCGTTTAAACACTAGGGATGAAGGTTCTTTTGTACCTCATACAAACCCAGATATATACGAAAATAAAGTTGTCTGGAACGATTATCGAAATCACTGGCAAGATAGACTTCAAGGTGATGTATTCCTTTACGACTTAACCATAGATAGTAACGACAATGGCACCCCTAATTATAGGGACCCAGAGATCGAAGAGCAAGACCCGGCAGAGATAGAGATCGCAAACCAATCCATACATCAACACTCTCCTGCGATATACAAAGACACCATCGTATGGACCGAGTACAGCGGTAAAAACAATAATGACATCTATTTTAAGAAATTATCAGGAGAAAAAACAAGGGTCAGTACCGATGAGATGAAAGACGATAATCCAAATATTTACGGTGAAACCATCGTTTATCAAAAGAGGGAATACGATGAAGATAATAACCCCACTGCTGACAGTATATGGGCCTATGATATTTTTAATGACGAACATGAACTAATTCAAAAGATACCAGTTGATCCCGATAGGACATCTAGTGTAAAGGCAAGATTTCCTACTATCTCACAAAATAAAATTGCTTGGGAAGAAAATCACCCTTCTAGTGACGAAGATATAGATTACCAGTATGATATATTTTTTACAGAGATTGAAAACAAAGAACCTATATTCATATCAGCTGAAGTCGCTAACCAGACAAAAGAATATGACAACTCTACTGAGATGATGTTGGTTGATGGGAACGAACTTCATTTCAGAGCTGAAATTATAGACCCTAATGCAGATATAGAAGAGGTGTCCTTGGATACTGGTGGTATAACCTCCAATGTTGAAAGGATCCATTTGGAAGAGTCTGAACAAGATATCTACGAGGGGACCATGGAGTATCAGGAGGATATGGAAGAAGGATTATTTAACGTGACCATCGAAGTATTCGATTCTGCAGGACATCACGTTGAAAGCGACCATCTCGAAATACGTTTAACCGAAGCTCCCTTTGAGTTTTCATTCACAGGGGTAGGAACGGACATGGATGAATTGGGTAATGAAACAAGATTCGTACTCGAGGAAGGTAATAACCTTTTTTTCGTAGCAGAATTCGATGACTTTCAAGGTGAAGTGAACAGGGTATATGTGGATGTCTCCTCATTCGAACTTGAACAAACTGAATTCGAACTCGATTTCCAAGACGGGTTTTACTCTTACGAATATGACTACGAAGAGGATATTTCCTCCGGTTTAAAACCTGTTAGATTCCATGCGATTAGTGAAAGGGGACAAGAGATCGAAAGCGAAGAATTAACTGTCGATATCGCGTTGAAACCTCCCGAAGATCCTAAAATAATATCGTACGGTACAGGTAAAGAACTTTCTGATCTGAAACATTCTATAGATTTTGATTTAAAAGATGGAAATTATATCTATTTTGTAGCCAATGTGAGTCACGTAGATGAGGTAGACTATGATGTATATCTCGATATAAGCGATTTTGATTTAAACGAGAGTAAAATAAAAATGGTTGAAAAACTTGATGAGAACACTTACTACTATCGTTTTGAATATTCAGAGGATATGAAACCAGGTGAAAGAACAGCTTATATCTATGTAGAGGATGAATTCGGTCAAAACGAAACAAGTGGTGAGATAAAGGTAAATTTTACACCTCCAGAAGAGCCTCTGCCAGTATATTACTATATCATACCGATAATTGTGATTGTTTTACTGATAATCGGTGTTTTATATTGGAAAAAACCGGAATATTTCAAAAGATCGGAAAAAAATGAATATTGATGTGTTCTATCGCAGTGATCATACTAGATGGGAAAACCCAGTTATATATGTAATCAACTAAATAATTTTCCAGAAGAATTATATAACCCTCTCGATTGTTCAAATTCGATGACTACTTTAGTGATTTGTGAGAAAAATAACGCTGCATCCCGTATCTCTTATCTACTTTCAGATGGAGAGCAAGATAAAGAATATTATTATAAGGTCCCCTATTATGAATTCAATAGAGATGATGAACATCATATAGTGGTTGGACTCCGCGGTCATATCCTAGAATATGATTATCCTGACGACTACAATAACTGGTCTAAAGTAGATGAGGAAAAACTTATCGACGTTACACCAAACAAAGAGATCAGTGCAAAACGTATAGGTAACCTAGTTAAAAAGATGGGGGACAAGGCTGATAGGATAATAGTTGCTACTGATTATGATAGAGAGGGAGAATTGATAGGACTTGAAGCTGTACGACTGTTGATAGATGATCATCCAGACCTAGAAGTGAAAAGAGCTAGATTCAGTTCACTATCTAAAAGTGAGATAGAGAGTGCATTCAATTCTTTGGAAAGTGTAGATGAGAAGTTGGCAGAATCTGCAGAGACTAGACAGGTAGTTGACCTTGCTTGGGGTGCAGTTCTCACAAGATTCCTATCAAAAACCGCCGGCAGATACGGTAAGAACTTTATTTCCGCTGGTAGAGTACAGACCCCCACCCTTGCTCTAGTTGTTGACAAGGATGATGAGATAGAGAATTTTGAACCAGACCCTTTCTGGAAGATTACTGCAATTTTGAATAAAGATTTCGAATTCGAAGCTAGTTTCGATGAAGATAGGATTTGGGACGAAGAAAGGGCAGAAAAGATATATGAAAAAGTGGAGAACGCAGAAACTGGAAAAACAATCTCGTTTAAAGAAAATGAAAAACAAAATAGACCACCGAGTCCATTCAATACTACTCAATTTGTTTCGGATGCAAATAAACTTGGTTTGAGTCCCGCTCAGGCGATGAGAACTGCTGAAAACCTCTATAC
>JBMCUO010000089.1:0-6325 GCA_048622455.1 Candidatus Saliniplasma sp. | reverse complement strand
ATATCACCCTAAAAGCTAAACAAAACCTCGGTAGTATATAAAGGGATACTTTTATCTAATCCAATCTTATTTTTAAAAACAAATGCCTATAGCACCCCGTTTCAATGAACGAATGTCAGAGCTGCCCATAGGACAGCGATCATCCCCACAGCTATGAATATCGTATTCAATCCCATGAATATCAAAGATACCCCTATCAATATCGGCGCGGAGGTCATCCCGACGTATTTCATCATGTTGAAAGTGGCTATAACTGATCCTGAAAGTTCTAGTGGAGACAGTTTTGTAACTCGGTTGTAGATAGTAGGAGATACGATCCCCATACCTATACCATATATGATGAAACTTATGGTTACTGTATAACTACCTATCATCCATAAAGGCAGCAGCAGAAAACTTATGGACGCTAGGACAAAACCTAATGAAGTTCTTTTTCTCCAATCGAGGTATCTAGCAACTGTTCCTGCTTTCGAAGCAAGAATCGCAGCAAAACCGCCCTGTATGGAAAGTGCTAAGCCGATGAAAAGTTCACCGAACCCATGGACCTTGAAGAGATAAATAGGAAGATATGTTACTAGGGCGTAAAGTAGAAAGTAGATGACGAACGAATGAACCATCACGTTACGTATATCTTTTATTTTAAGTGTTGAAACCAGTGATTTAGCGTATTTTAAGGGGGTGTTGTAAGTGGTTCTTTTTGGATCCCTTTCTGGTCTAGTTTCAGGAAGTGTGAAGTAAATAGAAAGTGCTAGAAAAATAGATAGACCGTAGACCGCAAAGACCAGTCTCCAATCGATAGAAGCAAGTGAACCTCCAATAGTGGGTATGATTACAGCACCTAAAGAGATAGTTCCACTGAGATAACCCATGAATCGGAGCCTATTTTCACCTGTGAACAGATCCCCGATAACCGTCATGGCTACTGGAACGAGTCCAGCTATCCCGATGCCCTGAATGAACCTGAACAGCAGCAGTAGGTGGAAGTTGGGGACGAATATTATAGCTAAACCAGTTATTCCGTCGATGAGAAGACAAGTGATGCCGACCTTTCTACGACCAGCCAAATCTATGAAGTATCCTATGAATGGTAAACTGATAGCAGCTGATAAAGTGTACAGACTTAATATCAAACCGACCTGTTCATCTGGAGCGTTAAATGCTCTACCAATTGTGGGTAAACCCGGAGCTACCAGTCCTCCGCCCATCACACCGAAGGCTCCCATTATGAGTAGTGTGATCATCACGAACTTTGAAACATGTCCTCTATTTGTTATCAACAGATTCACATCCGATCTCGATTTAAATATTTATTTTTAGATTAGAGAGTTGAGTTGAGATTAAACTTTTCCTTATTTCAAATGTTCATCAGATTCTGAAAAGTCTTCCTTATCAGATCTGAACAGATCTTTTTCTTTTTTTGTTGATTTTCTTACCACGAACTCACAGAGCTCGTCTCCCGCCGGCATAGCTCTCTTATGGATCTGTATATAATTTTCATTGAACCCCATGTATTTTGCTGGATCTACGTAACAGTACAGTTTCCCGAGTTCTTCTTCACCGTATTCCCTCCATAATTTTCCCATGGTACATCCATAAAGTTTCATCGAATCCCCTCTACCATCTAATTTAGAGTGCATCCCGAATCTTGGGATCCTTAGTGTATCGCCTTTACTGAAGTTCTCCGGGATCGGTTCCAGTCCTTTTTCTTCTATCTCCTCTCTTCTTTTCTCTCCGATCCATCTACCGTATCTTTTGATAGATTTTAAAACCAATTCTTTACCCTGTTCCTCACCCAATTCTTCAGTGAGAGTCTTTGCGTAAGCTAAGTGAAGTAAAGCTAATCGTTTGCTGATCAATTCCACTTCTTTAGCGGCCTCTTCGATGTCTATTTTCTCTTCGGTCATGGTACTAACATTGTCAATATTTTTTATAATATTTCTCTTAGATATCTAATTTGAAGACATCTCTGAGTCGTAGTCCTGTGTGGGATATCCACATCCGTTGCATATGCCGGAACCGTCGAATTCTACGTCCATCTTTTTTTCCCCACATTCGGGACATTCCTTCAGCTTTGGTTCCTTTGAATAACCTATACCCACAGAACTGGTAGATATGGTTGTATCATCCTTTTCGCTACTCCATATCTTATGGGCCATATATAGCAATCCGAAACCGATCAAAAACAAAAATGCAGAAATAGCAAACCCATCTAGCCTGTTATTTCTGATAGCTGAACCCAACAAAATTATTCCGGCTACATTTAAAACCAATCCACCGACTAAGAATTTTACGAACAAATATCCTTTGAATGCGTCCATGATCCCCATTTTATTCACCTAAGCAAACCATCATATATCCAAATATAAATAAAATTTACCATATCCGATCATAGTGATCTCAAATAGTTGGTTCTAAGAGATATTTTTCAAAACCAATCATAAGATTTATATTTTTGTATTATCTTTGCATAACCATGACTCATGAATATACAAGTATCGTTCAATGGTGCGATAAGGAAGACGAGCACGGCAGTATTAGCATGGATTGTGGGTACGCCTGTGGATTTAACAAACCTGTGGAGTTCGGTGGGGCCGATGGTATGATGAATCCAGAAGATGCTTTCGTTGGTTCATTAGCTATGTGTTATTCTATAACTTTCGAGTCCACACTGGAAAAGATGAGGATCGAGGTTGTAGATTTTGAATTAAAAACTAAAGGGATCCTTGAAGATACTGATGAAGGTAGCATGATAACTAAAATAGACTTGATCCCTAGAGTTGAATTGAAGAACGAAGATGATCGGAAAAAAGTTGAGAGGGCCTTGGAATTAGCTAAAAAGAACTGTCTCATATCAAAAAGCATGAAGTCGGAGATAGTATTGAAACCTGAGATCCGATGAAGTATCGGTGAAAAAAACCACTATATTAATATACGATTTCCTACCTATCAATAATTAACAAAGGGTGGGCCAAGGTGAAAGATAAGACGATTTACTTAGGGATCCTAATCTTCAACGCAGCTATTCTAGTTACAGCTGGAGCTTACCTGCCCGTTGAAGGTGAAGGAGAATCTGTAGATTTTGAGTCTATCGAGTCAGGTTTTTCATCTAATAGAAGGGCAAACGAAACTGAAGTATTTATTATAAATAACACAGAAGATTATGAGCGGATCATCGGGAGTCTAGGCAATGATACAGAGATAAATTTCGAGGAAAATTCAGTCATAGCTGTACTTCTCGGTCGTCGATTTACTGGCGGTTATCGTATTGAGATAAATGAAATAGTTGAAAAGGATGAAAAAATAGTAGTCGAAGCTTTAGAAACCAGACCGGGGGAAAGCTGTGGTGTGATCCAGGTTTTGACCTACCCTTATGAGGCGGTACTGGTCGAAAGCATCGAAGAGGCCATTGAGATCGATATAGATACTACGGTTCAAACCCGAGATTGTGAGTGATATCTTATGGCGGTCTAAACCATTTTCAATACTGCTACAGCAAGGAGAATTATTCCGATTAGTAAGATTATCACACCGTGCCAAAAATAGGGATGTGTATCCTCACTGATATCTGCGATGCCCCAACTCGCTTCTGACCCAGGACCACCTGCAGGTTCAGTGTATGCCATAGCTGCGATCCCAGCCACTATCAAGATAACTCCCAACAAGATCACTATAATCTTCTTATCCATAGATATTATTATGTAACTTATGCAAATAAACTTTACCTATTTTTGACAGGCTCCTTGAGAGAGGTCAGTGAAAGTAGCATTCATCCCCACGGCAGAGCCATGGGGTTTTCTGCTTTGACATTCTATAAAAAAGGTTTTTAGGTGAAGTCTATCAGCGGCTTTATCACACCGTCTTCCTTGGTCTTCATCAATCTGAATGCTTCCTCGATCTCATCGAATTTGAAAACGTGGGTTGTCATGTGAGTTGGATCGACCTTCCCCTTATCTAAAAGTCTTAAAAGGTTGGTTAATCTGACTTTTCCACCTGGGCATAGCATGTTATTGATTGTGATCTCCGACATCCCAACGCCCCAATCCAATCTGGGTATCTGGAGGTATTCTCCTTCCCCGTGGTATCCTATATTCGATACAGTTCCACCGGCTTTGGTGACCTCTATGCACTGTTTGAAGGTTTCGTTCATGCCTAGAGCTTCGATGGCGGAATCGACTCCTTCCCCATCGGTCAGTTCCATTATCTTCTCCACGGTATCTACCTCTGTAAAATCAACTACTTCGTCGGCTCCATACTTCTTTGCCATTTCCTTTCTTTTTTCCACACCTTCTACTGCGATGATCATCCCTGCTCCCTGGAGCTGGGCACCTTTGGTCGCCATCAGACCGACAGGGCCCTGTGCGAACACCGCTACAGTACCTCCTATGGGTATGTTGGCGATCTCAGCTCCGCTGAAACCAGTGGACATCATGTCAGCTACATAGGCGGCTTCTTCGTCGGTAACTCCTTCAGGTATATGTGCCATGTTTGCATCGGCATCGTTCACGTGGAAGTACTCCGCAAAAACTCCATCCTTCACGTTAGCGAACTTCCAGCCTCCCAATGGCTGCCCCGACTGTGAAGGATGATCCCTCTGGGCAGCATCGGAACCCCAATCCGGTGTTATGGCACCAACAGCGACTCTATCACCGGGTTCAAACAACTCGACTTCTTCACCTACCTCTTCGACTATACCTACCGCTTCGTGTCCCAGGGTGAGATCTTCTTTCTCACCTATAGCGCCTTTAACCGTATGGACGTCGGATGTACATACCAGACCCTTTGTGGGTTTAACGATAGCGTCGTTCGGACCCGCCTCTGGTTTGTCTTTTTCTATAACTCCTACTTCACCTACCCTTTTCATCACAAATGCTTTCATATTACCCCGTTATGAAATTATCAAAGTTACTATTAAGTTTTTTGTGTTTGCCCATCCTCTGTTTGTCATCCGAGAATCATGTCGTTTCACCCATAGTCTCGAACTAAGTAAAAAGTGATATATTCCTTAACATCTTTTTTTAGTGTTTCTACTTAATTGTAAAAGATTTGATTATATTATATTGAAAAATATGGATATCTACGATATGATATCCGTTCAACTATTTTTTAACTCAACTATTACGGCGCGAGCTATTTTTATTTTTACTATTTAAAATGTTTGGATATAAATACTTCCTATAGTTTTTGTACTAAATATGATTTTAGTATTAAAGGAATAAACTAAAATAGTTATCTTATCTTTACTTTGTTTTATAAGGGATTATATATGGCCAGAACGATAAAACTACTATACGTAGATGACGAATTTCAATTCTCGAATAAGAATAGAGAATTTTTAGGGGATGGGGAAGCAAAAATAGATGTAACTACTGTTCAAACACCGAAAAAGGCCTTAAATTTATTGGAGAAAGAAGATTTCGATGGGATAGTAGCTACTTTAGAAGATAAAACTGGACATGTAAACAAAGAAAGAGAGCTAAAAGCCAGCGAGGAAAGGTACCGCAGGTTGTTCGAGACCGCTCAGGACGGTATGCTGATTTTGAATGCTGAGACCGGCAAGATCAATGATGCCAATCCATATATCCAGGACCTTATAGGTTACTCCAAAGAAGAGCTTGTTGGAAGGGAATTATGGGAGATAGGTACCTTTAAAAGTGTGGTCGAGAACAGAGAAAGGTTTCAGGAGCTAGTGGAAGAGGGATATATCAGATACGAGGACCTTCCATTGAGGACCAAAGAGGGGAGAGAAGCTCCGGTTGAGTTCGTCAGCAATACCTATATGGCAGGTGAAGAGAAAGTTGTCCAGTGTAACATAAGAGATATCAGCAAGCGAAAGGAGGCTGAAGAAAGAGAGGAGTTCCTCCATTCACTGCTCAGACATGATGTAAAAAACAGGACACAGGTCGTTAAAGGATATCTCGAACTTTTAGAAGAAGAGCTCGATCTTCCTTTTGAAGCTAAAGACTATATCAAGAGGGCAAAGAAAGCAGCACAGTCAAGCGATGAGATAATAGAGAAGGTCAGAAAGCTCAGAGAGATAGAACAGGAGGATGAGATCGAAGATATCTACATAGATTCTGTCTTGGATCGGATTTCGTCTGATTATAAGAGTCGATCTGAAAAAGAAGGTATAGATATAGATATAGAAGAAACAGGATGTAGGGTCAAAGGTGGGCCGCTGTTACAAGAAGCGGTATCTAACCTGGTGGAGAATTCGATAATACACTCGAACTGTGATGAAATCAGAATTAAAGCTGAATGTGAAGGAGAGTGGTGTATTGTTACTGTTGAAGATGATGGTAAAGGGATCGCAGACGATATTAAAGAA
>JBMCUO010000088.1:0-6385 GCA_048622455.1 Candidatus Saliniplasma sp. | reverse complement strand
CATATCTGCCTCTTTCTATTTTTTTTAACCATCCGTTCTCAAGCCATTTTTCCAAAAAATTCCTACGATATTTCATGGTAGAATTTTGACTTACTTTTTCTCTATTATCCTCGAATATGTCTTCCATGAGACCTTCATCAGCAAATTTTTCTATGATTGAACTGGAGGTCATCAAACTCCCTTTTTCTTTTTCGTCTTTCCATATCTTCAAGCCCTTAATCAATTTTTCATCAGGGTTTGGGAGATTAAAACAAAGTATTTCTTGTGGTTTCTCAACTTCTTCAGCTAATCCAACTGGATCCCCATCTTCAAAATATGTATCCTCTATTTTGTCATCTTTAACGGTATAATTCTTAGTAGGTGCATAGAAGGGATTTCCACCTTTCATCATACAAGCTATCAATGCAGCTGAACAGAATACATGTGTACCTGCACTGATATTTACGTAAACATGGTTACCCTTGTTTCTTTCGCTTTCTATAACTTTCATTAACTCTTTAATAATTTCTGAAAAGTCATTAATTTCAGCTCTGATGGTTTTATAATGAATCTCACTATCGTCTAATTCACTTTTTACTTTCTCGAGAAAATCACTGTAAGGTTTATCTAAAGCTTTATGAAAAAGGTAGACTATATCAGCTTTGTAGTGTTTTGCTGGATCTATAATTTTAACTGTTTCAAATGTGACACAATCTATGACGACCCTGAGATTAGGACTAGCCAATTTTATCACCATTAACGTTTATAACGATAATAACGTTAAAGATATTATATAACACTTTCCACCATTCTGTAAACATGAAGATGAATTGTTTCGTGTCGAAGGAAAAGTTAGGAGACCTCCAAGTTACCTTTTACTCCATTTCTGGTATAGGTGATGAGGTGGGCAAGACTGACCGTTATAGAAAAGCCTGGAGACTGTGTAGAGCATTCGATAAGAAGACAGCTGTCCCTTGTAGGGGAGCGGAAGAAATAATGATAGTCGGTGATGGACCAGAAGAAGTCAATACAGAATACTTTATGGCTAAAAAGATTAAAACAAGAGACATAGATCTGAAGGATTCACTGATGAGATCTGCAATAGAAGATATAATCAATCAAAAGATAGATACAAAAATGTATTACAGTGGTTACAGTAAAGAGAATAACATATATATTCCAAAGAAAGCTAAAACAGTAAAAACTGAAGATGGGAGACCATTTTTAGTATATGAAAATGGGTGTAGATATCAGATAGAGGTATTACCTACTGGTTACATACTTGTATGGATAGATCCGAAAGGTAGGATCAAACAAAGGGCTTCGGATTTTATAGATTGGATGGACAATTTCTCTGATAAATCATCAATCGAGGAAAAAATTATCGGTGAAAAAGTAGGAGTTGAGCCATATAGCACCACTGGAGAAATAAAGGGTATAAGATGGAACAAAACTGTTTCGTCAGAAAAAATACCTGCTTCTGGTTGGAGTAAAGATTATGGGAAAGATGAACTCACACTGAAAGAATACTGGCAAGAAGAAAGAAACATACAACTGAAGGATGATGAAGGTCCTATCCTAGAGATCAAACTAAATTCTAGAGAAAAACATCTCTCCTATCCACCGAGCAAAGTTTACATAACAACACAACGTAAATCCATACCTAAGAAAATAAGGAAAGAATTTGCATACGCTTCAGTAAAGAGGGTTGGAAAAACAGAAAGATTAGCAAAAACCATGTTAGGAAACCCTATCAATTTAGGTGATGCAACTATAAATTTTGACTTAAAAATGGCTCCTGAAGATAAATTAAAAGAAATTGGTAAACTAATTGAAGTCGGTAAGATAGATGAACCAAGCTTTTTGGTAGGTGGCGCAAAGAGAACAGATAACTTAAAGGATATCAGAAAAGAAGGTCCATTTAGTGGATCAAAAGGCGTATCTATTCATTATGTATATCCAGAAGATGTTAAATTTGATATTGATTCGCTCCACTGCGAGTTATCTAAAAATTTTGAACAATACAATCTTGGAACGTTAAATATGATAGGTAGGACAAAAGTTTCTTTCACTGGTGAGGACCCTGATAGGAACGATTATTCTTATGCTACATCCAAGGCTATTGACGATATAGAAAAAGTTTCTGATAGTAATCCCATCATTTTTTCTATAACTAAGGGAGACCAAGGAACATATGCAGGTGGAAAACAGGAATCTCATGATAAAAATTACCCAATTCAAAATATCACTGAAAAAAATGCAAAGTCTATAGCTAACGGATCCAATGATGGATACTATAAATCGATCAATACATTAATTCAAGTCTATCTTAAAACTTTAGATAAAGGGGAAGCTCCTTGGATTCTAAACTCACCAGCAGGGATGAGAGACGGTACTGCTTATGTGGGCTATGACGTTAGTAGAAGGCAGAATAAAGACGAAGGCAAAAGAAGAGAAGCAGCAGCGACGGTGAGTATGGTGGATAACCTCGGAAGACATATATCCAACAAATTCTATAACACTCAATCAGGTGAAAAGTTAGATAAATCATCAGCGAAAAGATTGATTTTCGATCTAAGCAGATCTGCTGATAAAACATTTGCAGAATACGGAGATGAACTTAAAAGGATGGTTGTTTTTAAAGACGGAACAATCAGGAATCACGAAAAACAAAATGTTCTAGACGGGGCAGAAGAGTCTATTGATACTATTTTGTCAAAACCTGACTTACCAGATAAGATAGGTGTAGAGCTGATAGGAGTAGTTAAGAGCAATATAGAGAGAATATACCAGGACAATGGTTACAACCCTGAGAGAGGAAGATATGTTATCTACGAAGATGGGACCGGAATTATTTGTTCATCACACCTGAATCCTAAAAGAAATAGAGAAGTTACAGTACAAACTACAAAGCTTGAACCTAAATTTAGAATTACTGAAGATGGTAAAGGTAATGTAGACATGAAAAGTATTCTAAAAGAATTCAGTGATCTATGTTTCCTTGACTGGGGAAGTATTTTTCATCAACCCAAATATCCAATAGTATTAAAACTAGCACAACAATTAGGTGAACAGTATACTCTTAACATAGGGGATCCGTCTTACCTTCCTTTGTAAGGTGCTCTGAAAAGAAGTGTTAATCATGAATGATCATATTGAGCTAAAATTGGATAAAACAAATTCTATTGACGAGCTTTTTGACGAAGTAAAAGACCACGACCTCGTACTCACCGTTGACGCACCTCTCGCCGACGCACTGAATGCCCGACTAACCACACCACGTCTAGGCCACTTCGCAACCACACCTAGAAGACTAGCCTTGAACGAGGTCCCAGCTAGAGAGAAGTTCCAGGATAAAAGGAAGTTGTTCATAAAGATCCAGAACGAAACCGACTTGAACTGGAAACACGCCAGCTATCTTTTCGAGAACATCGTGAACTGCTGGATGGAAACAGGAAACCCAGACAAAGTTCTTAATGAATACAATACGGAAGCTGTTAAGAAGATAATAAAGATCTTAAAAGAAACAGTCAACCAGTACAGCGCAGCCGAAGATTACACCGTACCTGAAGATATCGACCTAGCCGTGGTAGCCTTACATCAGTTCACAGAGCTCGATAAGAAAGTTTTACCTGAAAATTATGATGTTATAGGACCGTTCAAAAGATCAGAAACTTCACTTCCTAAATTCAATGTATTCAATTCGACCACTGAGATAGTGGAGACTATACTAGATCAAATCAAAAAAGTAGATCCTAGAGACATAGCTGTGGTGATGAAAAAGGACTGCGATTACCGCTACCTTCTAGAAGCTATCTTCCAGTCAAAAGATATACCATACATGGTATCAAAAGATATAACGGAATCGGAAAGCGTTAGAAAGTTTTTGAATCTTATACGTATCTCATTTTATAGATCCGGAATTAAGATCAAAGATATACGTTCTTTGACAGAGAACGAGATCGACCCTAAAGTGGAGGATCACTTCCTGCATTCCTTCGATGACCCGGTTAAAGACCTGATAGATGATATCTCTAACCTAACCTTCGAAGAACTACTCAACAAAGACTACTTCGAAGAAGATTTAAAAGAACTCAAGAACCAGTTAAAAGATACAGGTCTGTTCAACAAAAAGATCACTCTAGACCGGCTGAACTCCCTAACATACTACCTTGAGACCTTCGACATAAAAACAAAGACTGCGGGACAGGGAGTACTGATAGCTTCACCATCGACTTCGACCTACATCGACAGACCTACGATATTCTACCTCGGTATGTCCTCTTCCTGGACTCCCGAACCACCTTCCATGCCTTGGATAGATGAAAAAGAGTTCGATAAGAGGAAGATCGAGGATTTTAAGATACTGCTGCAGAACGGAGAAAGGCGTTACTTCCTAGTTCAGGACAAGAAGATGAACCAGACCATAACTCCGTCGTTCTATTTCAACGAGTTCACCGACGATAACATCGAATCTTTCAGAGACCTAAAACACGAACTCGATAAAAAGGATATAACTCCCATTAAAGAACCTTTCACAAAACAACAGATCAAAGCAAGTTCGAAACAGGTCAAGACCTTGAGCCAATCTGCTCTGAACACCTTCGCTTACTGCCCCAAGGACAGGTTCTTCTCAGAATTGGTAACGACTCCTGACAACAGGTACTTCAGAAGAGGGACCGTATTACACCACTTAGCTGAATATTTAGTGAACTATCCCGATAGCGTTGATAAAAAAGAAGATTTTCTAGACAAGATGATGGAAGAATTGACCCCTTTTTTAGAAGAGTACCAGATGCCCAACATGAAAACGAGATTCGAAGTGGGTTTCCAAAACATCGTAGATTTTTTGAATCTACATGAACCTAAGATAACCGACCCTGAAGGATACAAAAAAAAGTACACAGATAACATCTTTGCTGATCTCTTAAACCGACCTGTAACAACAAACTTCACTGAAGTATCTTTCAATAACGAAGATATAGGTGCAAATGGCAAGTTAGATCTAGTTTTAGCACATGATCTCATCGTTGATCACAAGACCGGTCCCAAAAAATCGAAATCAACCATCATGAAAAAATCAGATATCGATGATATCGACAGTAAACCGAATTTCCAGGCCAAACTGTATCTAGCTCACCACCGTCACCATAATCCAGGCATTGCCATCAACTTCACATTCTTCCACATGCTCGACAATGAAAGGGACGTCGTATCCGGAACCGCCGACCTTTATGATAACATCGTCAACGTCGAGTATCATCCGAGGGAATTCAACGAGATGGTCCAGGATAAGATGATGTTCGAGTGGTTAAAGTCCTCCAAATACAGAAAGAAAGTCTTGAACAAACTTGGGTACGATGATTACTGCTCGTTCTTCAAAGACGAAGATATACCTGACCTAGAAAAAGATGAATTGGTCGAGCATCCGATAACTAAAGAATTCATCGACCACTGCCAGAACAAGATCGGTTCATACGCATATGTAAAAGATACATGTGAATCAATCATGAAGCAATTCGTAAAATTCAGAAGTACCAGGTATTTCAAGAGCGATCTGGACCGGTTCGAAATTTTCCTAAAAAACAAGATCAACGAATACAACGAATACAGAAAAACTACCTTCCCAGTGGGTGATATCGATCCACAGAAGATCGACAATAAGGACCTGGTGATACTATGAGTGAAAAAGTTCCCAAAGATGGTCAAAAAGAACTCATCCAACAGACAGAAGGAGTCTACGTTGCAGATGCTGGACCCGGCACAGGTAAAACTTTCACGATCTCACTGCGGTACGCTCATCTACTTAAAAAGAGGGACGTAAGTCCGAACGATATCCTGCTCGTAACGTTCACCGATAACGCTGCGGAGAACATGAAAGAGCGGATCATCAACACATCGAACTACGATAAATCCGCTCTCAGAGACGCTCCTATATCCACTTTCCACAGTTACTGCAACAAGATACTGAACAGGTACGGTCACGAAGCACCTAAGATATTGGGTATCGATGACAGGATCACACAATCCACTACCGTTATCGAGAACGACATACTGGAAAAGCAGGAATTCAGCAGTTTCATGAGTGATTTCATGGACAAGAATCCAAAATATAATCACTTTTACTGTATACTCTACGACAAATCTGAACTATTAAACCTTATAAGATCACTGGGTGCTAAAGGTATTTTCCCGACAAAAGATGGATGGTTCAGGAACTCTGAACGTTACTTGGACGGAAACTTCCAAGAGTTCAAGCAGTTGTTCGATGAGATCAACGAGCTCAGACCGGGAGTAAACGGGCCTAAACAATCTCTCTTACGGAAAAAACTCAACGGTTACAAAAAAAAGTGTTTCCTACCCGATGCCCCCCCACATTATGATATTAGAGGGAAAAAACAGGTGC
>JBMCUO010000087.1:0-6645 GCA_048622455.1 Candidatus Saliniplasma sp. | reverse complement strand
GCTGGTCGATAGAATATTGATTCTATTCAACTTTCAGGTTCTTTGGAGTACAGAAGAACAGGAACTTCAGATAATCTAACCACCTCTCTAGCGGTACTACCGAGTATCATCTCTTTTATGGTACCTTTACCTCGGTTCGGTAGGCATATCAAGGAAACATTTTCTGATTTAGCAGTTTTAGATATGGTCTGAGAAGCTGTCCCCTCTAAAACTTTATAATCGATATCCTGGATATGTTCTAAATTTTCATATTTTTTCTTGATCTTTTCCAATCCATTCATTCTATCCTTTCGCTCTTCTTTCAACTCCTTTTCCGAACTACTGCTTTCTATGACAGATAATAATAACATCTCTTTCATAGGCATCTTATTTGTATACATCCATGAAAACAGTCTTTTGGAATCTTCCGAAAAATCCGTAGGAAAAAGGACCTTTTTCATTATATCGTCGATCTTTTCAGGAGTCTTGACCTTTTCTATGAAAACGGGAGTAGTGGCTTTTCGGATTATGTCATAAGCGGTTCCACCAAGAAATACGTTTTTTATGATGCCTTTACCATGTGAACCGATGAGTATCATCGCGTCCTCGTTGGCAGCCAATGTAGTGATCTCCTCAGCAGGGAAACCCAGCCTAGCATCTGTCCTTACAGAGTCGAAGCCCATCTTTTGGACATCTTTCTTCATATCTTCTAATCTCTCACTTCGATTTTTTTTGATATCTGGATTATACGTTCCACTTTTAGTTATATCGACGACGTGAGTGATTATCACTTCTTTTATACCTAGATCTTTGAGTTCTGGAAGCCTTTTGAGCAATTTTTTTGATTCAGATGAGAAATCATAGGCTAGTACCAATTTCTTCGGGAACATCATTAATAGGATGTGTTCGGAGATATTTATAATTTTGATTTTTTCAGGTGACTACCACTCATCACTATCTTAGATTTTGAATCAAGGTTATCTTTTCAGTTTACATGAAGTCTAGTAGATGGGTGATAATTTAGTAAGATAATACGGTAACAGGATTAAATCGTAAACTATTTGTACTAGTTAATGTAATATAATGGTGATGTACAGCGAAGAAGAACTTTTAGATGAGATGAATCAACAGAACCCTTGGTGGGTTACTGATGATGTTGAATTAGAGGATAATCTCATAGAGAGGGAATTGAGTTCGCAGATCGATGATGAAATAGATGACAAAATAATCACTGCGGTTATAGGTTTAAGGAGAACAGGTAAGACCACTCTGTTGAAACAGCAGATCAAAAAATTACTCAATGATAAAAGATCTGAATACATACTTTATTTTTCTTTTGATGCCATGGCAAAACAAGACAAAGCCATCAGAAGGATCTTTCGACTTTATAATCAACACATCATAAAAGAAGTACCATCTGAATTTGAAGAAAGAGTGTTCATATTTTTTGATGAGGTCCAAAAAGTGAAAGATTGGGGTGAAGAGATCAAGTCTATTTGGGATAGAGGGTATCCTGTCAAATTTATCGTTTCGGGTTCGTCATCCATGAACATCCTTAAAGGTGGTGGTGAGAGTTTAGTAGGGCGGATAAGCTTACACAGACTATATCCCTTTTCATTCGGTGAATTTCTTAAGTATTATAAGGTTCAGTTTGATGGTCTGAATTACAGTGATATATTGGAAAACGAGATCAAGTATCCAGTAAATTCCGGGAAGATACAGGTTAAGTTTGAGGAATATCTGAAAAATGGTGGTTTCCCAGAGATTTTAACTAAAGGAAAAAAGAAGGATTATCTAAATGATATAGTCAGTTTAACATTTTACAGAGATATAATGAATATGCTGCCTGTTAAAAGAACCGAGGTACTGGAAGGACTTTTTTACAATTTTATCAGAGAATCTGGACAGGTGATCAATTACAACAAGTTAGCAGATTCCTTAGATACTAAATATGAAACGGTCAAGGATTATATAGACCATCTGGAAAGTTCATTTTTGATCGAAAAATCAACTTTATACTCGAAGAACAAATTGAAAAGTATCCGTAAAAACCCTAAGATATACGTGGCAGATCATGGATTTTCGGCCTTAGAAAAGATGGAAAAGGGATTGAGAGTTGAAACTGCAGTATACAACCATATCACTAGAAATCGTGATGCGTATTACTGGAAAGATCGGAAAGAATTGGATATAGTGGTAGATACGAAACAAAAACCGATCCCCATCGAAGTCAAGTTCAAGGAACAGATCAGTAAAAAAGATGTCAAAGGTCTTATAGATTTCATGAAAAAGACAGATGTTGAGAAAGGTTTGGTGGTCTCGAAGAATGATTACAAGACTGAAACAGTGGATGAGAAAAGTCTAGTTTACGTTCCTGCTTGGTTGTTCCTTTTGAGTGAATGGTGATAGTTAGATGGATTGTACCATCATTCTATTATGATTTTTCAGGTGACTACCATTCATCATCCATTTCAGATTCTAGATCAGGCTCTAATTGACCTTCATCGTGTCCCCTTCCGAAATTATCGCTTTCAGAACTACTACCGTCGTCCCATTCGTGAGGGCTGTGTTCATACCTTTCCTCTCCGACAGTTGGTTTCTCTTCGTCAATATACACATCCTGTTCTTCATTACCTCCCTTTTTAATCGACCCTGCGATAGAGAGTAAAGTCACCGCAATTATAACGATTACCAGCACCCACCAGTAATCTAATAATAAGTGAGGGTCACGTTCTTCTTCTAATGCTTGATCTTGGAAAACATACACATCCCCTTCAGTGGTAGAAACGTATATCTTTCCAGATTCAGAAATTTGTGGCATAGGGCTTAAATTCTTTTCGAATTGATGTTCCCAAACGAAAGTTCCATCTAAATCAAAAGCATAAGCATTTTCAAGGCTTATAATTCTGTCAGTTATGTTATAGTTTCCAAAATATATTCTTTTATTGTTTCCTACAGTCATCCATGGATTAAAGTAAGTGCCGTTATACTCTGTTTTCACGGTAGTATTCCATTGTTCTTCTCCGTCTTTTGATATTTCACTCAACGTAATATTCTGATCGTCAGGAGAGGTAAGAAAATAAAAACTTTCGTCGAACACAAAGAAATTTTTAACATCCTTTAAGTCTCCGAAATCTTGGGACCAGGATATTTCTTCCTCCGCATCGAGTTTGTACAATGTCTGGTTATTTAGAAGGTACAAATTCTCCCCATCAAAATCAGATTTTATCATTATATAAGACTCTGGTTCATCTATATCCATTTCCCATCTCAACTCTCCTTCAGAAGAGATACAAAGTATTTTGTTATCTTCATTACCAAAACCTCCAGTCACTCCTATCAGGTTTCCATCTGAATCTATCCTTGTATAATATGGGGAGGTGACACCTAGCTCTCGTTCCATCTGCCAAAGCTCTTCTCCCTCCTCGGATATCTTCATTATCAACTCATCAGAAATAACATAAACTGAGTTATTTTCACTTACAATGTATCTAGTGGTATATGGATCTGTTTGGATAGATTTTTCCCATAATGAAGACCCATCATCGAGATCGATCCGATGGAGTGTAAGTTCCATATCCTCTCCTTCTTTCAAGGTCATGATGTATCCTTCGATTGTTCTTTGATTTCTTATATTCCGATGATAGATACTTTCGTTAAATTCTCTACTCCAACGGATTTCCCCTTCTCCTTCTATGAAATATAAACTGTTTTCCTCTATTACTAAAAATTGTTCGCCTTCTATTATTGGTATATATACTTGCTCTTCACTAACATTCATTTTCCAAAGCGGTTCTTGATCAAACGGTGATCCTTCTTCAGGTTCAGTTGACTTTTGAGAGGTATTTACCGCAGGTATCACAATCATTGAAATTAACAACAACACAGAGATCGATATCACAGCTTGCTTTCTCATCATATCCCGTGAGATGAATATTAGTGAGTGTATTTATTGTTTAGGTTTAACTATGACGTTATACCCATATACAACGAAAAGCTATTTATAAGGGATGCTCTTCGAGCGTGAATGGAGACCATCTCCATGCAGGAAGAAAGCCTAGATATTTCAAAACGGTTTAAGCTGTGTTCAAGGTTTTCCAGCAACTGTACTTTTTTTGATAGATTTATCATCGGTGATGATATGAACTATCCTGCGAAAAATGTAAGTCTATCAGAATGTATGTAACTATAGGTAGGGAATATATATGAGTAAAGAAAAGGAAGAAAACTCAGACATCGTGTGTTGGGATGTTGAAACAAAAAAGAAGAAGGGAGGCGTGTGTTTGATACCGGAGAGGTGCAAGGGCTGCGGTTTTTGTATAGAGTTCTGCCCAGTCGGTGCTCTAAAAACATCAGAGGATACTACTGAGAAAGGGTACCATCCTCCTGAGATGACCGAAGGTTGTATCCTATGCGGTAAGTGTGAGAAGATATGTCCAGAATTTTCAATTTATCTAAAAGAGGAGGATGAATAGGATGATGAAAGCAGGTACCCATTTCTTAGATGGAAACACAGCTTGTGCCGAAGGCGCTATAGCTGCAGGCTGTACGTTCTTCGCAGGCTACCCTATCACACCGGCTTCAGAGATCTTAGAACGTATCGCCAATCGTTTCCCTGAATTACACGGCAGTTACCTTCAGATGGAGGACGAGTTGGCAAGCATCGCAGCTATACTCGGGGCATCATGGGCTGGAAGGAAAGCCATGACCGCTACAAGTGGACCCGGTTTCAGTCTTATGATGGAAAACTACGGTTTAGGGTTGATGACGGAAACACCGTGTGTGATCGTTAACGTCATGCGAGGAGGACCTTCAACTGGATTACCCACCAAAGTGGCCCAGGGAGATGTCAATCAGACTAGATGGGGGACTCACGGAGATGTTGGAGTGGTAGTTTACGTACCATCGTCACCACAGGAGATGTTCGATATGACCATCCAAGCGTTCAATACAGCAGAAAAGTACAGATTGCCAGTGGTGGTTTTATCAGATGAGATGGTGGCACACATGACCGAAAAGGTCGAGATACCTGAGAGGGATGAGATCGAGATCGTTGACAGGAAAAAACCTAGAGATCCGCCAGAAGAATTTCTACCATATAGTCCAGACGAAGACCTTGTACCCCCTATGGCGAACGCAGGTGATGGTTATTCGATCCACGTGACAGGTTTAACCCACGACGAAGAAGGGCATCCTTCAGTCGATGAGAAAACTCAAAATATGCTTGTTACAAGATTGATAGATAAGATCAGAAAGAATGCTGACGATATTTTAGAATATGATGAATATAAGACCGAGGATGCTGAGAAAGTCATAGTGGCTTACGGAAGCGTTTATAGGGCTGCCATCGAAGCTGTAGACATGGCTAGAGAGAAAGGTTACAAAGTAGGGTTAATAAGACCGAAAACTATCTGGCCTTTCCCCGAGGAAAGGATCTACGGCCTTGCTAGAGAAGGAGTAGATTCATTTTTAGTAGCTGAGATCAACTTCGGTCAGATAGTCTTCGAAGTGGAAAGATGTACAGCGGGAGCTGCTCAAACGTACTTAGCACCGAAGATGGGCGGCAGTATACATACGCCTGAAGAAATATTGGAAAGAGTAGAAGCCATCGAAGAGGGAGAGATCCCTCCATTCAAGGAGTGATATATATGAGTATAAGAAAAAGTAGAGATTGGTTCTCACCGGATTATATGGAACATAAACCAGCCAAGGGAGCTACCCACGGTAAGCATCCATTAGACGGATACCTGAGGAAGGATAGGATCCCGCACATATGGTGTCCAGGCTGTGGGTTGGGAGTGATACTGAACTCGTATCTAAGAGCTTTAAAGGATACGGATATAGCTCCGGAAGATACTGCTGTTGTTTCAGGTATCGGATGCAGTGGTAGAGCTGCTGGATATGTAGATGTTGATTCATTCCATGTTACCCATGGAAGAGCGATACCCTTCGCTACAGGTTTAAAAGTGGGTAACCGTGATCTGTTAACGACTGTTTTCAGCGGTGATGGAGACTTGTTTGCTATCGGTGGTAATCATTTCATACACGCCGCTAGACGTAACGTAGATTTCAACGTGATCTGTGTAAACAATTTCAATTACGGTATGACAGGTGGTCAGGCCGGTCCAACGACTCCTACAGAAGCCGAGACTTCTACGACCCCTTGGGGTGGATTCGAACAGCCGTTCAACTTACCAGGAGTCGCAGCGGGAGCAGGTGCCGTTTACGTTGCACGATGGACTACGTATCATGTGGAACAGCTCATCAAATCGCTGAAAAAAGCATTGAAGAAGAAAGGTTTCTGTTTCATAGAGGTACTTTCCCCGTGTCCGACCGGTTACGGACGTAAGGTCGGATTGAAAACCGGTAAGAAAACTATGAACCATTTCAAAGAGAACAGTGAGATAGATCATGACGCGGACCTGGTTGATGTAGCTTTGGATCCGGATGACCCCAACTCCAAGATAATAGTAGGTGATTTCGTCGATAGAGAAGCTCCTACTTATCAGGACGTGCGCGGGAAGGTTTTTGAGGAAGCTAGAAGGAAATTGGGGGTCGAGTGAATGAAGAGAGAGATACGGTTCTCAGGATTTGGCGGCCAGGGTATCATATTGATGGGACATATACTCGGAAAAGCAGCTGTTTTAGATGATAAAGATGTGACCC
>JBMCUO010000086.1:0-6703 GCA_048622455.1 Candidatus Saliniplasma sp. | reverse complement strand
TGCACTTATCTACTTCTATATTTAAAAATATTGATAAAACTATTTTCATCTACGAAATAGGTTTTCTATAAAGCCGTATGAGAAAAGAATTTTAATATTACCTCCTTTTACTCTTCTCTGTAATACTCATTTAGAAGCCCAGAAGAGCATATAAGATATGCCGTCGTAGCTCAGTGGTAGAGCACTCGGCTGTTAACCGAGCGGTCGCCGGTTCGAATCCGGTCGACGGCGCTTCTAATATTTCAGAACAAATCTTTGGATTATAAAGGAAACCTTTATAGAAGGTACTGTAATTAGACGGATAGTATGTCAGTTATCAGTCCGGAGTTAGATGAAAATGAAGAAGTACATTTCGTTAACAGATTGAACGAATTGAAAGAGTTAAACAATTTTAAGGATGAGGTTGTAGAGGGGAATGGTAAGTTCGTTCTGCTTAAAGGTGAAGCTGGGGTTGGCAAAACTAGGTTGGGTGAGAGGCTAATCGAAGAATGCGAAGAAGATGGATTTTTGATATTTAAAGGACGATGTTTATATCATGAAGGAACTGAACCATATCTTCCATTTTTAGATGCTCTAGGGGATTATATAGAGTCAGACGAAGAAGTAGAGGAAAAGAAAGAAACGTTTATCGGTATGGGTGCAGGAACCGCAGTAGCATCTTCTGATAGTTTCTCCACCTCTGAAAGACCTATGAGTTTGATAGAAATGGGAACGAAGGATAGAGGAGATACAAAGAACATATCTATATCGGATGAAAGAGAAGCTATGTTCACAGAATTCTTAGAACTTATCAAAAGTCTATCAGAGAGAGAACCAGTCTTTTTATTCATAGATGATCTTCAATGGATAGACGTTTCTTCTTCACAACTCCTACATTTTTTGGCTCGTAAGATTTATGATAGTAAAGTTTTCATAGTGGGTGCCTATAGGCCAGAAGAATTAAAAACTCGGGAGGAGGACCTACCTCTTGAAACCATATTAAATAGGACCAAAGAAGAAAGATTGGTAGATATAATTGATTTAGAAAGATTAGGTTTTCAGCCCGTTGCTGATATGATAAAAAACCGTCTGAAAACTAAAGACCTACCAGAATCTTTTTTATTGATGGTCTACAGAGAGAGTGAAGGTAATCCATATTATGTGATTGAAATATTGAGCTCTATGATGGATGAAGGCGTGATCGATCCTTATTCATATACATGGGATCCAAAAGAAGAACTAACTGAGATATCAATCCCCTCTTCTATAAAAGATATCACCAGCAGAAGAATAGAGCGATTGAGTAAAGCTGAAAAAGATATTCTTATGTATGCATCAGTAATAGGAACAGAGTTTAATTTTGAGATCCTCGAGAGGTCTATGGATATCGACGTTATAGAATTACTTGATGTAATCGAATCTTTGCAATCGAAGGGTTTAATCCAAGAAATAGAAGATACCGAAGAAGAGATTTACAGATTTAATCACCTTCAGATCAGGACTACCTTGTACAGTAATATGGGGAAAAGTAGAAAAAGAATTTTAAATAAAAAAATAGGAGAAGCTATAGAGGAATTCTACAAAGACAATCTAGAAGAATATCATTACTCTTTAAGTAGACATTTTTACGAAGGAAAAGTTTTTGATAAAGCTTATGAGTATTCACTAAACGCAGCTGAACAGGCTATCAACAGGTACGCTGTAGAAACGGCTCTAGAACACTACGAAAGGGCTATCAAATCTCTAGACAAATCAAAAAATGTCGAAGATACTGATAAAAAGAAAATGTTACATCTCAAAAAAATAGGCCAATTGAGTTTTGATGTAAACAGATGGGCAAAAGGAGAAGATGCATATCATACTCTAGTAGAAATTGCTAGTGAGATGGGCGATAGAAAAACTGAAGCTGATGCTTTAAGAGGTATTGCACATATTAAAAAAGAAAGCCAGGATTTCAGAGAGGCTGGGAATATATATCAAAAAGCACTCAATATTTATGAGGAGTTAAATGATTTAGTAGGTATCGCTGATTGCCATAGAGGTCTTGGTTATCTTAGGTGGAGAGAAGGTAATTTTGAAGATGCTGTTGAACATTATCGAACATCAATTGAAAAAGGGAAAGAGGCAGGTGAAAACAACATACTTGCCTTGACCTATATAGAGATGGGTAATACTTATGCTCAAAAGGGAGAGAACGACCTTGCTATACGTTATTATATGCGAAGCCTACCTCCTTTGAAAAGCCAGAATGCTTTCAGAGACCTTGCAAGGGCTAATAATAACATCGGGGACCAGTACATGAAAAAGGAGGAGTGGAATAAAGCAATAGAATATTTCCAAAAGAGTATGGATAACGCTAAAAAGATCGGGAATAAACGTTTCATAGGTTGGGGATATTTCAATCAAGCTGAAGCTCTTGCTAAAAAGGGTGACCTTGAAAAGGCAAAGGTATATACCAAAAGAGCTGAAAAACTCATGGAGAACATGGACGATGTTGTAGGATTATCCTCAATTTATCGAGTGAAAGGAATCATAGATAGGATGGAGAAAAAATACGAGGATGCTATCGAGTGGGTAAACAAATCTAACGACTTTTTAGATGGATATGATATACCTTTCAGCCTAGCTGAAAATTATTTTGAATTTGGTAGGGTTTATGAAGAAATGGATAAACCAGAAAAAGCTATAGAATTTTATAAAAAGGCTAAAAACACATTTCCCCCAGAAGCGATGCAGTATATCGACAAGATCGATATCCGCTTAGATAGTTTAAACATCGAATAAAAATTTCATGGCCTATCATCTTTTAATGAAGAAATGCTGTAAATCTTCCGTAGATTTCTCCTCGCTGATATCTACATCATCTACTCGGGCATGCGGTTGACTATTTTCACACCACTTTATAACTTTATCAACTTTCTCTTCATCTCCTTCGAAAACTGCTTCGACTCTTCCATCCCGTAGATTTTTCACCCATCCATTAACACCAAGTTCTTGAGCTTTCTTTTTCGTATTTGCTCTAAAGAATACACCTTGAACCTTCCCGCTGAAAAATACATGCTTTTTAACCATGATATCACATGAGTATTAACGGGCCTATAAAGGATAAATTTTACGCTTTTTAAACAGACGTCATCATCAACTTCCCGTGTTTCACACCTTTTGTACTGATCAATCTGTCTGCAATCCTATTGATGTGATGTGGTTTACCTCGTATAGCCATTGTTTCCATGCAGTTGTGTTTGTCTAGATGTATGTGCATAGTTGAAACTATATGTGTATGATCTTGATGCTGCAGTTCTGTTAACTTATCAGATATGCCCCTCTTCTCATGGTCAAAGACTAAAGTCAAAGATCCATAGACTTCTTCATCGGATTCCTTCCATTTTTCTTCGACAAGGAAATCTCTGATAAGGTCCCGAATAGCTTCTGACCTATTCGAGTACATCTTTTCCTCGATTTTTTTATCAAATTTCTCTAACAATCCCATGGGAACCGAGACTCCGAATCTAGTCGTGTTATCATCCATGCTTATCATCGTGCTATTGTTGTCACGAATATATGTATTTTATGTTACCTTTACCGTAATACTTAATTAACATAAATATTTATTTAATATTCGTAGCACACAGGAGATGTTCTAAATGAAACCAAGAAAGAAAATTTGGGAATTAATCGATAACGGGGGTGTTGAGAAATTACTCCACAAAGCTGCTGTTCTGCACGGCCACTACTGTCCTGGATTGGCACTAGGTGTGAAAGGAAGTTATGAACTAGTGAAGAGGTTGGACCTTAGGTCGGACGGCATGGAAGATGTTCTAGCAGTTGTAGAAACCAATAATTGTGCTTCAGACGGAGTCCAATTCATCACCGGATGTTCTTTCGGCAACAACTCACTCATCTTCAGGGATCTTGGTAAGACTGCTTTTACGTTAACAGATAGGGATGGAAAAGGACTTCGGGTTAGGGTTAGGAACGATGCTTCGGAGCAATGGAACGATAAAGTAAATGATTTCTCCGATCTGTTCGAAAAGGTCGTTACAAAAAGAGAAGGTGATGGAGAGGATAAAGAGAAACTGCTCACTATTTCTGAGAAGGCTTCGATAGCTGTGATACATACGGATCCAGATAATATATTCGAGTTCGAGGAAGTGGAGGTAGAGATACCGGAATACGCCCCGATACACGAGAGCTATGTCTGTGATGAGTGTGGGGAGAAAGTCATGGCGACTAGGACTGTAGAAAGAGATGCTAACATCTTTTGTTTGAGTTGTTCTGAGGGCGGTTATTCAGAATTGAATGGTTTTGGAATTCATAAGGTAGGAGATAACTGATGCGTAAAATAGCAGGTTTGAGTGTAATCATACTCTTATTATTATCGATTACATTTACTGGGTGTATTGAAAGCGAGGATAACAATGTTGAAACTGTGACAGTCACTGATATGGCAGGTAGAGACGTTGAAATTCCAGAAAATGTTGAGAAGGTAGTAGGTGTGGGGTCTGGCTGTGTTAGACTTTTGGTATACATGGATGCAGTTGATCATATAGTCGGGGTAGAAGAGTATGAAAAAGGAGATCCAATGGGTAGACCATATGCATTGGCGAATCCAGAGTTATCGGATCTACCTTCGATAGGACCTATACACGGAGGAGATATGGAACTTATAGTAGACCAAGAACCGGATATAATATTTCGGGCTTCTAGTGCTGAAGAAGCTGAGGTTTATGAGGAACGTACGGGTATCCCGGCAATAGATTTGAGGATTGGTGACCTTGGGAAGAATAGAGAGGAGTTCTATAGCAGCTTACAGTTGATAGGAGAGGTCTTAAACAAAGAGGATAGAGCCGAAGAGATAATCGATTATATCGATTCTACTATCCATAAGCTAAGGGATAGAACTACTAATATCATACTAGAAGAGCAGCCTGAAGTATATGTTGGAGGAGTTTTACATCGAGGGGCACATGATCTGAGAAGTACATACGGAAATTATGCCCCGTTCGAATTTGCAAATGCTAAAAATGTCGCTGAAGAGTTAGAAACAGATCATGCCATGGTCGATGAAGAGCAGATCATCGGATGGGACCCAGATATCGTTTTTGTTGATATGGGAAGTTATACCAGAGGTACGATAGATTTGGATAATTCGGATTATCTAGAAATAAAGGCCTTCCAAAATGGAGACGTATATGGTATTCTTCCATACAACTGGCATCACATAAACTATGGAACTGTTCTAGCTAGTTCTTTCTTTGTAGGATCTGTTATTTATCCTGAACAATTCGAAGATATAGATCCTGAGGAAAAAGCTGATGATATATATGAAACGCTTGTAGGTGAATCTGTCTATGAATATATGAAAAGGGACCTCAGGGGATTCACTGAACTAGAACTGTAGGATCGAGTAAAGAGGTAAGCATATATGGCTGTAGAAAGAAAAGATATCACCGGAGAAATATTGGGACAGTACAGTGAATATTCTAACAAGAGGATATTCTTCTTTTTATTGTCATCGATTCTACTAGTTTCTCTAGCTCTATTTTCCCTTACTCTTGGTCCGGCTAGTATATCCGTATCAGAAGCTGTATCAACCCTTTTAGGTATGAATACCAGCAACCGGTTGAACATGATAATATGGAACATACGTGTTCCGAGAGTTCTTGCTGCAATCGCTGCTGGAGCTGGGTTGGCTGTTGTAGGTGCCGCTATGCAGAGTGTATTGAGAAATCCTTTGGGCTCTCCTTTTACATTGGGGATCTCTCACGCTGCAGCCTTTGGAGCAGCATTTTCAATTGTCGTTTTGGGAGCCGGTTCATTACATAGTCAAGCAACAGACGCAGTCATTCTTTACAATCCTTATCTAGTCACCATATCTGCATTTGCCTGGTCTCTCGTTGCTACCCTTGTAATTCTTCTTCTGTCAAGGTATAAAAACGCATCACCGGCGACTATGATACTCACCGGTGTAGCACTTGGATCATTATTCACGGCGGGCTACACAGCCTTACAGTATTTCGCAGATGATGTTGAACTCGCCTCTATAGTTTTCTGGACCTTTGGAGATGTAGCTAGGGCAGGCTGGACAGATCTAGGGTTGATGTTGATAGCCGTTATACCCGCCGGAGTGTACTTTCTGCGAAAAAGTTGGGATTACGAAGTTCTTGATTCCGGAGATGAATCAGCAAAAGCATTGGGTGTCGATGTTGAAAAGCTGAGACTTCATGGTATGTTGATTTCATGCTTCGTAACCGCTCTTATAATCTCTTTTGTCGGGATAATCGGTTTCGTGGGATTGGTTGTTCCTCACATGATAAGAAGAGTAATCGGTGGTAACGAAAGACATCTGATGCCGTTTTCTTGTGTAGTGGGTGCTGTTTTGTTGTTGGGTTCTGATACTGTTGCTAGAACTATAATCTCTCCCATAGTACTGCCTGTCGGTATATTGACTTCATTTTTGGGCGCCCCTCTATTCATATATTTGGTCATAAAGGGGAGGGACTACTGGTGAGGCTGGAAATAGCTGGACTTCAATTTTCGTACAACAGTCATCCGGTTTTAGAAGATATTGATTTTAAGATCGAAAAGGGGGAGATGCTTACTGTTATCGGTCCTAATGCCTCTGGAAAAACCACCTTACTTAAATGTATAAATAATATATTGAAACCGCAGAAGGGGAGTATATTTATCGATGATAAATCACTCAATGGTCTGACTATGAGAG
>JBMCUO010000085.1:0-6706 GCA_048622455.1 Candidatus Saliniplasma sp. | reverse complement strand
TTTCCTCTTCTAGCTCTTTTGGTAATTTGATCAGCAGAACATCCCCCACTCTCTCCCACCTATCCGGCAGTTTTTCCTTCAAGCGTTCTGCGATTTCGACCCCATTTTTGACCTTCTGGAACGGGGTGGATTTATTTTCCCTTATCTCTAAAACATCTTCCTGCCCACCTTCTTTAACAGGAATGATGAGTTCATTCCCCCTCTGCTCGATGATCCTACTCCCGTCTAAACGGTCCTTTTCTTTGAGTCTTTCAAGGACTTTTTGTCCTTTATCTTTCTCGACCTTGACCACCGGCCCTTTTTTAGAAGGCATAGGTAAACCTTTATACCTAATCGCATAAGTATTTTATACCTTTATGAATTTAGATGACTTAATGGAATTTAAACCGTTGGTGTTGTTCTCTGTGCTGCTGCTCTTGATCCCCACTATCTTTTTAGGGCTAACTTCAGCACAGGTGACTGAGGTTTCAGACCCCGGTAGAGTTAACAAGATATTGGGTGACTTTTCCACACCGATCATCCAGCCAGGGAACGAAGGTAATCTAGATTTCAATTTAACCAACCCTTACGAGTTCGATATAGAAGATGTTGTTTTGACCGCCGAGTTATACGCGTATGCAGATCTTGATGAAAAAAAGGACATCTCTGAAATCGATGAACCGCCTAATTTTAAATTAGAGGGTATGACTAGAAGATCCTCTAGATTGGAAGTACTCTCTTCAGAACAGATACTCCCACAGCGTTTCAGTATACAAACCACTGATAACACCGAGAAAGGTGTTTATTTCGTACGTTTCCAGATCGAATTTATGGATTCTGAAGGGGAAAACGAAAGTCTGATGCGCTCCAAGGGTTACTTTACAGATTCAGATTGGGATAACGCTACTAAAAGGCCGGGAAGGTCCGATGAACCTTATTATTCGGGAAGTATCAACATAACTATGTTAGGTGTAAATGGAATACTGCCAGACACGAGTTTCACGGTAAAAACACCTATCCCAAGGTGGCCCCAGTACTTGTTAGGAGGTTTAGCGGCCTTCTTCGGAATATTTGCTGTGATGCTGTACATGCAGGAAGAGTACAATTCATTCCCATGGTTAGAAGATATTCTTGATCATTGGTCCGGCAAATTTAATCAACTTCGGAGACGACTTAAGCACAGGCTTCGCAAGCGTTGACGGGTAATCTATGTCCCCTACCTTTTCTATAACGTTTTTGACCTTTTCATTTTTCAATGCATTTATCATTTCATTCATTTCTGGGTCTGTAATACCTTTGAATATCCTTCTCATCCACATACCTTTAGAGATCTCTAATCCGACATCCTTCTGCCATCTCTTGTGATACTCTTGGAGCCTTTCTTCAGAAGTATCGTTCTCTTTCATCGAATCAATAGCTACTTCTGCACAGATGTCCGCTGAACGGAGTCCCGGAAAAAGGCCTCCACCAGAAAGAGGTTTTACTTGGCAGACCGCATCCCCCACCAACATCAAACCATCCTTAACGCTGTTTTCTATTCGTCCTAAAGGTATGGTCCCCGCGGAATAACCAGTTATCTTATTTTCATAGCCTCTCTTTTTGATCAATCTTTTAAGATGGCCATATGTCTTTCCGTCACTACTAGCTACCCCGACTAGAGTCCCAGAAGGATGAGGTAGCTCCCAGCCAAAGAAATCCGGCGATACCTCCTTTCCGAGAAATATGTGTATGTCCCGTGATCTTTTAGCGATGATGGACTGGATACCCACAAGTAACTCTTCCGACCCCGGGAAACCTGCGCTTTTCCGTATAATAGACGTAGGTCCGTCTGCACCTATGACCAAATCAGCCCGGATTTTGTACAATCTACCAGATTTTCGATAGGTTATCCTCCTATCATCTTGGTATGAGGTATCTATCACCTTTGCCCCCAATTCTAATTCCGCACCCATCTCTACTGCTTTTTCAGCCATCTCCCTATCGAATTTAGCTCTATCTATGACGTAAGCTTTCGGTTCTTCGGTTTCTAAGGTCAATGGTTCTCCTTCAGGCGGGTGTATCACAGCTTTACGCCCTTCTTTGATAACGCTTTCAGTACCGGTCATAGCAACCACCCTCGGACTGACAAGACCAGCGCATCGAACCGGTTTACCGATACTTCTCCCTTTCTCAAAAATAACAGTTTCAAATCCAGCTTCGGCCGTCTGTTGTGCAACTCTTGATCCAGCGGGTCCCCCGCCGATTACTGCAATCTCCATGCTCTCTTTCTAAGACTAAAACCGTCCTCTTTTTATTTTTATCCCTGCCGAAACTACTCCGGAAAACCTTCGAAGACTTTATAAACCTTATATAGCTTCGGTATTTAAATTGATTCAATAAGAAGTGATAATGATGGAAGGATTAAAAATAGAAAACGTGGTAGCATCCTCTTCTATGGAACGAAATTTGGACCTAGAAGAAGCGTCTAGAGTTCTAGATGGCTCAGAGTACGATCCTGAAAAGTTCCCAGGTCTAGTTTACAGGGTGACCGAACCGAAGACAGCGATTCTCCTCTTCACCAGCGGTAAAGTGGTCTGCACGGGAGGCAAAACGGTAGATGAAGCAAGGACGAGCGTGAACAAAGTCAAAAAGCTACTCAATGAAAAAGGGATAGAAACTGCAGAAGATATCGACGTTACGGTACAAAATATAGTCGCATCTTATGGCTTAGGCGCGGATTTAAATCTTAATTCAGTGGCGATCACACTCGGTTTGGAAAGAGTCGAGTACGAGCCGGAACAGTTCCCTGGTCTGGTTTACAGGTTAAGGGACTCGGACGTAGTTCTCCTACTCTTCGGGTCAGGCAATATGGTTTGTACCGGAGCCAAAGAGATCAAGGACCTAGAAGAGGCGGTCGATCATATAAAAGACGAGCTGAAAGGTGCGGGATTGATCCATTAGTCAATTTCCTATATTTGACAACCACATCCATCTCCAGGAACGTGGAGACAATGTGGAGTCCGTAAAGAGGTTCCAAAGGGCTGGAGGGACACATCTCGTCCTCTCTCATCTCCCTTATCACGATCTTAGAGAATGGGACGAGAAAGGATACGAACCTATCTATCAGCGTACCATCCGTTTAGCGGAAAAGGCAAGATGTAATACGGATGTGGAAGTGTACGTAACCTTGGGCCCTTATCCTGTTGACCTAGTCAATCTTCAGGAGAAAGTGGATTTACAGAGGGGTGTGGCGATACTGAAAGACGGTATGGACCTAGCAGCGGAGTACGTTGAACAGGGTAAAGCCATAGCCCTAGGCGAGATCGGCAGACCCCATTTTGAAGTGGATAACAAGGTCTTAGAAGCGTCCAACGATATCATGAGATATGGGATGGAATTGGCTGCGGATATAGGATGTCCAGTTGTTTTACACACCGAGAGTACGAACCCTGAGAACTGTGAAGAACTCGGTAAGATGGCCGATGAGGTCGGTTTGGAGAGAGGGAAGGTAGTTAAGCATTACAGTCCCCCGCTGATAACTTTTGAAGAGAACAAAGGACTGTTCCCATCAGTACTTGCAAGCGAAAAAAACTTGAGAACCGCTGTTGAAAAAGGCAATAGATTCGTTATGGAAACCGATTTCCTGGACGATCCAAATAGACCAGGTGCTGTTTTAGGTATCAAGAACGTTCCCAGAAAAACCAAGAAGCTGATGGATGAGGGTTTGCTGGCTGAAGAGGACGTCTGGAAGATCCATAAAGAAAATCCCGAAGAGATATATGGGATAGAAGTCGAGCTATAGCTCCAGTTCTTCTTTTATGAGCCGTGCAAGTTTATTCATACACTTTTCGCAGATAGCTCTGTCTCCCACTCTTTTGTAATCGTTCGTCCAGTTCCGGCAGAAGTGACATCTATCAGTATCTATGGGCATATTTTATCACCTCATGATTGAGATACAACCGTTGCCAGCATGGTACAGGCCCTGAAGACTTTGTAGTTCGTTTCTATATCACCGGTATCGATGATGAATTCTTTTGGTCCTATTCTGTCGATCGAGGGTAAAAGTTCACAGTTATCCAGCTTACCAGCGTCCTTAAATCTTACGTGGAATGTTGAGCTTTCTGGTTTGATGACCTTCCCCTTCTTCTTTTTGATAGCTTCCGTGATGGTATCTCGGATCTCCTTTCTAACCACTTTAGGATGTCTGCATTTTGCACTGTACCTGCCAGTGGGTTTTTTTGTTACCACGTGAGGAATGCCCGGGTATAATTCTTTAGCCTCCCGGATTATTTCAGTATCCCCAGCTAAGAAGAAAACCGGAACGTCGTATTTCGAAGCCAGGTAGGAGTTCATGGCGAATTCACTGACCTTTTTACCACCTATCTTGAGATCGTCAACAACTGCACCTGAATACGTGTGAGATAGGGTTCCCCTGGAATGAGCTGAACTGTGATACCCAACATATCCAACCGCTTCGATATCTTTTTCTTTCAATCCCTCCATCTGTGAGAGTATTTTTGGCCTTCCACTGAAAAGTTCGACTCTCTCATCTAGATCTTCCATAACTATATTCCTCATCTTCCCGTGTCCGTCAGTTATGTATACCTTTTCTTCCCCAGCATCGAAAGCCCCCTCTGCTGCTGCGTTTGCTTCTTTGGTCATAAGGTCCCGGGCTCTATCGTATTCTTTAGAATCCATCGAACCCTGCTTAACTGAAACTACTCCCGAGATCCCTTCTATATCGACTGAGAACAGATATGTCATGTTTGATACCTCAATTATGAGAATGTTTAGTTTATAAATAAAGCTTTTGAAATTTACTATAAATCATCTAGGGTTCCCTTGACAATAGAAATACGTTCGCTGTAACGGTACGCTAGATTTTCTCCGGGCTCTTCGGGTAAAGGTTCCATCCCTTCGTTATTGTTGTAAAGATATGTTTCTATAACGTTGGCTGCAGCGGTTATCCCTATGAAAAAAATGAGGGCCAATGGAAGTAAACTCCCATCGAAGGTGTATTCTTGTAAAGTTATCGGATAATAAAGCCTTACAGGGGTATCGCCGGAGAAAGTATCTAGAACCAGATGACTTAAGGCCACTACAAGTACGAAAATCGCTCCCCTCGTTAAGATGCTGGAACCCTTCCTTCTTTCATAAAGGTGTGCTCCTAGGAGTATCAATACCGGTATGTACAGCATCCCTATACCCGTATGGAAATATCTGATACCCATAAAACCTGATCCTTTGAGTATATAATCAATGTCCAAGAAACCGTTTACTCCTAGGGCTCCCAATATCACTATAAGATACTTTCTTTTAGAGTGAAATCCCACCCCCAGAC
This sequence comes from Candidatus Saliniplasma sp., assembly GCA_048622455.1. GTDB lineage: Archaea > Thermoplasmatota > Thermoplasmata > Halarchaeoplasmatales > Halarchaeoplasmataceae > Saliniplasma. The sequence goes on along the minus strand of JBMCUO010000085.1, from coordinate 1,407 downwards.
CGATGAGTATGGCAGTTGCAACGTGGATGATGGGATGCATATTTATATAAATCAAAGATTATCATTAAATACTTTTTCCCCGTCTATCGGTTGAGAAGTAAGTAAACTATTTAAAAAGGGGTTTTAATTCACCGTCAGTTCGGTGCCATCATGGAGAATGTAGAAGAAAAAAAAGTAAGGTTCTGGTCTATAATGCCAGAAAAGGATAAAGACGTGTCAATAATTGACGCGGGACTCATCTCTAGAGGTTTCGCCTTCTTTATAGACCTCACCATCATCAAGGTATCGACCCTGTTGATCCTGGGGCAGTTAGCGGCCATGGGTTGGATATCACCTGATGCTGTTTTTGAGATATTCGTTTATAGGACGAATATCTATGAAGATATCTCTTTGATAGCACTTTTCACCTCTACTGAAGCACTTTTGGTCCATATACTTTTTAGCCTTTATCTGATATCCTATTTTGTTATCTTAGAGTCTAAGTACGTTTGGGGGACCACTCTGGGGAAAAGATTATTGAAATTATCTGTAGTAAACTCGCAAGCGGAAAAACTGACGTTGAGGGAATCATTACTCAGGAATTCCACGAAATATTTACTTCGAGTTCCTATGATCGGTATCCCTTTTGGATTACTAGAACTTATTCTCGTGATGTTTTATTCTAAACGAACCGGTGATATTCTGGTGAACACCTTCGTTGCTAGGGATGTTCACAAGGGCGCTTATTATGAGGGTGAATAGTGAAGTATGTTATCGAGCATTCAAGGTTCCCACATCGGACTACCAAGTGGCAAAATCTCTTTTTTAGCCATACTGTTCAATAGAACTGCTGCAGCTGCGTAGAAAGAGAGTGCTGAAGTTATCAGTAAAAATACTCCTGCATATACAGCTGAAAGGTTTAATAGGTAATGAGCCATCAGAAGCGGGAGTGCGATATCCACAGCGACAACGATCGTGAAAAGCACTTTGTTTGTCATCATCGATGCAAATGTGACTATTATCAAGAACACCATCACCGCTACCAGTCCTGCTACGTAGTGATTCGTATCTACCGTCACGTCGGTGAACGTGTTGATGTAGCCGGTTAAAGCGATGGAATACATAGCCAGGGAGAAGAAAGTGAAAACGGTTGCACCAAATATATTGTTACGTTTGAACTCCATCAAACCCGCTACGAACTGCGCCGTCGCCCCGAAGAAAAGTATCCACGGGATCATCAGAGCGTTGTGTTGCCCAGATGCTAGGCCCAAGTCCGTAACCCCCAATAATAGAGCAGCCACAGCTAAACCGAAAAGACCTAAAGCAGCGGGTTCAGTCGATAATTCGGGTAATTCTTTTATGAATATATCTCTAGATTGATTGTCATCTGTCATGGATTTGGATTATTAGCGGGTTATATTTAGTAAT
>JBMCUO010000084.1:0-6735 GCA_048622455.1 Candidatus Saliniplasma sp. | reverse complement strand
TTTCCGGTAAATCATTACTGTGATAAACAGAGCGATTAGTACTATTATAGATACAGCAGTAGGCAATAGAAGGTCCAAATTGAAGTTAGAGGTATCTCCATCCCCTCTATTCTGTATCGATCTCTTCACCATCTATGAAAACCTTATCGATGGTGGCTTGCAATTCTAAAGGATCACCATCCACGACTACGAGGTCGGCATCCTTTCCCTTTTCTATAGACCCAACTCTATCATCGATGCCGCATATCTCGGCAGCATTGATGGTTATAGCTTTTAACGCTTCATCCCTATCCATGCCCTCTCTCACAGAGTAAGCCGCCATTAGAGCTAGATATTTTATAGGTATCACCGGGGAATCTGTCATCAGTGCGACCTTTATACCCTTTTTCGATAAGATCCCTGGTGTCTTAAAACTCCTTTCCCTGTTCTCTCTCTTGGATTTTGCTGCTAAACCAGGACCGAAAACAACTGGTATACCCTTATCAGCGATGTAATCTGCTATCTTGTGCCCCTCTGTACAATGCTCCAATATCAGATCAAAACCATACTCCTCTGATATCCTGATGGCAGAGACCATATCGTCGGCTCTATGGGCATGTATCCTTCCTGGAATTTCTTTTTCCAATAACGGTTTCAGGGCCTCGAGTTTGAAATCTTTTTCTTCACCATCTTCTATATATTCCTGGGTTTCGAACAACTTCTCCCTGATGAGAGCGGCTGTACTCATACGTGTAGATGGGAGCTTTTTCTGCTCTTTATACACTCTTTTCGGATTCTCACCGGTAGCCATTTTAAGCCCTGTGGGTTCCTTGATAACGAGCTCATCTACGATGGAAGACCCTGCTGTTTTTATCGCGGCGAAGGTACCGCCTATAGGATTGGCAGAACCCGGTCCAACATTTATAGTGGTGACTCCAGCATTCACAGCTTCTTTCAAAGCGATCCCATCGGGGTTTATGGCATCTAAAGCTCTAAGGTGTGGTGTTATCGGGTCGTACATCTCGTTGGTATCCTCGCCTTCCCATCCTTCTCCTTCCTCACTTATACCTACGTGACAATGGGCATCTATGAAGCCTGGGATTATCGTTTTACCGTCTACATCTATCACTTCTGCTTCGTCCGGTATCTCGATATCCTCACCAAAATCAACTATCTTCCCTTCATCTACCAATATAGTTCCCTCAAACTCCTCACTCGTGATCGGCACGACCCTTCCATTTATCAAAGCTTTCATGTTATCGTTCTATTCACGGATAAAATCAATTTATAAGTTACGGAAAAATATCTTTGAAATATTAATCAGTTTCGTACTTACTTTTGGCAGCGTTCTCGATGGAGAACAACTCTTCGGCCTCCTCTTCCGTGATGATCCCTTTTTTAACGGCCAACGTAGGTACTGGGATGTCTTTTTCATTGGATTCTTTAGCCAATTCTGCGGCTTTCAAATAACCGATCTTGGGACTCAACAGTGTAGCTAGACTGGCACTAGATTCAAAGTGTTCCTTACATTTCTCTCTGTTTGCAGATATCCCCTGAACGCATCTCTCTCTAAAAACCGGGAGGAAATTATTCAACATCCATACGGATTCCATTATGTTGTAGGTGATGACCGGTGTCATCACGTTCAATTCCATTTGACCTGCCTGAACAGCCATATCAACGGTAGTGGCATTTCCAACGATCTGGAAGGATATCATGTTCAGACATTCTGCCATGACTGGATTAATTTTTCCAGGCATTATGGAAGAACCCGGTTGAACGGCTGGAAGTTGGATCTCGGAAAGTCCGGTCTTAGGTCCGCTGGAAAGTAATCTTAGATCGTTAGCTATCCTGATAAGTTCGAGGGCTAAACTCTTCAAAGCTCCCATGAGATCACCCATTGGCATCCGACTTTGTAACATCTCGAAACTGTTCTCAGCGCTTATGAATTCGATATCATATTCTGATGACAATTTCTTAACGACCTTCTCCCTAAATCCAATGGGTGTGTTGACGCCCGTACCTGTTGCCGTACCACCGATAGGGAGTTCATGCAGACCTTTCAAAGAAGTTTTCAAATTCTCATAGGATCTCTCTATAGCCCTAGCATACCCTGAAAATTCATCACCTAAAGTCACAGGAGTGGCGTCCATAAGATGTGTCCTACCTGATTTAGCTATATCTGAGAACTCTCTGCCTTTATCTTCAAAATCTTTTTCCAATCCCTTTAATTCAACCAGCAGGTCTTGAGATATATCGATTATGGCAAGGTGTGATGCAGTAGGGAACGTATCGTTGCTGGACTGGGACATGTTAACATGGTCGTTGGGGTGGATGTACTCATAATCGCCTTTTTCCTTTCCAGCAAGTTCCAACGCCTTGTTTGCTATCACTTCATTAACGTTCATGTTGAAAGATGTACCTGCTCCGGCCTGGAATACATCAACTTTGAATTCATCATAAAAACTTCCATGCACCTTCTCACAGGCATCAAGTATGTGATCACCCTTTATCTTATCGAGTTTCTCCAATTCCATATTAGCTTCAGCACACGCTTTTTTCAGTAGGATGTACGAATCTATCAATTCCGGAAAAGCAGTTCGACCGGTTACCGGGAAGTTCTCCATGGCCCTTACCGTTTGAACACCATAAAGGGCATCTTCCGGAACTTCTTTCTCACCCATGGAATCACGTTCTTTCCTCATCTTGTCAATCCTCCTTCTGGAGCTTTGACCTAGCTTTCCCGATGGCTATGTTCGGAGGTACGTTCTTGGGACACACCTTTTGACAGTTGGTGTGGAACTCACATGCCCACCATCCATCTTCATGGTCAGCTAACTCAAGTCTGTTTTCTTTATCCCTCGGGTCGATATGGAATCTGTACAATTTAGCAAGGGCAGCTGGACCAAGATACTCCTCGTTTTCACCGTCCACGGGACAAGCTCCGAAACAGGCTGCACATAATATGCAGTTGGTATAATCCTCAAGCTCATTTACTTCTTCAGGACTCATCTCATGCTCCTTTTCCGGAACTTCACCTTCAGTCTTCAACAAAGGTTTTATCTCCTGGTAATACTCGAAGAATCTATCCTGATCCACAACTAGATCTTTCTCAACTGGCAGATGAGGTAGAGGTTCTACAAGTACAACTCCTTCCTCGATCTTTTCTCCCTTGTCAAGCGCTGGATAGTGCTTGATATCCGCACTGTCTTCCCCCTCTAACAGAGGTTTCACCTGTGTTCTACAGGCCAAACGTGGAACTTTGTTAATCAACATGGCACATGAACCACAAACGGCACCTCGGCAGGAATAGCGGAACGAGAGTGAATCATCGAGATTCTCCTGTATATAGAACAGAGCATCCAGTACGGTCTGTCCGGGCTCATGTGGGACATCGAATTCATCGTAATGCTGTTCATCACCATCATACCTGAATATCTTGAAATTCATCAGTACTCACGCTCCTTGACTTCGAATCTACCCATAGTAACGTCTGCGTGATCGAGTTCCGGACCACTTTCACCTTTTTTAACAACCGTATGTTTAAGATATTCCTCATCCCTACGTTCCGTAAAATCAGTCCTATAATGGGAACCTCTGCTCTCTTCCCGTTCTATAGCACCTAGAGCTACAACTTCAGATATAAGTAGCATGTTCCTCAACTCTAGAGTTCTGATCAAGGCCTGGTTGAACTTTTTTTCATCGGATCCCACGTACACATCTTCGAATTTTTCTTTTAAATGCTTGATCTTTTCAAGTCCTTTTTTCATCATCTCACCCTCTCTAAACACCCAGAAATGCTGGAACATGGTTTCCCTCAGTTCTTTCAAGATCTCACTGTAGAGGACGCCCTCTTTTTTACTAACGATGGAATCTATCAATTTACTATCTTTTTCGATGGCATCCATGAAGATGGATCCGTTGATTTCATAATCTTCAACTTCCTCTGAAGCTTTTTTACCGGCGATCTTACCGAAGACGACCGTTTCTAGAAGTGAGTTCCCACCTAACCTGTTAGCACCGTGAACGCTGATACAAGAGCATTCGCCGGCGGCGTATAAGCCAGGTACGTCGGTTTTACAGTCATTGTCTGCAGAGATACCTCCCATGGAGTAATGCTGACCGGGCTGTACCGGTATCGGTTCTTCTACAGGGTCGACACCGGCGAAATCCATGGCGATCTGCCTGATACCCGGTAACCTTTCTTTTATCTTTTCTTCACCTAGATGAGTCAGATCTAGATGTACATATTCATCATCTATACCCCTCCCTTGGTTCACTTCGGTGGTTATGGCTCTAGCTACAATGTCCCTAGGTGCTAGTTCCATGGCTTCGGGGGCGTAATCTTCCATGAACCTCTCGCCTTCACTATTCCTGAGATATCCTCCCTCACCTCTAGCACCCTCGGTGATCAATATGTTGGAACCGAAAAGAGTGGTGGGGTGGAACTGGATGAATTCCATATCTTCTAAGATCGCTCCGATATCATAGGCTAGAAACGCACCGTCACCTGTATTGATCAGTGCGTTGGTAGAACGATCGTATATTCTTCCAAAGCCTCCTGTAGCCATTATAACAACTCCAGAGAATGCATGCAGTGTGCCTTCCCTTATATCCAATGCGATACATCCTACACAATTTCCGTCATCTTCAACAAGAGAAGTTACGAAGTACTCGTCGTAAAATTCAATTTTCCCAGAGATAGACTGTTCGTATAATGTATGAAGTAAATTATGACCCGTTCTATCAGCGGCATAACATGTCCTGGGAAAACCCGCTCCGCCAAACGGTCTTTGGGCGATCTTACCGTTCTCGAACCGTGAGAAAACCGTACCCATATGTTCAAGTTCAATAACAGCTTCTGGAGCTTTTTTACAAAGGATATCTACTGCATCCTGATCTGCAAGATAATCCGAACCCTTCACGGTGTCGAAGGCATGATCCTGCCAATGGTCATCTCCCCTATCTGGAGTGTTACCCAATGCTGCGTTGATACCCCCCTGAGCAGCTACACTGTGAGAACGTAACGGATGGACTTTAGATAGAACCGCGACATCTCTACCGTTCCCTAAAGCTTCGACAGAAGCCCTCAAACCGGATAATCCCCCACCTATCACCAAAATTTCGTGTTCGTGAAATATTTCATCTTCCAATTTTAACCCTCCTTATGAGTATAGAGTTATGATATAACGGTTTTATAAGAATTTCGATAAATAGTGCTTGTCAAGTTTTTAGTGATATCACTGATTTGTTACATTATTACCTATTCAATAGTTCTTTCACATCTTAAAAAGATCCAAAAACAAGAGTTACTATGAAAGAAATTTCTTTTCTATCCAGGATCTGAAAAAGAGGTCCACGACAATCCTGTCCTTAACGATGTTCTTCGATTCGAGTGCTTTCTGAGCCTTTTGTACGTGAGAACTGGTCTTCAGTTGATACTCCCTAATGGTCTCCTCTGAATAGATATCTTCCACCCCGTCGGTTAGAGCTAGAAGAAGCCTTCGTTGTATTTTGCTGCTGAGTTCGCTCCACTGATGTTCATAGAAATCTGAACGATACTGGAGTATGTTCTCTTTGGCTCTTTCGACTATTCCCTCTTTTAATGGTTCTTCAGCTGATAGATACCACAGTTCGTGACAGAGCTGTTGTGTGTAGTAGGGATGACCATCAGTGATATCAAAAATACTTTCGATAAGGTTTTTGGTTACCTCCCTACCAGTGGCTTCAAATTTTTCCTTCACACCTTCAGCGAACTTATCGTGCGGTATTTTACCAAGGGTTTTGATCTTTCCAAAGTTGTAGAACGGTCTATCCCCGTCTTCGAAAATATCTTTGAGGAGATGGGTCTTACTACCTGCAAAAAGGTAAGAAACGCTATCATGCAGTTGAAAGGCAGAACGCATCGTTTTTTCTATCTTCCTTCCATCGAGATTCGTTATCTCCTGAAACTCGTCGAAGGCCATTATCACCCTTTGACCCTTCTTCTCAGCTACCTTCTGTGGAAAATTCAAAGCTTCGGTTATTGTGTTTTGGTTCGTTTCCTCCCGGTATATCTCCACGCCGATCTGTCCCTCCTCAAGATAGAACTTAGGGCGAAGGCCTTTAAGGAATTCACCTGCGATCTTACCGACTTTTTCTATACTGTTATAACATTCAGAAACGGTCTTCTGGATTATCATCTCTATCAGGTCTCTAAGTGAGGAAACGCCGTACATATCTATGTAAACAGTCATGACATCCTCACTCTCCATCCTTCTGAACGATTCTAATATCAAAGAAGATTTTCCGAGTCGACGATGGGAATATATGATGACTGATTGTCCTGAAAGAAGATCAGACGATAATTCTTTCAATTCTTCTTCCCTATCTATGAAATCGTCTCCAACCACTGCTTTTCCGTATTGAAAGGGATTTCTGGTCATGATTTACACCTTGAATTGTTATACCTATAGGGATAATAATAGTTATACTTTATGGTATAATAAGGAAAAGTATAGTCGGGTCGGGTAACAGAGGTAGAAGTGAAGTTGACATTCATCCCCATGGAAGAGCGGTAGGTTTTTTTGCTTTAAAAACTCTATAATCTTCAACTTCAACTATTCCAAAACACTCTGGAATATATCTCAAGGTCGAAGGAAATTCTATTAAAATTGTTCTTCTTCACAACCCCTTGATCATATTCCTTTTATGGATCTGAAGGGCAGTGAAGAAAAACACCGCTGTGAACAGCAAAAGTCCTATCAAACCGATGCC
>JBMCUO010000083.1:0-6791 GCA_048622455.1 Candidatus Saliniplasma sp. | reverse complement strand
CTTTTCGGTTCAGTATTAACGGATGACTTCGATTCAGAAAGCGATATAGACATCCTTGTAAGATTTCAACCATCCCATACACCAGGATTTTTTGACCTTATACGGATGGAGGAGGAACTGTCGTCTATTTTGGGAGATAGAGATGTAGATTTGAGAACACCTGCGGATCTAAGCAGATATTTCAGGGACTCTGTTATACAAGATGCGGAGGTCATCTATGCAAGATGATGATATTACACGTATCAAACACATGCGGGATACCGCTGAAGAAATTTTAGAGCTTACGGAAGGTTTGTCTAGGTCAGATTTGGAAAAGGATAGAAAACTCAGTCTAGCATTAGTTCATCTTTTCGAGATACTAGGAGAAGCCGCTTCTAGAATTTCAAATGATTTTCAAACTGAACATCCTGAAATTCCATGGAAATATATTATCGGGATGCGAAACCGTCTAATCCACGGATATTTTGACATCGACCTTGATATCGTTTGGAGTACAGTGAAAAAAGACATACCGCCTCTGATCCCAAAATTAAAAATATCCTCCGCGAGCGATAATGTGTCTTTTTAATGCCCTCGGATCTGGTTAAAACCCATTTCAGCCCTTTCAACCATTCTTTCCCTCGGTATAACTTTTATGATCGAACATCTATGATTCCTCATTTAAGTGTACATCGTTGTATTATTTACCATTAAATTAGTGCTTAAATCCCCGGCTCCCCGTGCCCCCACTATATCTCAGGACCATAACGTCAAGAACATATCCTCCATTTAACGATTTCAGACGCTCATTATATCTTCTAGATCGAACAGATGAAGGTTCCCTTCCTCGAGATCTTCTATTTCTTTTCCCACTATGACGTAAGATACATCCTTGTTATCCTCAAAAGGTGTTCTTTTGTCTTTTAAATCGTCGAGTATTTTCGAGATATCTGATTTACTTAAATTACTCCATTTAATTTCCCATTTGAACAATTCATCTTCGCTTTCAGAGATGATGTCAATCTCTTTTCCCTTGTGCCACCAACGCCCATATTCAATTACTGGTAAACCCAATTTATAGATGTTTTCTTTGACCAATTTTTCATACAATCTGCCAATATAGCGATCGTAGTCCTGTCTGATCCTCTCTAATATATCTGCTTCATTTCCTTTTATTATAAGCCCACGATGAGGGTAGATATATTTGAAATAGAAGGACATGAGATTGTCTTGGATTTCGTATCTCGTATTCCTGGACCTTTCTATCGATTCTCCGTAAGGGACTTCCTTTCTTACTATCCTGATCCGTTCTAATCTTGAGAGATATCGCGGTAGATCTGTAACAGGCCTATGTATCTCCTTGGCAATCTTACCCAATCTATGTTTACCTCCGCTTATCGCCTTCAAGATCATCCTGTATGTGGAGGGTTCTCTTAGCTCCTGCTGTAAAATGAAATCCGGCTCGGAGAACATATACTCGTCCTGTTCGAAGAAATTATTAGATATGTTATCCCATACATCCTCAGAATCTTTGAACCGCTGAAGATATGCTGGGACACCACCACAGACGCCGTAAACCCTGACTAAGTCTTGTAAAGAGTAACTCGGCAGGAATTCTTTGTAGCTTTGTATCGGGATGGCCTTAATCTCCATCTGTTTAGTGCGTCTCCCAAAAAGGGGACTCTTGTAATCAAGGATTTCGTTCTCCATAATCGATATGCTTGAACCAATTAGAATTAGAACAACGTCTTTCTCCGAAAGCATCTCGTCCCAAAGTTTCTGAAAGTGTGAAAGAATCCTATCATCACCCTGTATCAGATATGGAAATTCATCTATCGCTATTATTACACGTTCATCAGTCATCTGTAGAGTGAATTCAAAAGCGTCCTTCCAGTTATCAACATTGGGAGGAAATCTGTCGAATTCGTCTGCGACCTGTGAGGAAAAATCTATGGCCTGCTGTTTCAGCGGCAATTTTTCAGCTAGATAATATCTCACCGGATATTTTTTTGCAAGCTGTTTTACCAAAGCAGTTTTTCCGATCCTCCTTCTACCATAGATAACTAAGAATTCTGATCGGTCGTTTTCGTATGCTTTATCAAGAGTAATCAATTCCTCTTCTCTATCGGCGAACATAATATGAACGTAAACATTATGATTGCAATCATATTAATAATTTTGGAATATATCAACATGGTGAGGATGAAGATATTCAAAGATAGAACGATCATCTTCGAGGACTATTTAGAAGTATATATTTAGGTTAAAAAATTAGATTCACTGATAAAGGTTCAGAATCCCCGTGCCCCCATTTTATCTCAGGTTCATAACGTTATGAATTCCTCCATCTGTTTTTTTGGATGTGCCAACAATTATTTCCTTAATTTTGCTTTTTTAATCACGATCAGTTTTTTTATTTTATAACGAGTTAGATATCTCTTTTTCTAACTTTTTTAAGAACTTACTATTATCATCAGCAATATTTTTCCTCTATTGTTAAGTACCTTTCTTATACATCATTTTTAAAAAAATATAAATGTTAAAAAAACAATAGTTGTAATATGTTAGGGGCGGGAGTGCTGCAAGTTACTATACCCGAGCTAGGGTCCTCTATTTGCATAGCGATTCTCATATTGGTAGTTGTAATACTCGTGATAGCTTATTTTTTGAGCTTTCTGATAGAGTTCCTACCTGCAACGTTGGTGGCAATATTGGTCTATATTTTCACTGGCAGTATCATGTGGTCAATAATTGCCTTTGCAGTAATCGCTTTAATAATGGTCCTGGCTAGGAAAAGATATTAAAACATAATCACGAAAGATATAAGATTCTATCTTCAATACAGATTGAAATATATAAAATCTATAGGATCCAAGGGAAATTTCACCGTCACTCTTCGGAATCAAGTTTCCCGTCAGTTCCCGCTGTCCGTCGTGCCTGAGATACAGTGGATGATCGTCGTCTGTTAAACAATCTAACAGGTGATGGTCCCTCGGATTTAGATCACCTATACCAGGCTAATGAAATCCCAGCTCATCTTCCGTTCCCGTCACCCTAGGAATAAGTCTAGACTGACCGACGTAACTCTCGGGGGTGTCGATAAGGTCCAGGAACTCTATCTCGTGGAGTATCGGGAAGCCCTGGCCCATGTCTATGTTGTAGTGTTGGTCTCCGAGTTCAAGAACGATGTCAGTCATGTGGGTGTGTAGTTGCGGGAGAGACGGATATTTAACCGTTTATCAGGTCAGAAAAAAAGGAATTTATTGAAGAAAACAATAAAACCAGTCAATAATAATCTACTACGTGGCTGTAGTTAATCTTAGTCCTTTTTGATGGTTTTTGGGCATTCGTCGAGTTCACCAGTTTCATAAAATCCTTTAAACCGGTCCAACCACAATGGATTTTCATGACGATGTATAAATTCAACAAATTTTGTAAGTCTGTCCATTGTTTCATGTTTCACAACATGTTCGATCTCACAGGCTTCATCATCTGCTATTTCATTTTCAAGTCCGAGTATAACAAGGAATTCCCGTAATACCTCGTGTTTTTCTGATAATTTGATCGCCAATTTTTTCCCTTTGTCGGTAAGGGTTACCCCGCCGTATCTTTCATAATTCACATAACCACTCTCATCTAATTTTTTAAACATCTCGGAAACTGTAGATCTTCCTACCCCAAGTTCCTGAGAAACATCTTTCACCCTGGCATAACCTTTTTGTTCAGCTATCTCATAGACGACCTCTATATACTCCTCTCTTCTTGATGCTACCATTTTTCCACCATATTAATTTGGGTGACCCGAAATATGTTCGGAATATGATGAGAGGAAATGATATTTAATTGTTGCTATTACTCTTGTCTAACCTTTATTTTCCCTCATAAATTCAGTCCCCTTTTCAGAGATCATATATCTCCTGTAGGATGTAAATGATTGGGTGCTACAACCGAGAGGACACATACTACATCCGCTTTCACAGTTGTTCACTTCTATCAGCAATCCCTCATGTTCCATAGAATCAACTATGGCTTTTAGGGTCCGTAAGCTGAGATCAAGTTCCTTACTCATGTGAGATAAAGATTTACCCTCTTTCATCTTTCGAAGGATGGATTTACGTTTGGAAATGTTTATTCACCTCCTTTGACATCTTGGTTAGTTTTATCCTCAGGTAAATCTCCCTGCGGTTTATGTATCATTAAATAATACAGAACTACTAGTGAAAAAGGTAGTATGAACAACGAAGGGGGGTAGGGTGCAGAGTAAGCGACCAAGAAACCCTCTGCGGTGTTAAACCATCTTTCTTCTCCACCCGGTATCGAGCCCAGAATCGTCCCAAATATATACATACCAGCCAATACCCATATCATCGCGCTAGCTATCACTGTTTTCGCTAGTTGGTGGATACCTCTAAACTTTTTCACACCTGACAGATAGAAGCACCCGGCAAAGAACAAGATCAAACCTTGCCAAAGTAAAAAGTCACCTGTCATTATAATCGGACCCCATTCTATTGTATTTCTTCCGGCTCCAAGTGCTATCTCAGCGATCCCAAATATCAGGACCACTGCCCCGAGGATCCCAAAGTATATGCTTCCAACGGTATATTTAATCTCTTCTTTCATATTATGCAACTCCCATGATGATCCATATCAGATGTAATAATCCGCCCCAGAGAAAGAGAACTGCAATCAAGCTGAGTAAACTTCCGCCCAGGGTTTCGACGATGCCTTTAAATCCTCCTTCTTTTCCCTCTTTTATGATCATTGCAAAAGTGGCAATACAGGGGAAATAAAGGTTTATGAGGACGACTGAGCTAATCAATTGATATTTCGTCATATCTATAGCTGAAAGTTGTGCTACAGCGAGATCCTTTCTGAGAAATCCAGCTACTAGGGGGCCTACCGTTTCCTTTGGTACGCCGAACCAACCTGTTAATAGCGGGGATAGGGCATTCGCTAGTCCATCAATAACCCCACCTAAATAGAGTATATTAACCAGACCAACCCCCAATAGTACAAACGGGATGGCGGCTGTAAAGAATCCTTTTACCCGTACCCACATCTTCATCGATACGTTCTTCAAAGTAGGTCTACGGAAAGGTGGGACATCTATCAGCATCTCAGGAGATCTGCCTGGTATGAATTTATGTAAGATAAAACCATAGATAAAGAAACCGCCCAGCAGATACAGGAGAATTATTCCTGTATATTCAGGTATCAAAGAAAGCATAATACCCAACTGTGCCCCACAGGGGATAAAGATAGCTAGAAGTGTCATCATCATGAACCTCTGTTTCTTTGTCTGAAGTGTCCTTGTAGCAGCTACTCCTGGTACGTTGCATCCTAAAGATAGAATCATGGGGACTACTGCAAAACCATGGAGACCTATTTTATGTAATATAGTATCAACGAGTACTGCCAATCTTGGTAAGTATCCACTGTCCTCTAGAACTATCAGATATAGATAAAATGCGGTTATAGCCGGAAGAACGACTCCAACAGCAACGAAAAGACCGGATGTAAGCATCCCAAAAGCCTCAAAGGAATTACCGGCACTAGGGTCCCCGACCAGGATATAATAGAGCCAACCTCCTTTACCTGGAAAAACTTCTTGAAGCCACGGCAACCAGTGGTTATCAAATAGTTTAACAAAAAACCCATCTGTAAAGAATCCGGCGAAGGCTCCGAAGAACGCCCAGAAACCATAAAGAGCGGTGATAGCGATCGGGATTCCAGTTAATGGTTTTACTGCAAGTTCAGCTATAGCATCTTTTAATGTGTGTTTTCTTTCACCATAACTTACCGTTTTTCCCGCGATTTTATCTATCAGTTCCCATCTCTCATCAACATCTAATTTCATCCAACGGTCACCTCCGCTTTTTCCTTAATATCTCTAATATCTACCGGCCTTGTTTTTTTAATCTTAGAAACCAATTCTTTAATCCCACTACCGCTGATAGCCACCGTGGGAACGATCGGGGTGCCAAGAAACTTTCTTAACTCATTTAGATCTATATCGATTTCTTTGTCTTCTGCAACATCCCACATGTTCAACGCTACAATCACAGGGCATCCTTCCTCGATTATCTCCAAGGTAAGATACAGTCCTCTTTCTAACTTTGTTGCATCGATAACACAGATCACAACAGAATCCGGATTTTCTTTGAGCATCTTAACTGCGACCTCCTCGGCTTTATCCTTGGGTTCTAATGAGAAAGTCCCAGGGACATCTATGAGTTCGATGTCTTCTCCGTCGATCTGCATCCATCCTTGTGTATAATCTACAGTTGTTCCAGGATAATTAGATTCAGATACACTAGCACCAGTCAACCTGTTAAAGACGACGCTTTTCCCTACGTTTGGATGCCCCATCAGTAGTATTTTCACGCTTCCACCTCCACCATGATCTTTTCAGCTATACCTATACCCATAGAAGTTGTGGAACCTTCCACTTCCACCACCACTGGACCCTTGATGGGGTGTTGAGTGGTGAAGATCAACTCTTTACCTGCCCTGATGCCCATTCCTGCAACCTTGTTCTTCAGTTCCGTGTCTATATGGACAACTACACCTTTTTCTCCATATTCCATATCCGCAAGTTTCTTTTTTTCCATTTTATCATATCCTCAAAACTCTTATTTTAGCAGCCATACCCTTACCGATCGAAACAGTATTCCTGTTGACTTCTACCGTTATGGGGCCGTGAGAAGAGATGATCCTCACGAACTGTCCTTCAGTGATACCTTTCAAAGCTAATTTCTGCTTTAAACCACGACCTCCAGATACTGATACGATCTTTCCAACATCTCCGG
>JBMCUO010000082.1:0-6917 GCA_048622455.1 Candidatus Saliniplasma sp. | reverse complement strand
TGATATCCCATAGATTAGTTGCACCAGTACTGTCTGTAGTATATCCTAGATCACCGCCTTCAACATCGTCATAGAAGATTTGTTCTTCAAGAGTATGATCATATTCAACAAGCAAGTTTTCAGGTGGTTCTGGTGGAATTCCTTCGATAGTGAAATCGCTTGAGTAATCTTCTTCACTGTACCCTTCAACGTCAACAACAACTGCTCTTACTTGAACTTCTGAGGAATTGATGTTTGGTAAAGTCCATGTGTGGCTACCTACGTCAGGGTCGAGCCCTTCTGCGATAAGATTTTGTGTAACCCATCCATCTTCAGAATAGAAGATATTGACACTATCAAGATCGTTATCACCTGGTGTTGCAGTCCATTCTATATCTTCATCTGTACGGGCTTGCCAGACATCGCCTTCTTCAGGCCGGTCGATTTCTACAGTTGGTGGTTCATCTACTATTTCTCCACCTTGTGCGTTATAGGCGGTTAGTGCAAAATCTTGGCTAGGTCCACCTATTCCTATAGCGTCATCAACTATATTCCTACCTTCAACTTTGACAGTATAAATACCTTTTTCGACCTCGTCTGCGGGGATGTAAATGTTTTCTACATTATTGGTATCGTCCCAACCATCTCCAGTTCTGTCGAATGTATCTGTGGCATCTTCATTAGATTGAGACCACCCGTTTTCGAGGGCATTACCTCTATAGATATGCCCCCCTGGTGATTCTATCTCTAGATTAAGGTCATTTAAGAGTGCGGGGTCACTACCAGTATCAACTGGTGCTTCTTTATCAGTCCATCCGAGTGTTACCTTTAATGGTTCTTCTGGATCCTCATGTTCTATTTCATAATCGTAAACCATACCACTAGTAGTGAACATATCTTCCTGATCGACGGTGTAAATCGAGGTCGGGTCAGGACGTTGCAATTTCGATATGTCTACCATACCCCATCCTTCGTCCTCGTTTGGTATAGGACCACGTGTATCTCCATCGATAGGATTAGCGGTATTGATTAACAGTGATCTTACCATGGCAGGACTTGGAGTATAACCATAGGTATCTTCGTACCACTCTACTGTAACTGCTGCAGCCCCTGCTACGGCTGGATTTGACATAGAGGTACCGCCCATAACATCATATCCGCCATCAGGCATTGTGGAGTAGATGTTATTTCCGGGAGCAACGACGTCAGGTTTTACACGGTTATCATCAGTAAAACCACGTGAACTGAAATCGGCCATATACTCTGGATTCTCGTTACCAAGTACCGGATTGAATGGTTGTGTAGCTCCAACTACAATCACATTCTTTGCAGTCGCTGGTGGTGGTGTACCCATTTCACCATCGTTACCTGCTGAACTAGTTATAACCATAGGTTCATTATTATCGGTATCTGGGTTCGAGTCTCTTACAGCAGCATCGAACTCTGGTGAACTGTATATATATTCTCCATGACCTGCCGTAGATCCCCATGAATTAGAATGAACGTATGCACCGGCTTCATTTGCCTCTGTGAATATCGGTGTTACTGGAGAAGGTACGTAACTAGATCCAGCGGCATCAAATATCTTTGCTGAGAAGAGTTCTGCATCCGGTGCTGAACCTTGTCCTAAGTAATAGTCTAGCAAGTCAGGTACATCGGGATATAATATTTCCCCCGTTCCATGATAAGTATCTCCAGCAGCAGAACCTGTACAGTGTGTACCGTGGCCTACACCGTCTAAGAATGGGTCCTCATCGGGAGTAAAATCATAACCACCTATGACCCTATCCTGGAAGTCATCGTGGTCTGCATATATCCCTGTATCAGCCACACCTATAGTTACTTCATCACCGGTATAGCCTATTTGGTTCATGTAAGATCCATATTCCCCTTGTTCTCTGTAAGGGTACCATGGATCGCCTTCCCACCATTCTCCGTCTGCTTCAGGTCCATCGTCGAAGAACCATAGACCACCTCCGATGGTTTGAGTAGCCATCTCGTCGTGTAATTCTACTCCAGCATGTTCATTGATATAGTAAACGTCGTTTAGGGTTGCAATTTCATATAGATCTTTTTCTGAGTTGACTTCGACTGTAACTTTAGACTCTCCGTTCCTCAACTCAACATAGGAGAATTTTGGAAGGTTATCATCGTTTTCTTTCTCTTTTTTTTCTCTAAGTACAGATTGTTTATAGGATTCAAATTCATTTCCTGCTTCCGATTCGGCACTGACTTCCTTGTTATTAGATATATCTACTCCTGCGATCTCACCTATCTGTTCGACGGTTTCGTATTCTGCTCCAGACACGAGGCCTATCTCAACCATACCCGGTTCTAGGTCGGATTTTAGTTTGTATTCTGGATGGTAAACCCCGACCCAATCAACGAAACCAAGTTCTGAAACTTCCTCAGCCTGTTCTGGTGTCATGCGAACCCTGTAAGCATAGTTGTGTACATAGTTCATCACATCTATGTCCAGGTCTTCTACTTCTTCTACCCATTCAGAAGCAATAGGACCTAGCATATGAACTATGTAGAGCCCTTTCTCACCGGGTTCATAATCTTCTATCCTCATTTCCTCGGAAACCTCAGGTTCGCCTTCAGTGAAGTCGAATTTCTGTCCACCTACGTGGACTACGGTTCTAGAGGGTAGTGTGTTCACTCGTAATCCATCATTTTCTAATCTCTGTACGGTATTTTCATCTCCATGTACTAAAGCATAATGATCATACCGATAGAGTATTTCCATTCCCTGTAATTTATCTTCGTCACTGTTTTCATCAATGGTCACCAGAAGGATATCTTCATCCGATTCGGATTCTTCGCTCGAATAATCTAATGAGCTAGATATCCCCACTGTTAGTACTGACATGATCAGTACGACCATACAAAAAACAGCGGCTATTTTCTTCTTTTTTTCGTTCATAATTCCACTCTCTTCCTTAAACATCTGATGGAACGCAAATATAAATAAATTTCTATGGAAGGCAAATATAAATAAATTTTGAATGATTTGAGCCTATCAAAACATTAGTGATATAGCATATTTTAGCAAACAGGATATATTCACCTCGGTTATTATTTTTTATCGTATTATCAATTCAAAAAATCAAAAATCACAAAAAACTTAACAGACTCTAACGGTTCAAATTGCATATTTGGCGTTTTTTTTTGTGAAGACATTTAGCACTTCCTGTAAAAACATATATATGCAGAAACCTTACGAAGAATAAGTGGTTCTTTGATGATTAAAAAACCTAGAGTATTCGGATGTAAAATAGATTCCGTTAATAGTATCAATCTTACACTAGACAGGATAGAAGAGTATAAGCAAAGCCATAATATTTTCATCCAGGTATTCGATGCAGACATGATTCTTGGAAGTAAGCATCTCTTGTGGGCTTATGATAAATCCTTGAGATGTTTTGAAAAAGGTACGAATAGTGCGGATTTCTTAGAGATAGAAACAATATTGTGGTCTTCAGGAGAAAGGC
The DNA here is from genome assembly GCA_048622455.1 of Candidatus Saliniplasma sp. Taxonomy (GTDB): domain Archaea; phylum Thermoplasmatota; class Thermoplasmata; order Halarchaeoplasmatales; family Halarchaeoplasmataceae; genus Saliniplasma. The sequence goes on along the minus strand of JBMCUO010000082.1, from coordinate 3,444 downwards.
AGATAAAGGATGCCTTAATTAAAATGGGGATAAAAAATGATACGGATAAAGTTGCTGTCCTTCTTGATTACGAAATGGACATAAAAGATTTTCTTGAGCATATGTGTTGGGAGAGGAACGATGACGTATTAAAACCGTCAAAGGAGAAGTTGATAAAGAATGGTATATCTGATAAAGAGATGGATTCGGTAGAAAATCCAATGGATCTCATATTTGAGAAAATGTCGGTTTCAAGTATATGATATATAATAATATATGATAAAAAATAACAGCAAAAATAAAAAAGTAAAGTGTAATGTTTTTTGCTATAGGCCCTAGTCCACTTCTTCGAATCTGTCTTCTAGTTGTTCCATAACCGCTGGAAGTGTAGTGTACTCCATATCTTCCATGGGCAATCGGTGAGGTTCGAAAGGACCATGTCTTCTCATATAATCAGCAATATTGGCAGATTCTTCTCTAGCTGGATCGAATGCTGGATCATCGAATAAGTCACCAGGTTCTGTAAGATGCCCATCTTTTAGCTGGAAACCGAGTGCTACAGCCCGAGGAGGTCCATCGAAACGTGTGCACATAGCGTCTTTGACTCCAACAGGCATTATAGGTCCGTTGTGGCTTCCTCTCATCCACCCAGAAACAAGGAATGGATGTGCGAAAGGTTCTAAAACTTCTCCAAGTGCGGGTAGTCCTGATTGAGCTCTAACTACTGCTACTGGATCGTCTTTACCAACATACTCCCCAGCTATTTGATATAACTTTTCAGTGCTTATGGCCGCCACTGGTTCATCTCCCGGAAGTTTGCCCTCTTTTGGATATACCCTTTTGATTACAAATCTTCCCTTCGCTCCTATTAGCGCAAGGATATCATACATCTCTTCAGGAGTCTCCATCATTATCTTTTTATTCTCTTTGATATCCCAGATTTCGAAGACAAAACCACCATGAATTGAAGGGTCTATAACTAAACCAGCTGTGTTGAATGGATCTGCAAACATCTTAAATATCGGAAGATTGAATGCTCCAGGTTCTGTCTTATCCATCAAGAATGTAACTATCGGTTCTGCTTTTCTAGGTGTGAATTCGATCTCTGCTATTCCAGGTCCCATCCCTTTAACGTTCCCTGAAAATGCATCAGATAAGAGGTCCTGTCCAGCTCCATAAAGTCCCAATTCCTCGGCTTTCTCTGTTGCCTTCTTAAAGGTATCCCAGGCTAAAGAATGAATGTCCTCTGAATCTTCTCCTTTTTCATGGGTCATTATAAGTTCAAGATCATCACCGCAATGCGTAACGTGGAAGTCCAATAGGAATTCACTCTTCTCAAGGTTCTCTTTAGCAATTCTTTCCAGTTCTGGGTGGACTTTCGAATGGCCTGGATGGCCGCCTACATCTGCTTTTATGATGCTGAAGGTTATTTTACTCATTTTATCCCTATAATAAGGTATAAATAAGTTACATAAAAGATTATCGATATAGAAATGTTAACAAAGCTTTTAAAACTTTTAGACCAATTAATACTCATGGCAGACAAGTTGATACAAGGCTATAAATTTGGCAAGATAAAGATTAAAGATAAAATTTACACAGACGATGTGATTCTACTGGGCGAAGAAGTAAAAGAAGGATGGTGGAGGGAACAAGGTCACCAACTTTCAATAGGAGATCTAAAAAAAGTAATAGAGTACGAACCCGACCTGTTGATAATCGGAACGGGTAGTTCAGGGAGATTGAATATACCTAATACACTAAAATTTAAAGTTGATTTTAAAATCGAGGGTTACTCTACCAAAAAAGCATGCAAAAAATACAATGAGGCTTTATCGAGTAACAACAGAGTTGCTGGGGCCTTCCACCTGACCTGTTAAGGTTCGACAAAATGATTCCTCAGTGTTCCGATCCCCTCTATCTCTACTTCAACTGTATCACCGTCTGCAAGTGGGCCCACACCTTCAGGAGTTCCAGTAGCGATTATATCGCCTTTTTCTAAAGTCATGTACTTTGTTATTTCCTCTATAAGTTCAGGAACTGTAAAGAACATATTATCGATAGTTGAGTCTTGTTTAACATCATCATTTAATCTTAATCGAATTCTAGCATCTGAAGGAACACAGTCAGAGGGTACGATAACCGGTCCAACAGGAGCTGAATTATCGAATGCTTTACCCCTAACCCAATTTGTTTCCCAACTTTGATCCTCTCTATTGGATACATCTATCATGCATGAATAGCCTTCGACTACATCTAGAGCATCCTCCTTTTTTACATACCTACATTTCTTTCCTATAATAACAGCTAGTTCTCCTTCGTAGTCCATCCTTTTTTTCCCCTCTAAAAGTTCAATAGTATCTTCGTGACCGGCTATGCAGTTAGGAGTTTTTATGAATAAAAAGGGTTTCTCTGGTATCTCATTATTCATCTCCTCTGCATGCTTAATATAATTCCTCCCAACACAGATTATTTTAGAGGGTGTCGAAGGAGACAATATGTTTACATCGCTGGGATCGTAAATCAGGTCCCTAGATTCAATACCATGTTCCTTCCAATCCCCTATATTCACTTTCCCTGATTTATCTGAAAATCTCACCTTTCTTCTCATGACAAAACCTAGAGTCTGTGTATTAAAATAGTTTTCTCAATCTTATGAGATGTATTATCTGGAATTAAATTCTAGAAAGCTATATAAATAATTTGTTTTCTGGAAGACTACTATAAAATGATTATCAACATCACAACTTAAACTACGCAGGAGTCAAATTCCTGCTCTTGATTGAATTAATTCTAGTAGATTTGACAAAATTCTTTGAAGACAATAAATGATTCATTTTATATCACAAAGTTTAAACGTTATTTTCTATAATTATTTATCATGATTTCCAAGGAGGACCCCTTAACAAATCTTTATGTGGAAAAAGATGAAGTCGATAGATTAAGATTGTTTTTAGCCTTAAAAAATTTTATAGGTATTGACAAATCGACTGGAGATCCGGTCTTTCTTGAAGAATTTTACGAATTGGATGATAATGAAAAAATCATAATTTATCTTTTGTATAGAAGGGCGGCAAGTGCTTTAAATCATATAAAAAATCACGAGATAGGTATAGGTATTCGAGATCTCTCAAAGGTATTAAACATGGATTACCAACAGGTAAAACAGATAGTAATGGATACCCCATATATCGAAAAGGAAAAGCAAAAAGGAAGATATTACATACCTGGGAGCAAACTAGAAGATGTCGTAAATAAGCTGGGTTATAAAAGTGGAGTTTATTATTCTACCGAAAAGTACACCCAAAAAATTAAGTAAGAAAGTCAGCAGAATTGCGTTTCTAATCACTTGTAAAGTTCATACACTAAATTGAAAAAAGTGCGAGGGAAGGGATTTGAACCCTCGGACCTCTATAGGACAGCGCCCTCAACGCTGCGCCGTTGGCCATGCTTGGCTACCCTCGC
>JBMCUO010000081.1:0-7007 GCA_048622455.1 Candidatus Saliniplasma sp. | reverse complement strand
GTGGTGAAGAACTAAGAGCACAGATAAATTCCAGCGTTATACATCATCGGAGTTACGAATCGGAAGTTGGTTCTTCGGAGAATTCCAACGGTTACGGTTTCTATTTCCCTGATCAGCGAATACCCCGTAGGTACCATCCTTTGGAATTTTATGATGATGGTTTTACGGATTGGGTGCATGATTTCAATGGTATCGAAGAAACAGAGGAGATATCACTGTACTTGGACTTTCATGGAAACAATACAATGAGTATCGAGATCGAAGATGGTTTAGAAGGTAAAGCAGAGGTCTATTTCATAGGAAAAGAGGTCTATATGGAGAATAGAATGATAACTGGTACGGCTTATCTTGACTTCTCTAATTACTCAGACAACTACACAATTGAAACCTTCATTTACCGAGAGGAGAAATTAGTCAATCACACTCTGAAACTTGGAAATGAATTGTAAACTTGTAAAAATTCAAGATATTATTTCTTTGACAGCATCTTCTATGGAACAATCGTTTTTTCTCGAAAATTTCCGTACCTCGTCTATGAGTTCAAGATATTTCTTGTACCCGGCTTTGTTTTTCACCCTCTCACTGATCACCCTGGACAAAGCTTTATTGTATCGTTCGTGTGGTCTCTGTTCACTGAGGGCCTTCCTTAAATAGTCACGGTCCTTTCTATTCATCTTACCTGAAAGGTCAAAATATGTAGAAACATAAAAGTCTTCCTGGTTTAATAGAAAAATATATTTGTTTCATCTATTTAGCGCTTACAAGGACTCCTTTCGCCAATCATGCTCTTAAAGCGGGGGTAGCCAAGCATGGCCAACGGCGATAGACTCAAGATCTATTCCCATAGGGGTCCGAGGGTTCAAATCCCTTCCCCCGCATTTATCACACTTCTTGAACGGATGTGAAAGAAGTTGATAAAAATAGGAACCGAACGTAAGTAAGTTGACTGGCGCTTTTCTTATTTTCGAATGAACTGAGAAAAGTCCTAGGCCTCTTTTTGATAAAAAGATGTACCAACAGTGTGTAGAACCATGACAGGAAATGAAAGTCATTTTTTAGTGCTGTCCTTTAGAGTATATGACCCAAAATCTAAAATATCATATCATTTTGTACCCTATCCGATGGTAAAAGGCTCTACAGCACCTTCTTATAAAAATATCTGGTCTTTGAAAACAGAAGACATGCTTCAGGGACTTTCTTGGCATTGGTGGTGGTGGATATTTTTTATAGATAATCCATCCAACCCTTCGAAGCCGAAACAGCTTATGATCTTGTGGTCTACGAAACAGATTAAGCAGATAGAGGTCAATGGGATGCCGTGGAAGCAAAAAAACCCCCCATCTTATGAAAACGGAAAACTGACGTTTAACGGTATGACCGCAGCATGGTGGTACGATGGAGAAAAGATGGTTGAACCTTTGATGTTAGATGGAAGTGATTTCGAGGTCAAAAAGGATGGGGGAAGTGGAGAGTTAAATCCACTGTTGGAAGGTAAAGATTATCGATTTTATGGGAATTCCAAAAGATATCATGTCAATATCGTAGATGAAGATAACGATTTCAGATTTGAATTGACTCCTTGGAATCCATACTTACAGGATCATCGTTTTAACGAGCAGTACTATATCCGAAATTACAATTACAACATATTGAAGATCTACGGGATGAAATTGAATGGTCTGATAGATGGAGAGAAAGTAACTGGTTCAGGATATTTTCAAAGAGTATCTGTGAACTCACCCGCTATGCCATGGTATTGGGGCTTGATTCACTGTGAAGACGGCAGTTTTATTCAGTATTTTAAACCTTTTATAGGGCTTCAGATATTTAGAACCAAACCCGACCAAAATTCTTATCTGGATCGGGGGGATATCGCATTGTCAAAAGATTTGTTATTCTATCATAAAGGAACTGATACAGAGTACAAATTCGATAAAAAGTATTTATCTATCGATTATACAATCCGTGGCCAACTGCCAGTAGTCAAAGTAATAGGTGAGGACAGTCATAAAAAGCTACAACTGACTCTAAAGGCTTATTCCCGGGCGTATTGGAGGTTTGAACAACCAAGAAAATACATGATGAAGTCGATTTTATTTTACAATGAATATCCTGCTGTAGTCAAAGAATTTAAATTTTCATTAAAAGATAAAGATTTGGAAGTTGGAAAAGAAGACCTCGGTAAGACTTACAGTAATTTCGAACACTCGTGGGGTAAACTTTTATAGGATATTTTCATCCAAATACTTGTATCGTCATACAAATTTTCTTATTCATTTAATACAACAGTAACACTCATCTGGTCACCGAAGATTTTATATCTTATATCTCCAATAACATCTGAGATAAACAGTCAACGAATAAGGGGATGTCAGATTGCCTTTTGGAAGGAGTAAAGAGGAGAAAATAGCTGGAGAAGTTGAAAAGTATATATCCGAAGCAAAGAAAGAGCAAGCGAAGGGAAGAAAAACGCCGGCCAAGATGAAATATAGGGCTGCTCTGAGAGTATTGTGTGAAGATGAACGTATCTTGATGGAGGATAGAAAGAAATTTTCGGACCTATACAGACAAATAGGTAGAGGGCTCTATGAGATAGGTCGTTACGATATTTCTATCGAGTCGTTTGAAAGGGCTTTAGACCTGGATGAAAACAATTTTAAGGCATGGCTGCAGAAAGGCGAGACTTATGTCAGTATGACGGACATGGAAGAGTACGCTTTACACTGTTTTGAAGAGGTTTTAAAGCTGGAGCCAAAAAATGAGAAAGCACTGTTGAACAAAGCCAATCTATTGATGTTCTTAAATCGAGAAAATGAATCCTTGGAGATGTATACGAAATTGATAGAGCAGAACAGGTCCAACATATCCCACATACATAAATTAGTAAAGAAAAGACCAGACGATCCGAAATTATGGGAACTAGAAGCTGGATATTTTGAAGATACGGGTAAAAATGAAAAAGCAGCTAAAGCCTATGAAAAGGTTATCAATTTAGAACCAGGTAACGAAAAAGCCTTAGAGAAACTCCAAGAGTTAAGGCCGGATGATCCCGATATTCTACTCTCCCAGGCAGAGAAGTTGGAAAAGCAGGGGAAAGAAGATGAGGCCCACGAGATGTATCTTAAGGTTCTTGAAAAAGACCCTGATAATGGGGACTTGGTCGACAAGATATTGGAGAGGGACCCTGATAATATGACTGCCTTGAGAAAGAAGGCTGAATTATTAGAAGAGCAGGGTGAAAGAGTAAAGGCCTTAAAATACTATAAAGAGATTCACGACATCGATCCAGAGGATATAACTTATTTCAATAAAGCTTTAGAGTTGAACCCGAACAATATCAACCTATTGTACAAAAAAGGAGACGCACTCTATAATTGTGAAAAATACTTAGGAGCTCTTGAAACTTACGAAAAGATCGTCGAATCCAATGAGGACGATATAGACTTGTGGCATAACAAGGGTGCCTGTTTATATCAACTTGGGAGGTATGAAGAAGCATCAGAAGCCTTTAGGGAGGTTTTGAATAGGGATGAAACCGACGTGGTGGCTAGGTTAAGTAAGGGTGCCTCATTGTATGAACTTGGAAAATATGAAGAAGCCATGAATGATTTCAATGAAGTTGTCAAGGCTGACCAAGGAACCCCTAGTGCGTGGTATTATAAAGCAAAAATAGCGGCCAAGCAGGGTAATCTTAAATTACTCAAGCCCCTCCTGAGTAGAGCTATATCAATGAAAGAGGAATACAGAGAAGATGCAAAAGAGGATGAAGCCTTCGAGGAAGTAAGGGATACTGACGTTTTCCAAGAGATCGTTTCGTGAGTATGAATAAAATTGAAATTTGTGATGGGGTCTATATCACTTCTGATTTATGTGTATGGTATGAACCGAAAGACGTAGTCATTTTAGCGGACTTACATCTAGGATTGGAGGCAAGTTTGAAGGATGAAGGATTTTCGCTTCCTCGTTTTCAAAAGGATGAGATAGAAGATAAATTATCCACAATATTTGATAAATATAGCCCCGAGACTCTCGTAGTTAACGGTGATTTTAAACATGAATTTGGAAAGAACCGGAGAGAAGAATTTTACGAGGTCATAGATGTTATAGATTTTATAAGAGATCAGTGCGAACTCGTGATAATAAGAGGCAATCACGATAACTTCTTAAAAACTATAACTGAAAAAAGAGGGGTCGTTTTTTATGAAAAATCTATCGTTTTAGATATGATCACTCTCACCCATGGACATAAAGAATTTCCAGAATATGAGTTTTTGGTGATGGGTCATGAACACCCATCTATAAAAATTAGAGATGAGATGGGGGCATTTGTCAAAATACCCTGTTTTTTATTCCACAGATCCATGAATATACTCATCTTACCTGCATTCAGTCCTTTATCGGAAGGGCGAGATATGGTGAGTGCTAAGAGTTTTATTTCGGATAATTTAAAAGATATCGACGTAGGAGATTTTCACGTATATGCTGTAAGTGAATCAGGTTTGATGGACTTTCAGACCATCAAAAACATTCGTGAAGCCTATCCAGACATGATATAATATGCAATCACAAAATATATATACCTCTATATACCCTTTTTCCACGAAAACAGTTAGTAGTAAAATCACTAATCAAATTCAACTTAATTCACATATCACGTAATTCCTTACCCGTTTAATAAATCGCGTTCGTATGCCCTAATCAGTAAGTCAAAATAGGGTTATTACTCGGAGGGTTTACTAGCTGTTTTCGAAAAGTATCATAAAATTAGGTGTTCAATATGGATATTGATCCAAGCACAACAAAATATGTTATCAGGACCAAATTAAAGGCTAACGGCGTCGTTGAGAAACCCGATGTTGTAGGAGCAATCTTTGGACAGACAGAAGGTTTACTCGGTGATGAGCTTGATCTAAGAGATTTGCAAAAGAGCGGGCGGATGGGACGTATCGAAGTTCAAGTGAGTTCTTCTAAAGGTAAGTCATCAGGTACTGTTCTGATTCCTTCTAGCTTAGATCTTGTAGAAACATCGATAATGGCAGCGGCTCTTGAAACAATCGATAGAGTAGGACCCTGCAAGGCAGAGATAAAGGTTGAAGAGATCGAGGACGTAAGAAAAGTCAAGAGAACGAAGATCGTCGAAAGAGCAAAAGAACTACTATCCGAGGTTATGGAAACTGGGAAAGTTACATCAGGGAATCTTACTGAATCTGTTAGACAGGAAGTCCAGATGGAAGAGATCAGTGGTTACGGAGATTCGAAATCACCTGCTGGACCAAATGTAAAAGATTCCGATGCTATAATTATTGTCGAAGGTAGATCTGATGTTCTCAACCTTCTTAAATACGGTATCAAAAATGCGGTTGCAGTCGAAGGTACGGATATCCCAGACACGATCAAAGAACTTTCAAAGGAAAGGGTTACAACTGCATTTGTCGATGGAGATAGAGGAGGTTCTCTTATATTGAGGGAACTTTTAGAAACAGCTGACGTTGATTATATATCTGTAGCTCCGAAAAACAATGAGGTTGAAGAGTTAACCCAGAAACAGATCATGAAGGCCTTACGGGCTAAAATACCAAAAGACCAATACATCGAGATGTATGACATCGATATTCATGAACCTCAAGAACGAGGAACGAAAAAGAAAAAAAAACGCCCTAACAAGGTAAAACAGGAAAAAAAACAGGAAAAGACACAGCAGAAGAAAAAACCAGAGTCTAGATTTGATAAATACAGTGAGATCATAGAGGACATTAAAAAGGAGAAAAAGGCCGTTATATTAGACCAGAATGACGATATCATCATAGAAGTTGCTATTAGAAACCTAGCTGATGAACTGGGTTCTTTAGAAGGTAAAGCCAAGAAGATCATATTTAATGGTATAGTCACTCAAAGATTGGTAGATATCGCCAAAGAGATCGATGCTGAACTTTTACTGGCGAGGAAGGTTAGTAACGTTCCTAAACTGCCAACGTCTCTGGAAGTTATTTCTTGGGACGAGTTGAGTTCTTAAGCTATTAGCCTTGTACCTAAACCCCTTTACCCCTTTATTTTACTTTTATAGGCATAATTTTTTTATATCAGTTCTATCGCTGAAAAGATGGTATTATGACTAAATATGTGTATTCTTTTGACGAAGGCAGTGCTGACATGAAGGATTTGTTAGGTGGTAAAGGTTCTAATCTTGCTGAGATGACCTCTATAGGTTTGAAAGTTCCTCCCGGTTTTACCGTAACAACAGAAGCCTGTTTAACATATCTTCAGGAATCTGAACTGCCAGACGAAATTGAGACCCAGATGAGGGCGAAGATGAAAGAATTAGAAGAACAGATGGGTCAGGAATTTGGAGGTTCTGAAGATCCATTACTGGTTTCCGTTAGATCCGGAGCGGCTGTATCTATGCCGGGGATGATGGATACGGTATTAAATCTAGGTTTGAACGACGATAGTTTAAATGGTTTGATCGAAAAAACTGATGAAAGATTCGCCTATGACAGTTACCGCCGTTTTATCAACATGTTTGGCGAGGTTGTTAGAGGCATTCCACACAGTGAGTTTGAGAGGGAATTCGATAAGATCAAGGATAAAAGAGGGATGGATAAGGACGTGGACCTGGATGCAGAGGGCATGAAAGAAGTATGCGAAGCCTACAAAAATTTGGTTGAATATATCCCAGATGATCCTTGGAAACAGCTTATGGAAGCCACCAAAGCAGTATTCTCTTCGTGGGATAACGAGAGGGCGATAAGGTACAGAGACCTCAATGATCTTCCCCATGATATGGGCACCGCGGTTAACGTTCAGGCCATGGTGTATGGAAATACTGGGGATGATTCTGGAAGTGGTGTTGCTTTCACAAGAGACCCATCTACCGGTGAAAATGGAATCTACGGAGAATTTTTGCGAAATGCCCAAGGAGAAGATGTAGTAGCTGGGATCAGGACCCCTCTCCATATCGACGACCTAAAAGATCTATGGCCTGATATATATGAAGAATTAGAAGAGGT
>JBMCUO010000080.1:0-7259 GCA_048622455.1 Candidatus Saliniplasma sp. | reverse complement strand
TGATTATCAAAATCACTACTTAAACTTTGACGAAATTTTTGGAGAATAACATAGTGGAACTTATTTGCGAAAAAATATATAGTGGAATAGAGCAATGATGTAAACCAGGGTGAGTTATGTGGATAAAGACCGCTTAAAGCAAGAGTTGTCCTATCTTATGTTAGGGCAGCAAGGGGGTGAAAACCGGATCAAGATACTGGAGCTTCTTAAAGAACGTTCTTATAATCTAAATCAATTAGCGAATGAATTAGATCTGAATTACAGGACCGTCAAACACCATATCAAGGTACTTTTGGATTATGAGCTTATCGAAACAGCTGGTGAAGGCTAGAAGGGCGTAAAGTACCAGACCTACTCCAAGGATCATCACATCAATGGGTCTCTCCCTCACCATGTTAAATAAAATGTTAATGTGGGTAATTAATCTTCTGAATTTTCGGATCTGAAAAGAGGATGCTTCTATCTACTATCACTATAGGTGGTGTGACTCATGAGCTACGGTTACATGGGATTATGGGCATCTAGGTTTGCTGACCGGTTTTAAACGAAGTTGTAGTTAGAACCGATCATGGGTAATCGATTTCTGAATGGGAATTGAAACATCAATGTTTATCTTCGATCGTCTTCAAAAAGCATCTTTCTTAAGCCTACCCTTCCTTTTTCTTCTAATTCTTTTTTGAACCGTTCTGGAAACTTTTCCAATTTAAGGAGACGAAAGTAAAGTGGACAATCAGGAAAACCAATCAAAGAATTTTTTAATCGCTGGAGCGCCCTAGATAAACTTTCGGTTGACTCAAAAATTGGTAAGAGGTATATCGTTATCATCTTTTCTTCCCAATCAGGCAACTTTATCCTTCCTTCTCTTCCCCTGTAACTACTATTTGCAGGATAATTGTCCTCAAGCATTTTTTCTGAGTAATCGATATTTAAATATTTAATTATCTTTTCAAATGCTTTTTCTCTGTCATTTTTTAATAGGTTAAATTGTAACATCAATCCATTCCTCTCGGAGATGATCTTCTTTATAGAATTATAGTCATGGGCATAATTGATCATGTTATCGATAGCGAAGATTTCTTTTTTAAATCTCTGTTTACGCCATCGTTTATCTGCTCCCGGCATATTGAGAGCTGACCCCAGTACATCTGCATATTTCCGTTTAATACCTATAAATTTTATTTTTTCATAACGTTCATCAGCTTTTTGAAAGAATCTTTTGAGGATCGTGGGATGATTATAGAATTGTTTATCCAACTTTGTAGTCCAATATTTTGCATCCTTTTTCTCTGCATAATTATCCATCATCTGGAAGAAAAAATCGGTAAAATCTTCAGGTCGGTTTTCATAGAAATATTCTTTATCACCTTCGACAAGTTTAAAATAATCTCCTGACGAATAAAGTTCTAAGAATTTTATAAATTCATCATTTTCGTCAAAATCGTTCCAATACAAAATATGTCTGCAGATATAACTTTCTTTAATCCCCCAATGAGCTCTGTGCTGGGCGCCACATATCTCAGGATGATTACAAAGTATATTTGGAAGCCACGTTGTTCCATTTCGATCTGATCCGAGTATAAATATCGGATTTACCATTTCATCAATATTTTTACTCCCGCATTTTATAAAACTATTAGGGTTCCCTAGGTAAGTTGATAACATCAAAACACTCATCGATCGTCATGAAGATCATAGGCTAGGACCCTGATTTTTCTAAAGGATTAATTTTTCTAGTACCTAAATTTTGAAAACCGAGGTATGTATCTTTAGGGATGGAAGTTCTTGCTGAGTCTATTTTTTAAGGGGTCTACATGAGATCAACTTTTGATCGATCTCTTTGCTGTTAATTTTCGGTGGATTTTTATATTTTGAATCTGTTCTAACGTTCATGTATGAGAGGGTAATCGTACCGACGAATTGTTCTCGGATAGCGGGGATAGGTGTAATACAGGGTTTAAAATTAGCTGAAAGGTTGAACATCCCTGCCTATTCCGTATACGTTCTAGACCTAGAGAAGTACGAGCAGTTGAAGAAGGGAGAAGTTAATCGCAGTGAGAGAGAACACATGAAGAGTGCAGGTGAAAGTGCCTTGAGATGGGTGCGTAAAAGAGCCCATGATATCGGTGTAGATATCACCACCCAGATACTCGTGGGTGATCCCTACGAAAGGATAGTTAGAGAAGCTGGTGAAAACGACGTGATATACATGAGTAGTCACGGGGCTTCTGGTTTTAAAGAGGTTCTATTGGGTAGTACTACGGAAAGAGTGGTCAAGAACGCTGGATGTACGGTAGTGATCGTTAAAGGTGACTAGATTGATATTTGAGAACCAGAGGGTGGGCGTGTTCGTCGACGTTCAGAACATGTACTATTCCGCTAGAAATCTGTACAGCAGCAAAGTGGACTTTGATGCGCTGTTGGAAGAGGCTGGAAAAGGTAGGGAATTGGTACGGGCTTTCGCGTACGCTATCGAATCCGATACTCCCGGTGACGAGAGTTTCTTCGAATTGTTAGAAGAGTTGGGATACGAGGTCAAGAAGAAAGAGCTGAAGGTCTATTACGGTGGTGCGAAGAAAGGTGATTGGGACATGGGTATCGCTATAGATGCCATGAAGATGGCCTCGAAGTTGGATGTGGTGGTGCTGGTGACCGGTGATGGTGACTTTTCCGCGCTCGTTGAACACCTGAAAGCTAACGGAGTCAAGGTAGAGGTGATAGCATTTTCTGAGAGTGCTTCCCAGGAGTTGATCGAGTCCTGTAACGAGTTCTTGGATATGAGCGAGGAGAAACGGAAGTTCTTGATGTGAAAATTAATAAACATCCTTTGTTTAGTAGTTGATATGACGATATTAGTTACCGGTACTGCAGGCTTCATAGGATTTCACACGGCTAAGAGGTTGTTGGAAGAGGGTTTTGAGGTCGTTGGAGTCGATAATATAAACGATTATTATTCCGTGGATCTGAAAAAGGATCGGAACAGTGTGTTGAAGGGATACGATGGGTATGAATTTTATAAAGTGGATATCAGTGATCTCGATAAAGTTAAAAAGGTTTTTTCTGAATGTGATGTCGATAAGATATGTAACCTGGCAGCTCAAGCCGGAGTGAGGTATTCCGTTGAGAACCCCCACGCTTATGAGAAGAGTAACTTGGCCGGTTTCACTAATATATTGGAGATGGCCAGGCATAATGATGTGGAGAACTTGGTTTATGCATCGTCTTCTTCCGTGTACGGCGGGAACGATAAGATACCTTATGCAGTCGGGGACGACGTGATGTCACCGATATCGTACTATGCGGCTACTAAAGTGGCCAACGAGGTCATGGCACATTCCTATCATCATCTTTACGGGTTGAAATGTACCGGGTTGAGGTTCTTCACGGTGTACGGACCGTGGGGCCGACCTGACATGGCGATGTTTTTATTCGCGGATAAGATGGTGAAGGGTGAGCCCATAGACGTGTACAACTACGGTGACATGCGCAGGGATTTCACCTACATCGACGATATCGTTGATGGTGTTGTGAGTAGTTTGGAGAAGAGTTTCGATTATGAGATATTCAACCTGGGTAACAACACACCGGTGGAGTTGATGGATTTCATCGAAGTGTTGGAGGAGAAGTTGGGCATCGAGGCCGAGAAGAACATGATGCCCATGCAGCCCGGGGATATGAAGGAAACCTATGCTGATATCTCCAAGTCTCAGGAGATGCTGGGTTTCGATCCTGAAACCGGTATAGAGGAAGGTGTCCAGAAGTTCGTGGATTGGTATAAAGAGTATTACGAGATATAAGGAGGAGGTGAAGATATGGTCAAGAAAGCTATAGTACCCGCAGCGGGTAAAGGAACACGTTTGAGACCCATAACCGACGCGATACCCAAGGAGATGATAAGGGTCGGTAGGAAACCGGCGATAGAGCATGTGTTGAGTGTACTGAAGGCCGGAGGGGTCGAGGAAGTGCTGTTGATAGTCGGTATGAAGAAGCACGCTCTCATGGACTATCTAGGGTCCGGTGAGAGGTTGGGGTTGAGGATCTATTACAGGGTCCAAGAAGAGCCCAAGGGTACGGCCCATGCTATCTCTTTGGGAGAGGATTTCGTCGGCCGTTCTGAGGAATTCGCCGTCATGTACGGCGACAACTACATCACGCCCTACGATACCTTCGCGGATATAGTTCGATTCCATCAGGAGAAGAAAGGGGCGGGGACTTTAGTATTGAATCCAGTGGACGATCCACGCAGGTTCGGAGTGGTCGATCTGGATGATAACAAGCAGATCCACGGCATGATAGAGAAACCTTCACTAGAGGAGGCCCAGCCCTATAAACAGAACGACCACTGGTTGAACATCGCCGGTCTGATGATATTGAATTCAAAATTATTCGATTACATCAGGAAAACAGAACCGGGTAAGAAGGGCGAGAGATGGTTGACTGATTCCATCGAGCTGATGCGTGAGGACGGGAACGAGCTGTACGGGTACGAGTTCTCTGGTAAAAGGTTCGATATCGGTACTTTTGAATCGCTTCGTGAGGCTGATCGCCTGGAGATGGAACGGGACGGGGATTGAAGGTCGGGCTATTCGAATTCATATCCAGCTTGTTCCCATCCTAGAAGGCCGCCTTCGAAATCCGTGACATCTTCGAAACCCAGTTTAACAAGTTTTTCCGCCGCTATAGGACTTGCATCGCAGTCCTTATCATCGCAGTAAACTATGATCTCTTTATCAGGATCGATCTCGTCCTTACGTTTTGCGATATCTCGGTAAGGTATGTTCACAGCACCTGGTAGGTGTCTATCTTTATAGCTCTTTTCGGATAGAACGTGTATCACCTGTATCTCATCTCCCCTCTCCATCTTTTTCTTCAATTCCTCCGCAGATATCTTATCGTACATGTTATTTTAATCATTCTTTTTTATTTATAAATCTGTCGAGAGGGGGCATTTTACTGCTCAACATATCGCATTCATGAAATTTCCATTTATTTTTCGATGGTATGATCACTTTTCGTATCCTTTGTACATGTTCTGTAGTGAGTACAGAGTGACGTTATCATGTTCTGAAGAGCACTGCTTCAACTCCTCAGTAAACCCTGATTTGGAGAACAGAGAATATTCTTCATACCTTTCATCGTTTTTCCACCTGACTTTTTCAGATTTCTCTTTGAGATCGTGGAGAAGGTCGGTATGGACTCTATTTTTAGACCATTTACATTCTGCAAGTAGTATCTTATCCTCTTTTCGATCTATTCCTACGATATCGATCTCATCTTCCTTATACCACCATCTCCCGATCTTTGCATAGTTAGTCGTTGAAGACAAAAACTGTCTACATACTTCTTCAAAAACTTTCCCCAGGTACTGGTCGAAATCTCTGTTGAATTCGTTCACGGCACTCTCGTTTCTCCAGTTTTCGATCTCCGCAAAGTGAGGGGAAACGAATCTGAACCAAAAATTGAAGAAGTTATCTTTTATCTTGTATAGACCTCCTTTTCTTTTCTTGCTCAATATGGACCTTTCTTTTTTTATGAAGCCTAGGTCTCGGAGGATGGAAAGGTACGAAGAGATATCTTTAGGATTCATATAACTGTAATTTGCTATATCTGTCGGTCGTGTGTGGCCGAGAGATATACCTTCCAGTATCTGATAATACGTTTCAGGTTCTCTCAGTTCTTCCTCTAAAAGAAGCTTGGGTTCTCTTAATAGGAATGCATCGGGACTGAAAATATTTTTCTTTATCTCTTCGTGAACATTTTTTCCTTCGAAAAATTCTAGATATTTTGGTATACCATCGCAGGCTCCGAAGATCTTGATGATGTTTTCTATACTCGTATCTTCGAACCATTCTATAAGATCAAAAAATCTGAGTGGCTGAAGATCGAGTTGAGAAGTCGTCCTCCCATGAAGTGGTGACTTCTTCCCTAAAACTCTTTTTTTCATCATAGAAACTTTGGACCCGGACAGGATAAGAGTCAAATCTCTGTCCTGTAGGACCTCATCGACTATACCCTGAAACTCTCCAAGGATCTCGCTATTTTTTCCTTTTATAAGGTATGAGAATTCGTCTATTATTATCAGTAAGTTCTCATCCCTTTCGGCTATGAATTCGAAGCACTTTCTGAATGAATCAAAATTGGGTGCAGGCATCTCAAAAAATTCTCCTATCGCCTTGTTGAACTTTTCAAGGTTGTACTGCCATTTTCTCTCTTCACACATCAGGAAGAGAGTTTTTTCATCATTTGAAAACTCTTGAAGAAGTCTAGTTTTTCCAACCCTCCTTCTTCCAGTGACCACTATAAATTCAAAACCCTCTCTAGAATTGCTTGACTTTAGTGATGATAATTCATTGGATCTGTTCACGAAGGTTTTTCGAATCATGATTATATAATCTTGTACCGTATTGTTAAATGTTTTGGTGAATGCATCTTTTTCGGTCACTGCTGAGGACTCTTGTTCAACTTTACTCACAAACGACAGAGCTCTCGTACTGGTAGCTAGAAGCAGAGGACTGGAATATTACTGGTTGACAACACTCGTATTGAAAGCCGTGAAGGAGGATGAGTTGGGAAAAGTAGAAGCGAAAGACTTGCTCACCGAACTTATCAGAGCAGGGATGAATCTAAAACCTCAAGTTTATTCCCTGTTACTCAAAAAGATCGATGGGAATTGAAAAATCGACAGATAACTGCGATATGTCTCAAAGACTGCAGTGGTATGGTCACTAGGGATAAATGCTGTTCTTGAAACCTTTGGATCTTGAGTTTCACGAATACCTGAACTTATCTTTAACGATGATAAGGTAGATCAGAGCGATTATCCCGAGTAAGAGTGGGACCCCGAGGCCCAGGAGTATGTCCGCTACCATGCCGATGGTGATCAATATGAAAGCCGTACTCCATGATTTACGTTTAAGGGTGAGTACACCAGCTGCAGCTATAAGACGTGTAACCGCTATGATTATGTATATCAAACCTAAGACGTAGTGTCCAAGACCCAACAATAATGGTTTATACCCTAAGAAAGTCCATGGTAGGTCGTCTCCGGCTAGATATCCTTGGGCGATGCTGAAGGCTAGAAGGGCGTAAAGTACCAGACCTACTCCAAGGATAATCACACCTATGGGTCTCTTCCTCACCATGTTAAGTAAAATGTTAAGGTGGGTAATTAATCTTCTGAATTTACAGCTTCTATCTACCTTTCGTACAAACCTTTTTCTTTTAATAAGTCTTCAGTTATCATCTTTCTGAAAGTAACCACT
>JBMCUO010000079.1:0-7409 GCA_048622455.1 Candidatus Saliniplasma sp. | reverse complement strand
AGATGGATACGATCCTCATCTTAATTTAGTCATGACTAACGTGAAAGAATTTCAGGATGGAGAACAAGTTAGAGAGATGGATACCGCCCTCGTGAGAGGGGACAACGTGATCTACGTTTCACCTTAGATGGAGTGATTATTTATGGGAAAAGGAACCCCTTCAAAAGGAAAATCAGGAAAAACACACATACCGTGTAGAAGATGTGGTAAGAAGGCATTCAATCTAAAGAAGAAAGTGTGCGCTTCCTGTGGGTTTGGGAAATCAGCCAAGAGAAGGAAATATGATTGGGCTAAAGATCGTTGATTGTAGCTGTAATTTAAAGATTGTTTTTATTCCGAAAAAGTAAAAGCCTACCGATGGGTTAGGGGTATAGAAATATATGAGTAGGATGTCATTTTACCTTAAGGCGAGGGTTGAGGAGGTCAAACAAGTCTACATGCACGAGAGGGTGGTCCGCAAGAAACTTCCAAAGTGGGAGAAGATACTGATCACTTGGGTTATTATACTCATATTCTGGTTGATCGTGAGTGGAGAAGTGACATGGCAGACTGTTTTGGTAGGTGGTTCAGTAGCGATATTAGTAGCTTTAGTCATGTACGAAAATCTTACAAATGATTTAAGGATTGAAGGTAATGTATTTAAAAAAATTATTTATCTGCTGTTCTTCCAGATTCCACAATATGTATTCATCATGATGTTCCAGTTGATAGAAAGTAATATGAAAGTCGCTAAACATGCTCTATTTATGGACATCAATCCAGGTATAATCAGGATACAGACAGACCTCCGTTCAGATACGGGTACCACCTTATTAGCAAACTCCATAACCTTGACTCCGGGCACCCTGACTATAGATACGAAGAAAAGTCTGGATAAAACCTTTCTATATGTCCACTGGATCGATATGGAGACAATGGATATCAAAAAAGCTGGAAATGAGATCAAAGGTGATGTTGAAAGATGGTTGAAGAAGATCTTCTGGTAAGTCCATTATTCTGGAGTATAGTTATCCTCCTTGGTACAAGCTTCATTTTATTTTATCGAGTGATAGCCGGTCCAACTCTTCCAGACAGGTTGATCGGGATGAACACGATCACAACAAAGGTGGTAGTGGTTATAGCTATATTTTCAATATTTATCAATGAATATTTTCTAATCGACCTTGCTATAGTTTTACTGATGGTCAATACCGTAGGTAGTTTGATATTAGCAAAACATCTTGAACGGAGTGGTGTGGAATGATAATCGAATTGCTGTTCTTTATCTTAGGTAATTCGATCATGATCTTCGGTGCCCTCGGGATCCTGCGTTTCCCTGATATGTTTACGAGACTTCACGCATCTACTAAATGTGATACAGGAGGAGCTATGAGTATGTTAATCGCTGTAGCGCTGATTGCTGAAGCGCCGACCATGATAAAAATCAAACTGATGGTATTGATCCTTTTAATCGCTCTGATCAACCCTATGATATCTCATTCTATAGCTAGAGGAGCACATAAAAGTGGCATAAAACCGAAAGCGGTGGTGGATATGTATGCTCGGGATAATCCTTGAAATTATACTGATCGCCATGATATTTATGGCGATAACGGTGATAGTGATAGATTCGTCCATAAACGCTGTGATAGCTTTAGCGCTGTTCAGTTTGATGTTCGCGATCGCACTTTTCCTACTAAAAGCCCCGGATGTAGCTCTTTCTGCCATAGTAGTCGGGGCTATCGTCATCGGTGTTTTCCTATTTACCATAGAGGAGGTGGAAGGATTAAAAAACACGTTGTAGCTTTGGTGTTGATCATCCTATTTGCATCCTTACTTTTACCCCTTGATTTTTCTCGAGAAGGGGATGGTAGTTATGAACATTATGTAGACAATTGGAGGGATGTTGGTGCAGCCAATCTAGTAGCAGCCGTATTGATGGATTGGAGAGCATATGATACGATGGGTGAAGCTATAATCCTTTTCACGTCCATTTTCGGTTTCTACGTATTACTGGGAGGTGAAGATGGTGAAGATGTCGATGGTGGTTAGAAAAAGTTCAAAGATCATCTCCCCATTCATATTTACATACGGAGCCTATCTGATAATGTATGGGCATCTTAGTCCTGGTGGGGGATTCCAAGGAGGAGTCATTCTAGCTGTTGGTATAGTACTTCTTTTGACATCTCATGGATACAGACTGGTACGACGCAGTTCTTTTAGAGAAAAGTTGTTCAAAGTGATCGAAAGCACCGCAGTTCTGGGAGTGGTCCTTTTGGGTATTTCTGGGATAATATTCAATACGTTCTTCTATAATTATCTAAAAGGAGGAACTCCAGCTACGATTTTCAGTGGAGGTACTATCATGGTTTTCAATATATTGGTTGGAATCAAGATAGGTACCGGTTTTACGATATTATTCTATGTTCTTTTAAGGAGGATGGAACGTGATTGATTCGATAACCGGTGGATACTTAACAGCCCCTACCACGGGTGTGATACTGATGATGATAGGTCTTTATGGACTGATGGTAAAAAGAGATCTGATCAAACAGGTTATATGTATCAACATAATCTCTCCAGGTGTTGTTTTATTCTTCACAGGTCTTGGTTATGTACCCGATGCAGGTGCTCCGCTTTTACCCTTTGTCGATGTAGTTGACCCGATCCCCGCAACTCTTATGCTCACTACCCTTGTGATAGATGTGGCTATTACATCGTTTGCTTTAGCTCTGATAATAAAGATCAAGGAGACCGAAATAGTGAGGGATGAAAAGTGATACCGTTTATAGTAGCTTTACCCATGTTATTTGCATTTTTGTTCATAATCCTCGTTTATCTAGACGTAAGTCGGATTTACAGGGAGGGTATATTCTTGATAGGTGTACTTTCACCTTTACCGATTTTCATCTTCAATCTGAATTATCTACCGACCACGGATGTGATAGGTGGATGGAGCAGGATAGCTGGAGTTGAGATAGCCGTGGATAACATCAACTTTTTTTTCCTACTTGCGGCTTTTATCGTCTTCGTGTCGGTAGCTTTGTACAGTCTAAGTCATTTTGATAGATATGATGAAGGTGTATCTAAGCATTCGAAATATTTTCTCATACTCATACTATATGGAGGTATACTGGGAAGTTTCGTTTCGAGAGATCTTTTCAATTTTGCAGTTTATCTTGAGATAACGTCTCTGTCCGCCATTATATTGGTGAGCAGTTCCAGAGAGGATGGAGCAAAATTTGCATCCTTTAGATATCTGATGTTGTACCTTATCTCCTCGGTTTTCTTGATCTTCGCTATCGGTATAATCTATGTTAAAACGGGATACCTTAACTTTTATCTGGTGGAAGAAAATCTGGTCATGACTAAAGAGATCAAGTTCGCCATTACGGTAGCCTTCGTGGCCTTGATAACGAAGGCGGGTATATTCCCTCTACATTTTTGGCTTCCTGAAGCCCATTCCAAAGCTGATACTCATGTCAGCGCTCTACTTTCAGGAGTCACCGTAAAAGTTCCAGTATTCGGGATGGTATTGTTTTTGAGATATACTCCTATCGGATTTTTAACCTTCCCTCTTCTTTTAGTCTCGTTCGGCTCAATCTTTTTTGGAATCTTTATGGCTCTTTTTGAAAAGGACGTGAAAAGATTCTTAGCTTATTCGACCGTTTCTCAAATGGGCTTTATTTTAGTGGGCATAGGTACTTTGAATATATTCGCGACAGGAGTATATGTATTAGGTCACGCTGTAGTCAAGGCCGGTCTTTTCATGAGTATCGGCATATTGATAGATACCCAGGGGCAGAAGAAGATCGAAGAACTCTCTTTCAACAATAAAACGTTCTTGATGGTTACGATCGTGCTACTCGCTCTCGGCATCGGTGGGATATCTCCCTTCCTTGGGGGTTACGCAAAATATACTGTATTGAATGGGCTTAGTAAGTGGGGGACCTATCTTTTCTATATCGGGTCTGTCGGAACTTTGACCATATTTATCCGGCTGATATACGAGTTGTTTGATTCAGACTTTAGTAAAAGAATACATATCAGTTTTGAAGAGGTCATACCTTTTATCATCGTGTTATTGACCATAATCATTGGGTTATATTATCAGCCCGGGATTAGTATCACCGATGTTTTACTGATAATTACAGCTGTCATCGTATTCCTTACTTTAAGATATACTGGATTACTCAATTACAAGATCCCAAGTTATTATGGAGATGACGTCAAAGATCTTGCAGGGCAGATAAATCTATACACTATCGTATTCGTCCTGGTTAATGTATTGTTTCTTTTCTTAGTCCTTTATGGAAATATATACGGAGGTCTGTTAAATTTATAGATGTGGAAAAATGATAAAAATTAAAGTTGAATGGAAGATAGAACAGAGAGGCTGTATATATGATGAAAATGGATGATAGATGTATCACTAGGGGGCACATAGTTTGATTCCATTGATAGTAATGTTACCTCTGATATTCGCATTTTTGATCATAATCTCTAATTATTTTGATATCAAACCGATTTATAGAAGGGGGCTGTTCTTAGGAGGTGTATCTTCACCGTGGTTGATATTTCTTCATTATCTAGACAAGATCGATATCTATATAGTGGTCGGGGGATGGGAAAGGATCTCGGGTATAGAGTTGGCTTTAGATGGTTATAATTATTATATGGTCCTGGGCGGGTTACTTCTCTTTTCACTAGGTGGTATCTACATAATCAAATATTTTGACATAGACAGAGATAATGAAAAGATGATACCCTCTAAATTTATATACCCATTGATACTGATACTTCAGGGTAGTATTCTGGGTACTTTTCTAACTCGCGATATCTTCAATTTCTTTGTTTATATGGAAATATCTTCTGTCACATCAGTTGTATTAGTGGCATGTTCCAGTGAGAAGGGCGCCAAAATAGCCTCTTTTAGGTACCTTATGATGTATTTCTTATCCACCTTTTTCTTTTTATTTGCTATCGGAATCATATATGTAAAAACCGGTCATCTTAATTATCATCTGATCAGTCAAAGCGTAGAAGGGATCAGGGAGATCAAAGTGGCTATCCTTTTGGCAATTTTAGCTCTTATGTTAAAAGCTGGTATATTTCCTCTTTTCTTCTGGCTGCCCGAGGCGTATACCAAAGCTGATCATCCCGTAACTTCGATGCTGGCAGGAATGGGCGGTAAGGCACAGTTATTCGGGATGGTGTTGATCTTGCTGTTTCTCCCTCTCAACCTCGTTTCTGAACCACTCAAGATTCTAGCGCTCTCGTCTATGCTGTTCGGTGCAGTTCTGGCATTGTTCCAAACCGATATCAAAAAGATATTTGCCTATTCGAGTATGTCACAGATGGGATATATCTTATTGGCCATAAGCTTGATAGAAGCGATGGCTGCGATTTATCACTCATTCGTCCACGCATTGAGTATCGGAGGTATGTTCTTACTGGCGGGTATATTGATCAAGTCGGGAAATAGTAAACATATAGAGGAACTAACATACAGGAAAAAACCGTTAGTGATGGGGACCTGCGTAATCTTGAGTCTTTCATTGATGGGCGTCTACCCGTTCATGATGTCGTACAGTAAAAAAATTATGGTCGGACATCTAAGCGGCTACTGGACTTTGCTCTTTTACGCTGTGAGTGTCGGAACGGTTATGGTTTACGTCAGATTGAATTATCATCTATTAAAAAAGGGTAAAAGCGCAGAAACTTACCAATTCTCCTTTATGAAGATATTCCCACCGTTGGTATTTGCCTCAACCATGCTGGTTGGCGGGATTTATCTAGCCCCTGAATTCGCCTTAACAAATTTTATCACGCTGTTAATCGGAACGGTTCTATTTCTAGTTCTCAATCATATCGGATTATTTAAATTAAGGATACCGGAACCTTTTTCAAAGGATTACAAAGGTCTAGCGAAAGAGATAAACTACTATACGATGGCATTTATATCCGTTGTGGTAGCTGTTTTATTCTACGTCCTTTACTGAGATATTGATGACCCTGTCATGGGCTTTTAGCTCTTCGGTAAGCTCTTCGACACTGGTATCTATTTGACTTATGTCTATCACAGCAATAAGTACTGCCTCAGTTGAACTGATCTCTTCTCCTTCGTTGAACAAAATATTGACTTTATGTTTTCCTAAAATCCCACTTATAGTCGATAGAGTACCTGGTTTATCTTTCAGAACCAACTCAAGTTCGACCAACTCTTTTCCGGGTAGTGCTACCCTTTCAAGCCTTGCTTCCTTCACCTCAGGACTGACTTCCAGGACGAAATAAGAATCCTTGACCAGGCCTAGGTCGTATGCACAATCCATCGGGAATGTGATCTTACCATCTTCATCGATCTTCAATATCTCGTAATATGTCATGATTTAGAGTAACATTTAAAGATTAATAAATGCAGCGTTAGAAATTTAGGGAATCATATTTAAAAGGACAACTTATATGTTTATCAACAAGATGAAGAAACCTATATACTACGGTTGGATAGTGGTCATCGGTGCTTTTCTAGCGCTTTTAGTTTCCAGTCTGCGGAGCTACAGCTTCGGAGTGTTCATCGACCCGCTCACGGCTGATTTCGGATGGCCGAGAGCACCTTTGACCCTGACCTATTCACTTTCCCTGTTAGTCTCTTCTTTTTTGGGTATCGTTTCTGGAACTTTGAGCGATAGATACGGTGTCAGGAAGGTGATGATAGTAGGCAGCATTCTCGTGATCGCAGGATTCGTGTTCAGTAGTATGATAACTTCCCTGGTTCATCTTTATTTGACATTCATCTTGATAGGTATAGGATCAGCAGCGTTTTACATACCGGTCACTACCTCTGTTACACGATGGTTCACTGAAAGAAGAGGGTTAGCTGTTGGGATAACCGTATCCGCTTTAGGTATCGGTATGGCGTTCTTTCCACCTATCTTAGAACGCTCTATCGATAGTTTGGGTTGGAGGAACACTTTTTTGATCGCTGGGTTCATTTCATTAGTGCTTCTGTCGATATCGATATCGATGATGAAACATCCACCTGGAGATGATGATGGTGGAGAAGAGGAGGTTGATGATGTGTCTCCTGATTTCACACTCAAGAATGCTCTCAAAACCAAGTACTTCTGGTTGATCTACTTCATGTTCTTGATGGCACAATTCGCTGCGTTGAGTGTAACGGTTCACATCGTTCCGTATTCTACGGACATCGGTATATCAAGTTTTTACGCAGCTACTCTCCTAACTGTTATCGGTATCTCGAATATAGGAGGGAGATTATTTGGTGGTCTAACTTCTGATAAGATAGGAGTGATCAAAGGTACATCGATATTCTTCTTGATACAGGGTATAACCATCTTACTCATACCTCTATCACCTGGCTTGTTCATGATGTACTCGATCGCAGTCATATTCGGTGTATCTTACGGGGG
>JBMCUO010000078.1:0-7749 GCA_048622455.1 Candidatus Saliniplasma sp. | reverse complement strand
TTGGTCAACAACATCGCAAACGGAATAGTCGTTTATGGCTATCTTGAGGTTTTGATGTAAGGCCGCTGCAAGAAAAAGGACATGAAGGTTAAAATCTTAAAAAAGAGGACATCCTATGTGATCAGGTTCGAGTTGAGAGAATCATAGGAAAATATTATAGGGATAAAAGACGTAGATATATTGAATAAGGTGAGAAGATGCCGAAAGCTGATATCAAGCGACGTGAACTACTTGCAGAGATCCAAAGACTTGATCATGAGGAGCAGTACAAATTACTTGAAGATATAGTTATGTTATTGAAGAATAGAGGTAAAAAGAAACACGATATCAGTGAACTTAAAGGACTTGGAAAGGAACTATGGGAATCTGTAGATATTGACAAATATGTTGAAAGAGAGCGGGAAACATGGAATGGTTGAGTGACCTAGAAGGGGAAACTGTTTGTTTAGATACTGCTCCCTTGATTTATTATATCGAAGATGGGCTTCATCACGAAAAATTAGATCCCCTTTTTGAAAAGATTTCTAAAGGAGAGATATATGGTTTATCGTCTACTATAACACTTTTAGAGGTGCTTGTTCATCCTTATCGGGAAGGAAATAAAGAATTAGCAAACGCTTATAGGAATATATTACTGAACTCAGAAAATTTTTTGATCCTGCCTGTGGTTGAGGAGATAGCAGAGCAAGCAGCCGAATTGAGAGCAGAATATGGGATCAAAACCCCAGATGCGATCCAGGTGGCAACAAGTATTTTTGGAAAAGCAAAGGTGTTTTTGACCAACGATGGGAAGTTGGAAAAGATAGAAGAGATAGAGATCTTGGTTTTGAAGGAAATGTGATTAACCTCGTTGAAAAGTGGGTTTTTGATAAATCTAAAAAAGTATCTTTAAGCAGAGCAGATCGCTGGTGTCTCATTAGAGGGGATGAAAACCATCTTGAAATCCAGGGGTTTAAAAATCAAAGTTGATCCTCCTTCCGAAGACGAGTTAGAAGAAGGGGTTGAATATATCCTTGGCTGAGCTAGTATTGTTGGTTGGTAGTGTAGGGTATGACGGTCTGATACAGGTTAACGCTAGTGTACCTCTGTTTTCAGGCAGAGAAGGTCAAAAATCATGACTTTAAGCGATTTAGAAAAAGATACAGGGAACAGGAGATAGATGTATGAGCATGATTGGAAGATCGTCGGGTAAGATTTTAAGATCATGATATGATATCTGTCCTACTTTAACATAAAGTGTATATGTATATACATGTAATGATAACATGCCTACTATGTCTGTAAGGATACCCGAGGACCTGAAAAATGAGATCGACGGTCACCCAGAGATAAATTGGTCAGAAGTGATAAGACAATCTATGTGGAAATATCTCCGAAGGTTAGAATTGGCTGATGAGATAGCATCCAAAAGTGAATTGACCGAAGCAGAAGCTAAAGAGTTAAGCGAGAAAGTCAAGAAAGACATAGCAAAACATTATAGATGATACGGGTCAAAGCCCGCAACCTCAATCTTTAGGTGGAGGGCAAATGGAACAGGTCATCGATGCTTTAAGATATTGTTACAGGAATATGAAGCGAAATAATTCGCAGATAATACAAACTCAAAAGTTGAAGATAAATTATAAATAATCTAGATATCCTATTTTGTTTGATGAGCAATATAGATGTCGACCATCAAAAATCTCATAATTTAGAAGAAATTATAGCCTTGGGTATGTATAGACACAAGAAGAAGAAAATGATGAAGATAATTGATAAAATCAATGAGATGCATTGTGGTAAAAATTTGTCCATAGAGGAAGTACGTAAAAGTCTGTCTAAGATCGATGGGTCGATGTCAGATTACATAATTTCTGAAAGGGAATGAGATGATATATTTTTTTGACACCTCTGCATTGGTTAAAAAGGATCGATCCCGAAGAAAAAGTTGATCAAAGAAGCAGTTTTCAGTCCAGATGATAAAAGAAATGGAGAAGGGGAACTGTGGTATGCTATCAAAGAAAAAGAGGGAAAATATCTTCGAGTGGTGTTGGATGGGAGGGAAAAACCTTATACTGTTGTGACAGCATATTCTACAGGAATTCACTCTGAATTCCTTCGATCCCATGAACAAGTTCCTGGTAATATGATAGAAGACTGAGAAAGGAGGCAGAAGAATGAGAGTGAAAGTTGACATGGAAAGTAATGCCCTATACTTTAGACTATCTGAAAAAGAGATAGTAGAGAGTGAAGGGACATCTTCGGGGGTAATGTTGGATTACGATGAAGATGGAAGAATCGTCGGAATAGAGATATTGAACATCAAAAACCAGTTTTCAATGGAAGATTTATCTAATATGAAAGTCGAGCTACCTACGACCAAAGTTTGATCAAAAGATTTTTTGTGTGAACCTAGTTAAGATATGTATTGATCGATCTATCATCGTTTTGAGATTATAATCGGTCTGAACCGAGTCTTAGTGGCTGTGAGGATAGTGTCGGTGGGGGAGTGTGGGATATGTTTATCCGGTATAATCTATCAACTTCCATGCGACTGAAATTTTTTAGAGAGTAAACTTTATCATGTATTAAGTTAAGCGTAAACTTAATAAATAGTTAAATTATTAAAGGTAATCACCGTGAAGAAAAGAGTGATAAATACAGTCTCAGAAGATAATATCAAGGTCCCTCCAGGTTGGATAACGAAGTTATATCTTACTTTGGAGCCTCCTAGAAAGTTCAAGAGGAATGAAGTAGTCAAGGATATAGACGATAAAAATCGTATAGACCAGTTTTTAAGACAGTCCCCTGGATACGGCCTTTTAAAAAAATTGAACAGAGGGGAATATTTTGCAGTCGATCCTTGTATAGCTGTGAACTGCTGGGCTATCGGGAGTTATTATGCTGAACTGTTGTTATTAGATTCGCTTTTTGAATATATTGGAATGGATCATGCATTTTTGTGTTTGTCCGCTAACGAATATGGTGATTACGTTCCTGAAAGACCGATGTTAGTAACGAAGGAAAGGATCGGTTTCAAAGAACTCGATAATTTCGTTTATGATTTCAGGACTGATGGTGAATTAACAGTTAAAGTCATGAAGAAAACATTCGAACTTCCTCTACTGAACAGAGAGGAGACGGCGCTCCTGTTGATGAGCACCTACCTTTCACGGGAAGTAAAGGCTGGAAAAGAGATGATCAGAGATATTGATCTGAACAAAAAAGTGAAAAGTAAACTTTCGAACCTAGGATACCCTGGATTTGATGGTGATGCTTCCATCCAGACCGAAATACAGGTACCGGATTGGATCAGGGATAAACAGGAGAAAGTAGGTATCGGAAGATTGAAGGAGATCGCTACAAGATGATCGGAGAAGAAGAGCATCGGAAAGCTATACAGAAAATTGCTGAAAAGTTCAAAGGACACGATCTTGATTTACTATTGTTGGGTAGTTCGTCGGTATTGTATAGATATGGTACCGTTCGGAGAACAAAAGACATAGATGTTCATCCTTTTCCCATGGAACCATACATTGATTTTTATGAAGACTTAGAGGAGATTGCTGAGGAGCTAAACGGTTCCTTCAATATAGAGACTGGTGGTTCTAGTATAACATTCTTTGCTGATATACACGGCGAAACGCTGACGGTGGAACTGATAGATGCGGGTGGTACTCATTTTTTGACCAAAGAAGTTTTAGACGATATGATAGATCGTGCGGATGAAATAGATGGTGTACATGTCCCTAGTGACGAACATCTTATAGTTGCGAAAGCTGAAGCTTATCTTGATAGGAATGAAGAGGACATAAATAAAGATAAATTCTTTGACGATCTGATAGACTTACGAGAAAAGATCGAACAGGGAGAAATCAAGCTAGATAATGATGAAATGAAAAGAGTTATAGGATTGAGACCTGAAAAGAAACGGAGTCGATTGGAAAGTATAATTGATACACAGTTCTCCGATAGATACAGTTGAATTTGACTGTGAGGATAGTGTCAGCGGGGGAGTGTCAGGACAGTTGCTTATCAGTATTAACAAAGGTATTGGTAAAATATATATTAATGTATCCCAATGTGATTTAATGTGATTTATTATGCCTTCAAAGCAGATAAGCATAAGGATGGACTCAAGATTATTAGAAGAGATAGACAGGATCGCCCATGAAAAGTACAAAAACAGATCTGATATCATCCGGGATGCATTGGTGGAATATGTTGAGGAGGAGTTGGAAGAGGAAGAGATCAAGGAATTGGTCACAAAAAAATTTTTAGAAGGTGAATTGGAGTATAGAGATTTTGCAAAGGTCGTTGGTATAGAGAAGGCAAAAGAGATAGAGACCGCCAAAGAAGTTCTTGAGGAGAGTATCGAGAGTGCAAAAGAACAGTAAAGAAAGAAGATTAGCTGTAGATACTAAGGCGTTGATATCGCTGGCTGTTGGATCAAAACTCGAGGAGTGTTTGAAGATATTTGATATGGTGATATCAGAGGTAGTCAGAGAAGAACTTGAGGAAGTTAGTGAATACAGTGATAAACATGCTGAGGGCGCTGAACTTGTCCTTGAAATCATTTCGGATGGTGGAATAACTGTTGAAAGCGTGACGGATGATTCAAAAGTGTCGGAGTTATTGGTCAAGCATCGAAATTTAGATCACGGTGAAGTAGAGACCGCACCAGAGGGTTTCACTTAACCGTTACATTTATGTAGCAGGTATTACATAATTATCACAGATGTTACAAAAATATAGTACTTGGAAGGTAGCTCAAGTCTTCTTCGATGAGCCCACCCAGGATCATTATCTGAGGGAGATATCAGAGAAAGCCGGTCTATCTCACACATCCGTGAAAAATCATCTTGAATATCTCGGGAGATCGGGGATAGTTGAGGTTGAAAATTTGGAGCGTGGTGAACGCACTTATCCTATCTATAAAAGGGTTGAAAATGATACATTTAAATTTTACAAAAAACTAGACATCCAGTATCGATTGGTCTCTAGTGGCTTGCTCGAGTTCATCGAGCAGAAGTTCAACCCGGACTGCATGGTTTTGTTCGGGTCCGCTGCCCTGGGGGAGGATATAGAGGGAAGCGATATCGATATCTACGTCCAGGCCAACGGCGAGGAGGTAGATCTATCAGATCATGAAGAATTGTTCAATAGGAAAATTCAGCTTCACTTTAAAGAACGTTTGGAAGAATATCCTAAAGAATTGGTCAACAACATCGCAAACGGAATAGTCGTTTATGGCTATCTTGAGGTTTTGAGATGAGAGAAGTAAGACCTGACCCCGATAAGGCGAGTGCGCTTGTCAAAATGAGCGATAAGATATTGGAGAGGGTTAGAGAAACAGATGAGGACCGCTTTCCATCTCAGGTCCTGAGAGATTATTACGATGTCTTAAGGCAATTGATGGAGGCTATAGCCTGTTTGAATGGTGTAAAAAGCCAAGGCTTGGGTGCCCACCAGCAGTTGATAGATTGGTTAGTCGATGAATACAATCTTTCGGAAGGTAAAAGACAATTTCTTCATCAGATCCGTAGACACAGGAATAGATTTGAATACGAAGGATATTTTGTCAACAAAGAGTACATCGTTAGGAATAAACCAAAGATTGATGAGATCATCGTTCTTCTAAAAGATATCCTTGATCAGAGTTTGTAAAAGTTAAAGAGAAAAAAGATTACAAAAAAGAATCATTGAATAGGAACATTCTTCAAATCAAAAAAGAGAATTGATTAACATAGATGAAGAACAACCTGTTATCGTTAGTACGGAGGGGACGGTCAGTGGAAGTCCGAGGATAGCTGGAACTAGAGTTAGAGTCATCGATGTTGTCGAGAGCTATCAAGAATTGGGTTGGACCTTGGAAAAGATCGCTGACCAGTATAGTCTTGATATAGAACAGGTCATCGATGCTTTAAGATATTGTCACAGGAATATGAAGCGGAAATCAAGAGCTTAATCATTTTTTAGGAGTAGGATCTTTGGTTTTTGGGAAGGACAATATGATCGTATTGAAAATGGTAGGTAAATAGTCGTTGGAAAAAACATTTGACGAGATTACTGAACCCTTACGTAAGAAAGCTGAAGAATCAGATCTGAAAAATGACGACGTTAAGGATATGATAGACGAGTATAGAGCTGAAAGAAATTTAACACTACTTTTAAATATTGTTAATAAGGTGAATATCAATATGGACTTGGCTAAAAAGATAGATTCACTCTCTCACGAAAAAAACCTGAGCGAATCGAAGGTTATAGAAGAAGCTCTAGAATATGGTTTGAATGAGATGTGGATAAGATCCATCTTATCGAAATACTTGAGGGGAGAGATCGAAAAAGAGGAAGCAGTAAAACTTGTTGGCCTTGATAGAGTTAAAAAAGCTGAGAAAGAAGCTGAAATAATAAAAGAAGATATCGAATGGGGTCTTGGTCATTGAAACTTAAAGCTGTTTGTAACTCAACGCCTCTTATCGTATTATCAAAAATCGGAGCTTTGAGATTTTTAAATATTTTTGATGAGTTAGTTATACCAGAATCAGTGATCAAGTAAGTGGAGATCGGTGGCTTTCCAGAGGATATGAAATATGTGGATTACGAAGTCAAAAAATGTGATGAAAGGGAATCGAAATTCGATGAATTAGATCTGGGAGAGGCTAGTGGATTAAGTATAATAGAAGATATGAGTGAGGACTATATCTTTTTAACAGATGATCTTGATGCTAGAATACTTGCAAATAAAGAGAACATTGAGGTTCATGGGAGCGTGGGGATAATCACCATGGCATTTTCTCAAAAAAAAATCAGTATGTAGGAAGCTATAGGTTTGATTGAAGATATTCAAAAAAAGACTGATCTTTTTATAACTGATGAAGTAGTCAAAATAGGGATAAAAGAATTGAAGAAACAGTCTGATCGTATATAATTGTTTTATCTTAGTACGTTCCCCTGTGATATTTTGACGGAAACGATGTTATCACGGATATCGTGCTTTTACATTTAAATACTAGAACAGTTGTGAGGTTAGAGGAAACTTTATCGTGGTGATCGGCCTGAACCGAGCTTCAGCGGCTGTGAGGATAGTGTTGGTGGGGTATGTTTAGATATCGACGTAGATACGTGAACCGCCGGAATGGTATATCTTTGCTTGTTCTTTAGATATGTTTTGTTCGTAATCTTGAATTTCCTGTGCGTACGTCGTGTTCCCGTAACGGATCTCGATGTAGTTGTTGAAGTAGTCCGTGAACAGTATAGGTGAGAGAGATGTATCCGTTCGGGGTATACGGTACCCGTAAGGTTGCTCGTGTGGTGTTCTTCCACTCGCTCGGAACTGGTACGTGGTTGAATGGTCATCGCCTCCTGTAGATTCGATGTACCTGAACAGGCCTGTGTGTGAGTCGGTGACGTAAACTCGGCCTTCAAAATCGTTTTGAGCGTGGATACCGGCGGTGTACGAAGAGCGGGAAGGTGTCTCTATGGCATCGATACTGTTCTTGGTGATCGGTATCAAGATGAGGAAAGACGCTATGAGTACTATGATAGTTATACTTGAGATACGTTTCAGAGGTACGTTTTGGAAGTAGTTTAAAAATTTGAAATTCGTTGAAGTGAAGTGTTTTAAGAAAGCGGTCGTCAAGATCGAAGCTGGTATGACCGAGGCCAGGAAGGTCCTTTCTATGTAGACTCCTTCATGGGTGAAAGGGTAGATGAGCCATAAGTATATGGAGAAGAACCAAGCACCTAACAGTAGGGCTTTCTTGGAAG
>JBMCUO010000077.1:0-7783 GCA_048622455.1 Candidatus Saliniplasma sp. | reverse complement strand
GTCGATTTCAAACGTGGATAGTGATGCACCCGGTTCTTGAACCGCATCCTCGTTCTCCTCCTCTAGACCGTTATCTCCGACTGCTCTGACAACGTACCACCAGTATGTACCATCGGGTTCACCTCTATCCTCGTCTAGGTATTCATAGGCCGCTGAACCATCGGCAGATACACTATCTATAAGTGTCGTATCATCCCACGGACCACTCTGGTCGGACGAGCGATATATGTTGTAATCGCTTACTTCATCAGGATCATCAGCACTAGCATTCCAACTTATCAAGTTGTGATCAGTACCGTTTGGATCCGAAACTTCTCCAACCACACGGATATCATCGATACGCCAACCTTCGTTGGAGG
This sequence comes from Candidatus Saliniplasma sp., assembly GCA_048622455.1. GTDB lineage: Archaea > Thermoplasmatota > Thermoplasmata > Halarchaeoplasmatales > Halarchaeoplasmataceae > Saliniplasma. Next base: position 7,424 of record JBMCUO010000077.1, on the reverse strand, counting down.
TGGCGTAATTATCTACTCCGGCATCCCAGCGCAGCCATATGGTTTCACCGTCATAGGCGCTCAAATCGACCGTTACTTGTTCCCAACCGGCTGAATGACCCCACGCAGGTTCTCCCGCTAGAGGATTGTCCCAACCACTTTCTACTGTCCCATCATAGGCTGGCGTAGGATTATCGACCACACTCCACGGACCGGCTAAACCTTCAGTGGATATTTTTAGGTTTCCACCGTCCCACACCGAACTGTCGTCTTCGAAATCTCTCCAATGTTGGAATGTGAGCTCCGATCCTGAAGCATCAGAGATATCTATTTCAGGCGATATAAGCCAGCTTTGACCACCAGTGTCGGGATCTGCATAATCACCATTTCCGAAATCCCAGGAGTAGGTTCCTGAATTAGCTCCTAAATCACTTATACCCCATTCGCTTGCTCCAGTACTCTGATTCGTGACATAACCGATATCCCCGGATTCAACATCATCTTCGAACAATGTCTGGACTGATAGGTTATAATGTTCAACTATAAGATCACCAGGTGGAGCAGGAGGAGTTCCTACGATGGTGAAGTCACTACTGGTACTATCATTCGTTCTACCAGATTCATCGATGACCTGGGCACGAACCTGACAGGTATCACTATCTTCGTTAGGTACAGTCCACGTATAGCTTCCAGTGTCCTCTATGTTGGTTTCTATAGTATCAAAATTATCTCCACCGTCAACGCTGTAATAGAGATCCACATAATCTATTGGATCGTCTCCTTCTTCGGTATTCCAAGTTATCTGTTCGTCATTACCAGCACTCCAAGTTTCTCCGCCCGTTGGATCTGTTAGATCGATCTGAGGTGGTTCCCCAGGTATCTCTTCCATCCCGTTATACCCTACTAATGAGTAATCTTGACTGTTCTCCCCGGTGCCTACTGCATCATCAGCGATGTTTTCAGCTGTGACTCTCACTGTATAGAGTCCATCTTCTACATCGGTTTCTGGTATGTACACATTTTCGACAGTGTTCGTATCATCCCAACCGTCTCCACTGTCGTCGAAATCAGTCATCGTATCTGAGTTGGCTTGTGTCCAACCGTTCTCGAATGCATTACCTCGGTAGATATCACCACTAGGTGATTCAACTTCTAAGTTCAGATCATTTATCAATGTAGGATCGGTACCTGTACCTGCATCAGCTTCCTTATCGGTCCAAACAACACTGAATTTTAAGGGTTCATCCAGGTTCTCTGGCATCACTTGATACTCGTCCTCCTGCAAACTTTCTGTAAACGTTGAAGTCTGATCTTCAAGATAAAAAGAAACTGGATCACTACTCGGATACTCTAGTTTTGATAAATCGATCATACCCCATCCTTCGTCTTTGTTAGGGATCGGGTCTGTATTTCCATTGCTATCATCTAAATCATGTGCAGTATTGATCATGAGTGCCTTTACCATGGCTGGATTTGGTCGTTCCCCATAATTGCTCTCATACCAATCTACCACGACACTCGCTGCACCAGCAGCCGCTGGGTTCGACATCGAAGTTCCATCACACCATTCGTATCTGTCATCCTCTGAATATAAACCATACAGATTACTACTATCTACTTCTGGAGTACTCGTAGATAGAATCGATGAACCGGTCGCAACAACATCGGGTTTGACCCTGTTATCCGCAGTCCATCCACGTGAACTGAAATCAGCGATGTCATCAGGATTATCTCCCGTGGTATAATCATTACCGTAAGTATCGGCATCGGGCATATATGAATCAGCAGCACCTATTGTTATGACATTCTTTCCGTTGCCGGGACTTCCTGTTGTCTGTTCTCCAGAACCTGAATTACCTGCAGATATTGTAGCAACTATCGGTTGGTTGCCTGCAGTATCTCTGTCTGCATCCCTAACACCTGCATCATATGCAGAATCTGCATCACCATATGATCCACTTGATTCGGAACCCCAGGAATTAGAACTCACATAAGCATCTTCGTTCTGTTTTGGCACTTCCAATATCTCTATGTAGTCATCCGGACCTACCCATCCTCCGCCGGCATCGAATATCCTTACTGGATAAAGATCGGATTCGTATGCCAAACCGTCTGCTAAATAATATGGTCCATGACCTGCATACTCTAGTCCTGTACCATCGTGGGTATTACCCGCAGCTGATCCAGCACAATGAGTTCCGTGGCCATGGCCGTCTTCCCAGCCAGATACTCCACTCCAATAATGGCCTCCTAATACTCGTCCTGCAAAATCAGGATGGCCGGCATCTGGTGTTGTTCCATCTCCAAATCCAGTGTCCGCTACGGAAACAACAACTCCGCTGCCATCGTAGCCTAACTGATTGATGTAGGCGCCATAGTCTCCATATTCTCTGTAAGGAGTACTTGGATCATTATCATCATCCATGATCCATGCACCACCACCGATTATCTGTGAATCTACTTCTGCATGAATTTCAGGTTCGATGTATTCCGATATATAACTCACATCTTTAATATTAGCGATTTCATAAAGCATCTCTTCGGAATCAGCCATGGTTCTTAATCTAATGCCCCCTTTAGATGTTTCATCATATGAAAAGAGTGGGAGAATATCTCTTAACTCGTTTAGACTCTCAGTGCTCGCACCAGGAACCATACCTATATCAACCACTCTCTTTTCTAAACCTGGTTCCAACTTGTACTCAGGTTGATATATCCCCACCCAATCTACAAAGTATAGATCAGATACCTTCTCTGCTGCCTCTGGTGTCATCCTTACTCTGTAGGCATTATTAGGAATGTAATTCAAAACCTGAGCACCATTATTTTCAATTATAGGTCGCCAGCTAGATGCAATCGGTCCGACCATATGGACTATATACTGTCCTTTCTCACCTGACTCGTAATCTTCTATACGTAATCCATCCTGGATTTGAGGTTCACCTTCGTTTAAATCGAACTGATGTCCTCCTACGTTCAACGTTGTACGATGTTCCATTCTATCTACGGACATACCCATTCTCTTCACCTGTGTGATCTCAGATGAATCTATCTTTACGAGAACATAATTTTCATAAATTTCAATTATGCTGGCTCCTAAAGTCTCGATTTCTTCTAGGTCGTCTTGTTCATTCATCTGTATCAACACGATATCCGTCTCATCATTACCTATCGAATGTACGGGTAACGTGGAAAACACCGATATCACAAGGATAACTACTAAAACTAGTACTATAACCTGTACTTTTTTTTGCATGTATAATTTCCTCCACTTTATGGTTTAATGCATAAATACATCAAACGATTAAAGCTATCCAAGGTAAGAGAACTGTTCTTACTTAGTTTTTGCCCTTTTTTATGAATAAAATAGTAATCAATAATATATATTATTTTTTCAATCACCGTATCCTAAGAAATGTTTTGTCAATACGTTAATCTATCATCCCTGAATCCACCATCAAATAAACCGCTAAAGCCAGTCCCATCACGAAAGTGATCTGAGTTCCAGTATGATTTTTGAACGACGTAGTAGTGTCGATCTCATCTGTCACATCCTTTTCCACCGCATTTACAATAGGTATGATGGCTGAAAAGATCAATATCAATACTAGCAGTAAAGGTATCATCCTCGAAGTCATTCTCCAAATTAAGCCCAAAATCTCACATCCATGTCTATTTGATTCATTTGATCACACAAATGTACTGTTAATACGAACACGATTATAAAGCAATTTTGCCAAAATTCATTTTAAATTTAATAAATGACCTTAAAATATGCTTTCAAGAACTCATCTTTAGGCGTTTTATTGAGGGCAAAATCGTCTTCAATACGACACCGAGGTTGTAGAAGGTGCATATATTCAATACTAGAAAGGTGGAAGAAACCTGATCAGTCTATAAAAAAACATCAGGAGACTTTCTTCAAATATACATCGAACCGGACCCCACCTAACTCGGAGTCCTTGACCTCCACGCCAGCACCATATCTATCCGCGATCTCCTTGACCAGGTACATACCCAAACCGGAACCTGCACTCGGACCTTTTTTGTAACCTTTTTCAAAGACCTTTTCTTTCTCTTCATCAGATAAACCTTTTCCATCATCTTCTACTCGGACTATACACAGGTCATCAGTCTCTTCGAAATTGATCCTTATCTTTTCACATCCGGAATGCTGAATAGAATTTTCAAGAAGATTTGAAAACAGTTCTTTTAGAAGTAAACTGGAATCCACCGAGCAGTTACATCCTTGAAAAGTGATCTTAATACCCTTGTCGGAGGCCCTAGGTTCGTATTCGTCTAAAACTTCATTTAATACTAACCGCAAATTGAGCTCTTCTTTTTCGGCGTCGCTCAAGCGGCTTAGAGTTCTTACTTTAGTGATAAGGTTGGATCCTTCATCACATGCTCTTACTGCATTTCTGATAAAATCTTTTTCTTCATCGGATAAACCTTTATCTTCCAATAATCGTAGATAACCTTTTACAACCTGTATCTTATTTTCAACGTCATGCCTGAGTAATGAATATAGGAAATCTTCTCTCTTTTTTATCTCTACCCTCTTCAATGATTCAGAGACGTGACCCATCAGAAGTTCAACTATCTTTAGGTCATCTCCGTCGAAATTGGAAACATTAGAAGAAACCGCTTGAAAAACTCCAAAGGATTCTATAGGTACGGTGATACCCGACCGATATTCTTCCCTTGTAGGTGAAGTTAGTTCATCCTTTTCAATGTCATCGGTCAAGAACGATTCGTTTTCTAAAAACGCTTTACCTGCTGCACTTTGCTCGATGATAAGATGGTCTTCATCGTCTGGATAATTTTTTGATACTTTTTTGTTCACCATCTTCCCATCATCGGGGACCATGATAGTACACATATCTAATTCTAAAATATCTTCAGCTGCTTTTACGGCCAAATCGAATACTTCATCTTCAGATTGGCAGGTTTCCAATTTGGCACTAGCCTTATGTAATTTTTCAAGTTTCTCTTTATTCTTCTTGATCTTCGCTTCGGCCTGCTCCATCCTAGTGATATCTATACGTGTTCCGACCATACGTAATGGATCACCTTTGTCAACCCATTCAGTGACCTTCCCTCTAGCCATCACCCATACCCAGTGTCCGTCCTTGTGCTTCATCCTTCCCTTGAATTCATAGATTTCAGTTTCTCCATTGAAATGCTTCTCCATTAATCCTCTTGACTTTTTTAGATCCTCCGGGTGCGCTAGGTTTTCCCAAGTTTCGAAGGTTACGGGCTCAAGCTCTTCTAACTTGTAACCAGCGATCTCGGCCCATCTCTCGTCTACTACGAGTTCACCTGTCTGTATGTTCCAGTCCCAAAGCCCAGCTTTGGTACCTTCAAGAGCAAGGTCAAATCTTTTCTCGCTTTCCCTCAGTTTCTCTTCGACTTTCTTTCTCTCAGTGATATCCTCGAAGGTAGTATACACTCTATAGGGTTCTTGTTCCCCATCCTTAAACAGAGGTACAGCGTTGATCTTTATCCATATGTATCTTCCTTTTTTGGGATTATACACCCCAATGATCTGATCCTTGACTTCTTTACCATTTCTTAATGCTGCCATAGATGGATGTTCATCTCCAGGGAACTCAGATCCGTCTTCGTGGATGGCTTTCCATATTGAATCGACTGACAGTCTACCCTGCATCTGCTCAATACTCAAACCAAGTATCTCTTCAGCAGCTGGATTAGCTGAAGTGATCTCACCATCTTTATCTTGATATACCACTCCGTGTGGAGTGGTTTCAAAAAGTAAACGATATTTTTCTTCACTTTCTTTTATCTCTTCCCTGCTCTTCCTCATCCGTTCTTCGGAATGTCTCCTTTGGAATACAGCGGAAAGATGACCAGCTACACTCTCGATAGCTGATTTGAATTTGGGAGCTCCCTTCTGTTTTTTAAATAAACAAATACCACCATACTGCGTATCCCCTATATGAAATCCAACAGAATATATCTCTTCGATACCCAACATATCTTTTATTTCTCTGGTCTCTTCTCTAGATGAAAATCTATTGAGTAGAATATACATGCCATCGGGCATCAGTTCTAAATTCTCTGATCTAAATATATCTAACCATGCATCTTTTTCATCAGCATCGAATGTGATAGTTCCATTATCTGAAAGGGATATATCTCCCGATTTTTGTTGATATTCATCAAAACCCGCTGATAATGTCTTGAGTATATTATCTCTTTCAGGATTGTAAAATGACACCGTTACATAATCATCTCGGTTCAGCGAATAGATTTTCTCAGCCACATATTCACAAATCTTATCAGGATGTTTCATCTTATTTACTTCGGTCATAACATCGTTCATGAATTTAAGTTCCTTCATATGGCTCTCTTTTTCTTCCATAACTGTGTGGTGTCTAATTTCCTGCTTGATCGCATCTGCAAGTAGCCCATATTGAGTCTCCGGCTCCCCGATCTTAGATATATATCTATCAACCCCTAAATTTAGAGCACTGATAGCTACCTCTTCACGGCCTCTGCCAGTGAACATTATGAATGGGATATCACTCCCTCTTTCTTCTCTGATGACCTTCAAAAATTCTAAACCGTCTGTCTTCGGCATTTTATAATCGGAAACTATTACGTCGTAATCACCGACCTCGATCATTTTCAAAGCCTCATCAACAGACACAGCAGCATCGACGTCGAATTTAACATCCTCCCTCTCTAAGAAGATTTTAGCTTGTTTTAATAAAGTTCTTTCGTCATCCACTAACAATATTTTCATGATCTCAACCATTTGTTCTTGATAACGGTATATGATTAATATCATATGAAATCGAAGTGCATATATAATTTCTCTATGATTGTCAAATGATGAATTTCATAATTATTTCCCCTTAATAACAGGTATAAATATCTTATCTGGATTGACTGACCACAAGGGTAAAAACTTTTTATCTGAAGAACAAGTTACATCTGATAATGACAGGAGCAGTCTTCCTAAAAAGTGAACGGATCGAACTCAAAACCATCGAAGAAGAGGATATCCCTTTCATGGTTGAGAATATCAACGATCCAGATGTCTGGTCAACGTTAACTATATACCTTCCAGCGAACAAGATCCAAGAAAAAGAATTCCTCAAAAATATATCTAAGAACGATAAAGAAGTCCACCTGATGATTTGTGACGGTGACGAAAAAATAGGCATGGTTTCGATCTTCGATATAGATCATCGGGTTAGAAAAGGTGAAGTCGGTCTCTGGATATCTCCAGAACACTGGAATAAAGGCTATGGAACAGAGGCCTCTAGACTGATAGTTAAATACGGTTTCAAAACACTCAATCTACATAGGGTCTTTGCTGCCGCACTTAAAAATAATCAAGGATCATTGAAGATATGGGAGAAACTCGGTTTTGAAAAGGAAGGCGTTTCCAGAGATGCCACATTCGTAGATGGTGA
>JBMCUO010000076.1:0-7830 GCA_048622455.1 Candidatus Saliniplasma sp. | reverse complement strand
ATGCGGCTGCCGGGATTCGAACCCGGGTAGCAAGCTTGGGAAGCTTGAGTCTTAACCAGCTAGACCACAGCCGCAATATAAGGGGGAGACCCCTGTATTTCATGTGGAATTCAAAAAAGTGTCACCTATTGATATTGTACTCATTTTCCTTTTCAATGACCTTGTCTTCGTACTCTGAACCTAATTGGACGGCCAAGGTTTCGATCCTCGCTATATTCTTGATAAACTTACTTTTACTCTCTGTATCCATCAGTTCTTCAAATTCTTTCAATTTTAGGTAAAGGTCGATCAAGTACCAGGAGAAAGCAAATGTTAGAAATGCACCCAATACAAAAAGCCAATATATCCAATTACCCATAATTTCAGACATAGATAATAAGGTCTCGGGAGCATAATCCGATAGGATAACACTGAATAAACCTAAGATGAATAGATATGCACCGGCTATTATTACGATTATAGATATTATTATCTGATTATCCTTTAACTTCTTTTTAAGTTTCATATTATCCCTGAAACCTGAATATTTTACTTAAATGTTATTGTAAGTTTTAATGATGATGAGAGTGTAGATTATAGAATGCACGTTCAACGACTTCACTCAATGCAGGATGTATATGCATACCTCTGAATATGGGATGAGCACTTCTGTCTTGAGTGTACATAAGATTGATAACTTCTTGAATCAGATTAGAAGCTTGAGGTCCTACTATATGAGCACCTAAGATACGGTATGTATTCTTTTCGACGATCACTTTGATAAAATAATCTTCAGCCATCATTGCCATACCTTTACCAGTGTCTTCATAAGTGTAATAACCGATAAGGATATCATGGTTCTTATCAGCTTCCTCTTCCAACATCCCAACGGATGCGATTTCAGGGTAGGTGAATACAGCGTGGGGAATAGCGTGGTAATCCATTTCCCGTTTTCTTTCCGTAAATGCATTATAATAAACTATCTCAGCTTCTTTATTAGCAACATGTTTGAACATGTGTTCTCCAGTAGCATCACCAAAAGCCCATATATTTTCTTTTGAAGTTTCCATACGTTCATTTACCTTGATCCATCCTCTATCATCAGTATCTATCCCACTTCTGTTAGGTTTTAGATATTCAGAATTTGATTTTCTTCCAGCTGCTACGAGAAGAGTGTCACACTTGAATCTTTTACGTTCTCCCTTTTCATTTTCCGCTATAATTAATTTAACATTTCCTTTCCTCTTCACTTTTACAGCTTCATGTCCAGTTTTAATGGTCATGTATTTCGATAATTTATTTTTTAGTACATCCGATATTTCAGGTTCTTCTCCAGGTACGAACTGTTTATTCCTACCCAATATTGTAACATTAGATCCCATCATCGACAAGAAATATCCGTACTCAGCTGCTATGTACCCTCCACCTATCACAACAACTCTTTCTGGCAATTCGGTTAAATGAAGTAATCCCTCGCTTGTTATATACCCACTTTCTTCCAACCCTTCGATCGGGGGTATCAAAGGTTCCGAACCAGAACCTATGAATATTTTCTTACCTTTGATTTTCTTTTTACCAACCTTCAAGGTATGATCGTCTATGAATTCTCCAGTAGTATGATAGAAATCTATATCTTCGGATTGCTGTAAACTGTTTCCTATATTACGACTTTGAGTGTCTACGTGCTCTTTCATTCTTTTCATTACCTTACCAAAATCTATGTTTTTGATTTCAACATCGATCCCAAATTTTCTAGATTCTTTTATATGATTGATCAATTCCGCAGGATATAATATCATCTTTGATGGTATACACCCTCTTGTTAAACAGATCCCCCCGGGTGCATCTTTTTCAATAATAGCTGCATTAAGGTTTTCATCACTAAATAGTGCTTGAGTCACTACGCTTGTTACCGAACCACTCCCTATAGCGATGATATCATATTCCTTCATGTCTATGTAAATGAACTTTTCACTATATAGTATCTTTTCCCTAAAAATAGAATAAAAACTTTAAACCATATACTTATACCATAATTATGAAAGAAACAGCTTTATGTAAACTTCACGAAGAAGCAGGAGCGAAGATGACGAAATTTGCTGGGTATCGAATGCCTCTAAAATTCACCAGTATAACTAAGGAACATATGGCGGTTAGGAAGAAAGCAGGGCTCTTTGATGTTTCACATATGGGAGAGATACTGATAAAAGGAGAAGGTGCGATCGAATTTATCAGTAAGCACCTGACACAAGATATATCCGATTCAGAGATCAATGAAGTGAAATACGCTCACATCCTGAATAAAGATGGAGGAATACTCGATGATACATTAGTGAGTAGATTAACAGAAGATTCTTGCTACATAGTTCCCAATGCAGGTAACAATGAAAGGATATATGACTGGTTAGCCGATAATGGTGGAGGAGATTACCTCACAGATATAACTTATGATACAGTCATGCTAGCACTCCAAGGACCAGAGGCTCAGAGGATACTATCAAGTATCTGTAAAGAAGATATATCTGATATCGAGTTCTTTAGATCTAAACAACTAGAGATAAATGATAAGGTTATGAATACATTCGATGATAGCTGGCCGATGTTAGATAAACCATTGATTCAAAGGAGTGGGTATACTGGTGAAGATGGTTTTGAGATTGTAGTTCCTGAAGAAGCGGGAAGGACCCTTTGGGAACAGATATTATCTGTAGAGGACCCACCAGCTAGATGTGGATTGGGGGCAAGAGATACATTAAGACTAGAATTTGGATTCCTTCTTTCTGGGCAGGATTTCGACGAGTCTAGGACTACCGTTGAAACAGGATGGGGAGAACATGCAGTGGACTGGGAACACGATTTTGTAGGTAAAAAAGCGCTCGAGGAGGTAAAGGGCACAGATCACCAGATGCTCAGAGGGATGATAATGCAGGATAAAGGTATACCTAGAAGTGGGTATAGTGTTTACGATGCTGACGAAAAGATAGGTGAAGTAACCAGTGGAACTCGCTCACCTATACTGAAAAAAGGCATAGCCATGGGCTATTTAGACAGCGGATATCATGAGGAAGGTACCGAAGTACAGATAGAGATAAGGGGAGAAAAGAAAAAAGCAAAAGTTAAAAATCCACCTTTCATATCTAATGAATAGCTATCCCTGTAGGTTTCCACTTGAAAAACAGGGGTCTCCCCCTGTATTAGGTGATATATATGAAAAAATTAGAAGGATTAGATGTATTCGAACAGGTTTTGAAAACGCCAGGCGTATCAGGATATGAAGACCCTATACGGAATAAAATCGCAGGTCTGATAGCTGATCAGATCGAAAACAGTGACCCAAGAAACATCCGTGAAGATAACATCGGAAATTTGATCTACGAGAAACCGGGAGATGATCCACATGTTGCCATGGTAGCTCACATGGATGAGATCGGGATGGTAGTTTCTAACATCGAAGATGATGGATTTCTAAGGATCAAGAAGATCGGGGGTGTTAAAGACTCACTTTTACCAGGAAGACATGTGACTATCCACACTGAAAGAGGTCCAGTCAACGGTGTTATCGGACACAAAGCTCCACATCTGACAACAGATGCCGATAAGAAGGATGAAGTCGTATCATGGACAAAAACTTACGTTGATGTTGGTGCCTCGTCAAAAGAAGAGGCTGAAGAGATGGGTATCGACGTACCAGACCCTATAGTCTTCATGAAACCCTTGAGGTTGATGAGAGATAAGATCATAGCAGGTCGAGCCTTAGATAACAGAATCGGATGTTTTGGACTGTTAGAAGCACTTAAAGGATTGTTAAAGGATGGGCCTTCTTTCAAACAGTCCTACGTATGGAGTGTTCAGGAAGAGATCGGTCTGAGAGGTGCAAAGGTGGTAGGTAACACGTTGAAACCCGATTATGTGATAGCCCTCGACACTTATACGACCTCTGATTCTCCAGGGCTTGAGAGTTTCTATAAGCCCATAAAATTAAGTGGTGGACCTGTTCTCAGGATGGTAGATTCTAGGGCTATCGCGACACCGAAAATGGTCAAACATTTCAAGGATATAGCTAAGGAAAATGATATACCATTCCAGTACGGCGTGACCGGTGGTACAACGGATGGTATGGCACTCCAGGAATCTGGATGTTTAACGATATCCATCGGTGTTCCCGTGAGGTACTCCCATTCGACAGTAGAGTGTGCTCACTGGGATGACGTGCTGAATCTAGTAAAACTGATATCTGCCGGTGTCAGGGAACTACCTCTTTAAAAACCATTTTCAATTTTTTAATTTTTAATAAAGAAAAATAATAAATAAAGGGTTTTAGAATTCTGTAGTTCCTGTGAAGTTGAACTCCGGTATCTTCATGGCTGGTACACATGTATAACCGGGGTAGTAACCCAATGAGAACAGTATTCGTTCTTTACCGATCAATTCCACATCACTGAAAGCGTCGAGTAAGTTTTGAGTAAATCTCAGGTTCTTCAACGGTTCAGTTACTTCCCCGTTTTCTATCTTCCAGGTCCCGTCTCTAGTTAGTCCTGTAAGTATGCCCTTTACAGGATGTACCGGTCTGCAGTAGTTGAACCTGGTCACTAAAATTCCATTTTCAGTATCGTCGATCATCTCCTGAACACTTGCATCCCCTGTTCCCATCATCAAATTGAGGGGAGCAGGGCTCATAGGATTTGGCATGGGTAAAGCATGCCCCGTCGATTCTCTGTCCCCTTCGTCTCTTCCAGCAGTATAGGAATCGTAAACGACGTCTTTAGCGATACCATCCTTCACCATATCCACTCTTTGTTTCGGAACACCTTCGTAATCGAATGGGAATCCGATCATCTCGTCGTGCATCGCATCGTCGAAAATGTTTACTCTCTCATCCATGATCTTCTCGCCGAACTTCCCGTTCATGAAGCTTCTTTTTTCCTGAACTTTCTTAGCGCTCATCCCCATCATAGCTAGGTACATGAGCATAGTATTGACTGCCAGAGGTTCCAGTACAACAGTGTATTCACCGGGCTCGATGCTCTTTGTATCCATGTTGTTTAAACCCTTTTCAACCGCGGTCCTCGCAACTTTCATATGGTCTATATCGTTCACATTCGCGGAGCACTGTTCACTCCAACCGAAACCTTGATCGTTATCCCAATCAGCGATAGCAGTGGCAGTCAGATTTGCTTTACTCATCCTGCTGCTCTTCATAATACCGTTCGTGTTTGCCACGAGAACTTCGATCGTTTCAGTTTCGAATGCCCCGTACATCCTATCGACACCTTTCCCACCCGCATAGTGTATTATTTCTTTGACCTTTTCAGCTCTGTCGTCAGGGGTGAATGATGCAGTTTCTTCGAAGTAATTCTCTTTATCACTGCGATCTTCTTTAGGTTCTGGAAGACCTATAAAATCAGGGTCCTCTTTCTGATGTTTCGCTATGTTTTCCGCGCTCCTCAGAGCATCTATCAAAGATTTTTCATCTACAGAGTTCGTTGAAACGGAACCTACTTTCTTACCCAAAACAGCTCTGATTGATACGTCGAAATCTTTCTGTCCAACATTCTGATGTATCTTAGAATTGGCGTACCTCGTCAAGGCTTTATCTTTTCTATGAATAAGTACTTCAACTTCGTCTACCTCGACTTTATCTAGTACTTTACGAGCAGACCTTTTTAACTCTTCACTTACCATTTTCCCACCCCCACGGTAATGTCTTCAAATCGAGAAGGTGCTACGCCGTGACCTACTCTCATCACCTGAGGTGGTTCTCCTTTACCACAGTTCGGTACTCCGTGTAGCTTCCAATCCTCTTTTCCAGATATCGCATTACATCTCCTCCAGAACTCGTAGGTTATTCCTGTGTATGTGGGATTTTTGATCAATTTCTTCACTTCCCCATTTTCTACCAGATATCCAGCTTCTGTTCCGAACATGAAGTTTAACCTCTTGTCATCTATACTCCAGCTTTTGATACCGTCGAATATTATACCTTTATCCGTTTCCTCGATTATTTCAGACCTGGACCAATCACTAGGTTCTAAATTGATATTAGTCATCCTTACTAGTGGTAAGTTGCTCCATCCATCGGCCCGCATGCTCCCGCTCACCTCTACGTCAACCTGGGCGGCATCTTCTCTAGAAGCCTGGTAACCAACGAATATACCATCTTTAACAAGATCGACTTTTTTAGCTTTCACTCCTTCATCGTCGTAACCAAAGGTTCCTAAACCTCCTTCCGCCGTTGCATCAGAAGTGAGATGAACGATATCTGAACCGTATCTTAACTTCCCGAGTTTATCCGGCGTCATGAAACTCGTTCCAGCGTAGCTCGCTTCAGTACCCAATGCTCTATCCAATTCAGTTGGATGGCCGCAGCTTTCATGGACTTGTAGAGCCAATTGATTGGTATTCAGTATAATATCCATCTTACCTTCGGGACATTGGTCCGCTTTCAGAAGGTCTACTCCTTCCTGTGCTGTTTTTTCTGCATTACCCAACAGATCCATTTTTTCAAAGAATTCGTAACCTTTTGAACCGTAATCTCCTCCAAAAGAATTGGGATAACTTCTGGTTTGGACGTCTTCGCCGTCGGATGCGGTCACGCTGATACCTCCTCCACACTGAACTAATTCTTGTTCAATACGTGCACCTTCAGTGCTGGCGAATTCTTTTAAAAATCTCCAGGCTCTAAAATTTGAAGTCCGTACGTTGATCTTGTCGTCAACATCTAAACGCTCGTTTGCATCCACTAAATAGTCTATCTTTTCTTCTAAATCGATATCGAAGGGATCTTTTTTGTAATCGTTGACATACGTATCCTGGTATATCTCTACCTCTTTCAGTTTCACACCCTCTGAGGTTTTACCTGAAGCCTTAGCTATCTTTCTAGCCCTTTTGATAGTCTCATCGATACCATCTTTAGATAATTCTGAGGAGGATGCGAAACCCCATCCTTTGTCGATAATTCTTATTCCATATCCTTTGCTTTTATTGTCTTTTATACTCTCTACCGATCCGTTCCTTACCTGTATCGATTGTGTCAATATATCTGAAAATCTGATATCACCGTACTGGATATTAGATTCCTCCAATTTTTTTATAGCATAATTTACGATATCCCGCATATTTGCACCGTAATGCAAATGTTCACTGTATTATTTATAGATTATTGTAACGATTATTGTAACAGCATGGAGAAAAATTTAATAACAGCGAGAACATCAAATTCTTAGAGTGATATAGTATGTACGATAAATTAGATGAGATAAGCTTTAAAGAACTAATTGGATATTCTATCAGAGGTGAACAAGCTGCACATGATGCATATCTAGCGCTTTCTAAAAGTTTGGAAGGGTTGATGTCAGAGAAATTCAAGAATCTTGCAAAGGACGAAAAGATGCATAAAAAAGAGCTGCTTAAACTCCATGAGATGGAATTTGGTGATAGAGATTATGTAGTCCCAGATAAGGAGGGTCTTCCCCCCCATGAAGGTGAGTTCATAAAGGAAATCAAAACGGTGAGGAATCTAATTGAAGCTATAGATCGGGCTATGGATGCTGAAGATAGCGCCTATGAGTTGTATAATTACCTTTCTAAAAGAAAAGAGCATTATAGAACGCTTTTCAAATACATCGCTTTGATGGAGAAAGGTCATTACCAGAGTTTGAAAGCCGAGAAATACTTGTATGAAACCGGAGCTGAAAAATTCGATAAACAGAAGGGCCAGAAAACACCCGGTTTCGCTGAGAGAAGCATTTCAAATATGCTAGAAAGGGACAGACTTGAGAAAATTTAAATCTAAAATAAATCCATTTTTTCTTTTTTCTTAATTTTCTTAATTTTCTTAATTTTCTTAATTTT
>JBMCUO010000075.1:0-7951 GCA_048622455.1 Candidatus Saliniplasma sp. | reverse complement strand
ACGCATAAAAGAAAACTCATATATATGTATATATCGGTTTTTTAGAATGTATATCGTCTAAACCTGATCTTGGTAAAAACATTCTGTTCATATCTGACACGAAACATAATATCTTGAGTGTGTCAACTTTTTTGAGATCTTGGAACTTTTTAATGCTTTTTGACCTGATACTGATTTTTTAACGAACTCGAACTAGTCCCTCAAACCCCCATTGCCACAAAATCCGTGACACGTTCATTTTAGACTGCGAACAAGTAAAATTTAAATAATTAAAGTACACTTGATTCACAGATAGATATGATGAGAAAAATCACTGTAATAGCGATTATATCACTGATGATGGTCGGACTTTTCGCAGTCCTTCCAGGAACAAGTGAAGCAGATGAAAGTATAACGGTTACCGACGCTAGAGGAGAGACTGTCACTTTTGATACTCCTCCTGAAAGGATAATATCTTTCATGCCGTCCAATACCGAATTGTTATTCTATATCGGGGAGGGAGATAGGGTCGTTGGAGTCGATGATTTCAGCGACTACCCTTCCGAAGTTGAAGATCTTCCGACGGTAGGCGATTCATTTTCCGTGGATTATGAGAATATCACTGAGTTAGAACCCGATGTTGTTGTAACGCCTTCTTTCAATACCCAGATGATCGACAAACTAGAAGAGATCGGTCATCAAGTTGTGGCCACGAACTCGAACACTTTAGAGGACGTTTATACAGATATGAAATTACTGGGTACCATGTGCGGTATTCGGGAAGAAACAAAGCAGATGGCGGACGATCTTGAAGATGAGATGAACGAGGTCACCCAAAACACTGCTGATCTACCCAAAGAAGATAGAGTGGATATATTCTACATCGCATCAGTGGGACCAATATACACGCCGGGAAATAACACCTTCCAGAACACCCTGATACAGAACGCTGGAGGGAACAATATCGCAGACCAGGAAGACGATTGGTGGGAGATGTCCAAGGAAACTATAATAGACGAGGACCCTGAGATAATCATCGCTACCGAAGGTTTAGAGGATCAGGTCGAAAATCTTACAGAAGATGAGGTCTGGCAGGGTATATCTGCAGTAGAAAATGATGAGATATACTATGTAAATGACGACATATTTTCAAGACCTGCACCTAGGGTCGTTGAAGCACAATCAACGTTGGTGGATATCACTAGAGAACATCTAGATATAGACGAAAACGGACAAGACGATAACGGTCAAGAAGACAACGAAGAAGATGTCCCTGGATTCACCTTACCTATTTTACTGATGAGTATAGCGATCACTTTCACCATATTGATCAAAGATAAGAGAAACAAAAGAGATGATTAAAGAAAGAACCGGATGGCTTATAGCAGGGCTTGCTGTCCTATTGCTGATTACCGCGATCTACTCAACCACAGTTGGAACTGCGGATATACCGTTCAAAGAAGTTGTCTTGATAACACTCTCAGAGATACCTTTAATAAACAATTACGTAACCGCCCCAGAAGGTCCATCTAGAACGATCGTAGTGTTGATTAGACTACCCCGTATCATCCTAGGTATTATAGCTGGGATCAGTCTATCAGTATCCGGAACTTCCATGCAGGGGATTTTCAAGAACCCCATGGCATCGCCGTTCATATTAGGTGTATCTGCCGGTGGTGGCTTAGGTGCCGCTGTTGGATTCTACCTGGGTGTGAGTTTTATCTACTTACCATTACTAGCTTTCTTGACAGCAGTGACAACTGTCTTCCTGGTTTTCGCATTGGGAAGGGTCAGAAAAAAAACTGATGTCGCAACACTACTTCTAGCCGGTCTCGCCATGAATTTCCTTATGTCAGGACTCACCAGTTATATCCGATACATGTCTCCGCCAGAAAAGATGGTACAAATGCAGATACTTTCTTTCATGCTTGGTAACCTGAATGAAGCGGCATGGAATCAAGTCCACATCACCCTACCGATAATGATAGTGGGCGTGGCTTTAGTTTTCGCATATTCCAGAGATCTTAACGTCATCCAGATGGGAGAGGAGTCGGCTTTACAATTGGGGGTGAACGTGGAAAGAACTAAGTTCGTTCAGCTCGTAACCTCAAGTCTTCTAGCAGCCGCCATGGTGGCATTCACGGGGATCATCGGATTCGTCGGGTTGATGATACCCCATGGAGCTAGATTGATCGTAGGTCCGGAACACAAACGCCTAATCCCCACAGCAGCCCTCATGGGATGTATTTTTCTGATCCTCTGTGACACTATAGCTAGGATGATGGGTGAGATTCCCGTCGGTATCATCACCGTTCTACTGGGGTCTCCCTTCTTCATATACCTCCTTATCCGGAACAGAGGTGATACTGGATGGTAGGATATTTGAACGTAAAAGAACTGACCACAGGGTACGGAGAAAAAGTAGTCCTGAAAAACATCTCATTCGACCTTAAAGACGGTGAAGTGCTGGGAGTCATCGGGCCCAACGGATCCGGTAAAAGTACCTTGATCAAAGCCCTCACCGGAGTTTTACCCATCTGGTCCGGAGAGGTCAGATATGAAGGTAAAAACATCGAAGGGCTTGACCGTAGAGAAAGAGCACGTGTTATAGGAGTGGTTCCCCAGGACACCTTCATTAACTTCCCTTTCTCTTCGTGGGAGGTAGTGATGATGGGGAGGAATCCATACATGGGTCGATTTGAGAATCCGAAAAAAGATGATGACCGTGCCGTAAAAGAAGCCATGAAATCAACTAAAACC
Organism: Candidatus Saliniplasma sp.; assembly: GCA_048622455.1. Classification (GTDB taxonomy): domain Archaea; phylum Thermoplasmatota; class Thermoplasmata; order Halarchaeoplasmatales; family Halarchaeoplasmataceae; genus Saliniplasma. The sequence goes on along the minus strand of JBMCUO010000075.1, from coordinate 5,212 downwards.
CTAAAATTCAAAGATCGATCAGTAAGGGAGCTTTCTGGAGGTGAACTACAGAGAGTAGTTGTTGCAAGGGCTTTAGCCCAGGAACCACGGTTGATATTCTTAGATGAAGCTACATCTCATCTCGATATAGGTCACAAGCTCGAGATCATGGAACTGATGAAAGATCGAGCAAAACTTATGGATGTCGGAGTTTTATCCATACATCACAACCTGAACCTTGCAGCTAGATACTGTGATAATATAGTACTCTTAGATGATGGAGAAGTCCACGCTAAGGGTTCTCCAAAAAAAGTTCTAACGAGAGCGCATCTGAGAGCGGTATATGGAATAGAAGCGGAGGTCGATGAAAACCCAATGGACGGATCGTTATACATCACACCGATCAAAAGAAAAGTGATAAAAGAAAATAAAGAAGAAGTAGTCCACGTGATCTGTGGTGGTGGGACCGGTAGAGCGCTGTTGAAAGAATTGGTGGAACAAGGATTCGAGGTGACCACCGGCGTATTAAACGTCATGGATTCCGACCAAAACATGGCTGAATTCTTGGATCTGAGATGTGTCACGGAGGCACCTTTTTCATCTATCAGTGAAAGAACCAACAAGGAAAATTTGAACTTGATAGAAGATGCAGATATAGTGGTAGGTACTGATTTCGCTGTTGGACCTGGTAATTTAGATAACCTTAAAGCTTTACTTCGTGCATCTGAATCGGGTAAAAGGGTTCTATTACTGGAAAGGAAAGAGTTCCAGAAAAGAAATCACGTGGGTATTGAAGGTGAAAGAATGTACCGAGAACTCACCGCTAAAATGAATGTAAAAACATTTACTGGCATAGATAAATTGATAAGGCAAATACACGAGGGGAATATATAAATACCCTCTTTTTTATGATTCACACGCTCAGATAGAGCACATTAGAAAAAACAAGAGGTGAAATTGAGCATGAATAGAGGATTTGGCGCTTCTCCCCCTGTAGAAGAGGGAGAAACGTATGATGTAGAGATCGAAGACATGGGTAAAGAAGGCGACGGTGTCGCCAAGATTGATAATTTCGTCGTATTCATACCGGATACGAACGTAGGTGATAAAGTTACAATTGAGATAACTAAAGTTCTCCACACCATGGCTTTCGGAGAAGTTAAAGGTGAAGCAGATTCTGTCGAATCTGAAGAGCCTGAAGAGGAAGAAGTCGACTCTGAAGTTTCTGTAGAAGAGATAGAACTCGAGTGATTCCTAATTTATAATTAGTTGATGGTGGAGAATAAAATTATCTAAAAATAGTTTTCTTTTCCGCTAAATTTCTCAAAAACCTTTTTTACTTTTCTTTTTAATGACCTTCTATGAAGAATTATTTGAGAGTTTTTGGCCATACCGCCGTAGACATTATTTTACAGACGGACAGTTTACCTAAACCGAATTCATCTACTGCTGTAAAAGAAAGGACCAAGCGTTGGGGCGGTACTGGTGCTAACATCGCAAAAGCGGCCGCTGATCTAAACGTTAAAACCGGCCTATCTTCATTCGTAGGAGAGGATTTTCCGGAGGAGTATGAGATGTCACTGGTAGAGAGCGGGGTTGATATCGATGAGCTGGTGAAACTAAAACACGGGAGAACACCTACATGTTGGATCGTCACTGAACCCAGTGGAGATCAGATGGCTCTCATGGACCAGGGAGCTATGGATATGGTCCGCGAAAGAGAAGCAAATAGAGAATGTATCGAGAACAGTGAAGTCATACATATCGGAACCGGAAGGCCCGAGTATTATCGTAAGATAATGAACATCGCAAAAGGGGAAGGTAAGACAGTAGCATTCGACCCGGCCCAAGAACTGAGATACGTTTACGAACCACAATTATTCTCTGAAATGCTCGACATGGCAGATATTTTCTTCTGTAACGAAACTGAGGCTGAGCTTGCTGTGGAATATTTGAGAATTGAAAATATACAAGGTTTGTTGGATCTTGTGGATACAGTTATAGTTACAAAAGGAAGCAGGGGAAGTACAATTTACAATCACAAAACCAAAGAAAACGTACCGGCCTTCGAACCAAAAGAAATAGTGGACCCAACGGGTGCAGGAGACAGTTACAGAGCGGGATTTTACGCTGGTAGAAACAGGGGTTATGACCTTTTTGAAAGCTGTCTCATCGGTTCAGCTAGAGCAAGTTTTGCCCTTGAATCTCACGGACCACAAGAGGGAAAAGTAGATTGGAATTCAGTTTTAAAAAGATTAGAAATGTCGGGACATGGGATAATCAATTAATATACCTCCCTTCATATGTATCAATAGCCGGTGAACCCCTTGGTAGAGAAAGAGGAAGTTTTGTCCGAAATGGAAAAGATGAGCCGTGAACGTTTTCAAAGATTGTGTATCAACTTGCTCGAGAGTATTGGTTTTGAAATCACATCTGCAAGAAGTTTCGGAGGCGACATGGAAGCCGAGGGTGAGATGCATAGAGACGGCAGGATAGATGATTACGTTATAAGGATCACTAGATCTAGAGGTGATCCAAGCAAAGAGATAAATGGGCTTGAAAGTGCCCTTGGCCCTGGAGTTAAAGGATTTTATTTAACCACTCTAGACACTTCGGATATTCAAAAGAGAGAGAAAATTGAAATCGTTGGAGGAAACGAATTCTTTGAATTGTTAAAAGAATATGACATGGTTCCCAGCATCGAAATAGAGGGAGAGACAGAGAGTAGAACTTTAGCTAGTGCTACAGAACAGGACCGTTTAATGAGATGGGGAGATGAATTCAAAGATAAGGGCGATTACAAAAAAGCCCTAGAGTATTACAGTAAGGCGATCAAAAATAAACCGGAGGATATCAAAGCTAGAAGTAAGAAGGCTGAAGCCCTGTTAGAATCGGGTCAGATATTAGATGCTATCGATCTGTTAGATGACACTATTATTTCTATTTCAGAGACTCCGAAACTCTGGTATCTATTAGGAAGGGCTTACCATGAGATCGGAAAATATGATGAAGAGATAAATGCATACGAAACCGCCCTCGATTTCAACGAAGACCACGTTCCTTCGTGGAAGAACTTGGGTGCCGTTCTCTTTGAAAGAGATGAGTATGATGAAGCAATGCTCTGCTTCGATCGGATTCTAGAGGTCGAACCCAAAGACGAAGTAGCTTGGAATAATAAAGGATTGTGCTTGATGAAAAAAGGTGAATTGAAAGAGGCGTTGAACTGTATCAACAGCGCATTATCGATTTACCCAGATTTTGAAGATGCGCTTATCAACAAAATACTCATATTCGAAAAAGAAGGCAGGATTTCAAAGGCTATCCAAGTGGCTGATAAACTTACGGATTTACATCCTAAGAATGAAAGCTATCATTACATCAAAGGAGCATTCTTGGAAAAGGGTGGGTACAAAGAAGAGGCTTTGAAATCTATCGAAAAGGCATTAGAATTGAAACCCAACTACGAGGCTGCTTTGAAACTTAAAAATAGGATCAAAGGTGAAGAAAAAGTTGAAGAAATAGAGGAAGAAGGGCCCGAGCAGCGTAGGATCCGAGAAGAGGTTGAAGAAAAAGAAGAGGATATCCATAAAGCTGAAGAAGAGAAAGATGAAGTTAAAGATAGATTAGACAGAACCGAAAAAGAACTAGAAGAGGTGAAAAGTAAGAAAAATGAACTTGAAGAGAAGGTTAAGGAAATTGAAAGTCAGGTTGAAAAGGAGAAAGGCGATGTTCCAAAGAGATTAGAAGAAAAGAGAGAAGAGATCGAAAGATTACAAAAAGAAAAAGAGGAACTGAAACAAAGTGTCAAAAAGAGCAGAAAGATCATAGATGAGTTAAAAGAAACAAAACAAGAAATGGAAGAAGAATTAGAGAGATTAAAAAAGGAGAAAGAGGAAGAGGTTATCTGGAAAGAAAATAAGGCTAGAAAAGAAGTAGAGGAAAAGGAACAAAAGATAGACGAACTGAAAGGAGAAAAGAAGGAGTTGCTGAATGAACTCGATAAACTCAAAAACGAAAAGAAGACCAAAGAAGAGATAATGGAGGGTATGGCCCAGGTGAGGAAGGAAGAAGAAAGACTGAAAGAAATGATCACATACAATGAAGCTGAATTGATGTGGAAGATGGGGGAGTATAAGGAAGTTATCGAGAGTTTGAATGACACTGATGCTATAGAGTTCCTGAACCTGCTAGGTGCCTGTTATTACAGGGAGGGAAATACTGAAAAGGCAGAGGATTTGTTCAGAAAAGCCGACGATTCACTGTTCGGTAAATTAAATTTGGAAGAGGTGTATTACCAAAACGAACAATATCGAAACAGTATAAAGGTATCAGAAGATATCGTGGATGGTAAAGATAAAAACTGTGTTTATTGGGAAAGGAGAGGGGAGAGTTTGAGACGAGGCGGGAAAATAGGGGAAGCGGTCCTAGCATATTTAAAAGCAGAGGAGTGTACGAAAGGGGAATTAACTGACTTTATAATGGCTGAAGCCAGATGCAATGCAGGTAGTGAGAGAGTGGAAAAGGGGATCGAAACACTTGAAAAGGTTTCCGATGAAAATAAAAATGAGGATATATACAATTTGCTAGGAATTTTTAGATATAAAAATAGAGAGTTTCAGGACAGTATCAAACATTTTAGAAAGGCTGTAAAAATCGAGAATGCTTTGTTTTATAACAATCTCGGTTGCGCAGCATATAAACTCGGTAGATATGGTGAAGCACTTTCTTCTTTCGAAACCGCAATTAACCTGGAACCAGATCACGATATATATTTGAACAACTTAGGATACACACAACTTCAGCGTAATTTAACGGACTCCTCTTATGATAATTTAACCAGGGCCTGGGAATTGTTTGAAGAAGATCCAGTCACTCTTTACAACCTTGCTCTTGTCAAAAAAAAGAAGGGAGAAGAGGATTGGAAAGAGATGGTAAAAAAAGCTTTAAAGTCAAATCCAGAGTTTGAAGATGCGAAAAAACTTATTTAGAGGTGTGGGAAATTTATTTATATTAGTCCCTTATGCGGTATGTTAAACATTCAGAAGACATCGAATCGTTAAAATAGTTTATGTCTTTAATTAAAAACATTCACGATAATTTCCTCCTCTTTTTTTGTTCTTGATTTATATAATAATATGAAGAATGAATATGGCTTTTGAAATTATAATTCAAAGTATAATGCGGCTGCCGGGATTCGAACCCGGGTAGCAAGCTTGGGAAGCTTGAGTCTTAA
>JBMCUO010000074.1:0-8211 GCA_048622455.1 Candidatus Saliniplasma sp. | reverse complement strand
GGAGAAGAGATGCTCGAAGGCTGGGAATTCAATCTGTGGAACACTACCGATGGAGAAGTTGATTCTATAATTGATACTAACACGACAGGTGCAAATGGTTGTGCAATGTTCTGGAATCTAGAACCTGGTTTGTACGCAATACAGGAAGTTTTAGAAGAAAATGGAGAATGGTTCAACACCACCGATTTGATCCAGTTTGCAGAAGTCACGTCTGATGAAACAGTAGAAGTTTGGTTCGGTAATGCTCAGTACTCTAGGTTATATGGTTTAAAGTTTTGTGATTTCAACCTTGACGGTTATGCTGATGAAGATGAAGAACTACTAGAGGGATGGACGATATACCTATGGAGTGTCAACGAATTTGGGGATCTAGAAGAGATAATAGATACACAGATCACTAATGATGGTGGCTGGTATAATTTCGGACGTATCATGCCTGGTAAATATTATGTACAGGAAGAACTGCCGAATGGATGGTTCAATTCAACACCGACCTTAGTCTACGTAGATCTCGAGCTAGGTGAGCAAATAAGAATAGATTTTGGCAATTACAAATTGTCAAATATCACTGGTTTGAAATTCTTCGATTGCAATCAAGATGGAATGTACAATGAATCTGATGGAGATTACCCTATTGAGGATTGGATGGTGAATCTATGGTCGACAAACGAAACAACCGGATTACCAAAAGAAGTGATACAAACTAGTTATACTGATGAAGATGGCTACTTCTATTTCTTTGATCTAAAACCGGGTTACTATTGGATACAGGAAGACGTTCCAGGAGGATGGATCAATACCACCGCAAGTTTAGTTCAAGTGAAAGCTGACTGCTACAATGAGGTGATAGAAGTGAACTTTGGAAATTATAGGGAGGACGATTCTTGCATTGGCAGAATTTACGGATACAAGTTCTTCGATACTAATCAAAACAGTATTTTCGATGGAGACGACTGGTACATGGATGGCTGGGGGATCAATATATGGAATACAACCGATGGAGAGAAAAATGAAATAATAAGAACAGCCTACACGGATGTCGACGGGTATTTCAATTTCCCTGAATTAGAAGCAGGACTCTATTATGTAGAAGAGGTCATTCCAGGCGGGTGGACGAATACTACAGACAAGGGGTTATTTGTAGACCTAGATTGCAACGATGAGGAAGAAGTTCTCTTCGGAAACTGGGCACCGATAGTCTGTGGTCCAGAAGGGCATACCAGAGGTTTCTGGGGGCATAATGTATGTAGAAATACTGCACCTGGAGATAAGGGTTATCAAGTGCCCTACGAGGATGTGTTAATGTACCTAGAAAATATCAGTGATAGGTATGGTGATGACTATGAATTCTTAGATGATTTAGATCAGAGTAAGGCTTGTGAAATATTGAGCTACGTTGGATCGGATATGCAAAAACAAGCAGAAGTACAGATTTTAGCTCTACTTCTAACTGCTGAACACTACGATTACTATGAGAGTGAACCTATGGTCCATATCCCGGGTATACATCACGATTACTTTGTAGGAACTATGGAAGAGGCTATCGATATTATATTAGCCAATTATGATCTAGGGACACAAGATGGATACGAGGCGGCAAAAGATATGGCAGATTGGTTGAACAACATAGATGCTGGCGATACATACAATGAGATGTTCGAAGGTTGCTACATGTTAGAACCGTAAATAATCCCTTTCCTTTTTTTATATTCCAAATTTAACATTAAAATCCTTGTATAGATTTAGTAATTGCAAGTAAATTATATATAATTTATACTCAAATAAACCTTTAAATTCAGTAGTGTATATTTTTCAAAAATTTTTGATATATCAAAATAACTTATTTATAATCACTATGCGCCATAATGCAATAATAGATTTGTCACAAGGCGATACACATGAGGAAAAAAATACGGTATATGTTTACTCTACTGCTCTCTGTTCTGTTGATAATACAATTATTGGGAGTTTATCAGACTGCTTCAGATATAGTGGATGAACAGGATGGAGACGAAGAAATGCTCAGAATGATCGTATATGATTTTGAAAACGGACATGATGAGATAAGGGAGAATGATGATATCAATGTCATAGGTTCCTATGATTCGTTCACAGTTATAGAAACCACTAAAACTCAAGCTGAAGCTATCGAAGAAAGGGGATACATGATTGATAGGGTAATTAGTGAAAACAGACCTTACTGGATATCAAAGGAATCGTTCGATAGTTTACAAAACATATTCACTCAAAAGGCAGAAACAGGAGTTTACATTTTAGAGTTCACAGCTCCTCTAAAACAAAGCTGGAGAGAAGAGTTGAAAGGAGAAGGTTTCGAATTCTACGAAAGGACTAGAGGCTTTTCTTACCTCGTCAGATACGATGGTAAGGATATCGACCGATTTACAAAAAAATCATTCATAGAATCATACAGTTCATATGGTCCTGAATACAAGATCGACGAAGATTTGATCCCACATCTAAAAGACAAAGGATCCCTTTTGACTCTAAAACTCAAATTAACCAGCGATTCTGATTCTAACACCTTAAAAGAAAGTATAGAACCTTTCGATGGTGAACTCATAACTTTTCAAAAAGGTACTTTAGATTACAATTCAGCTACTATAAGATTGGACAGTTCAAAATTACGTTACCTCGCTCGAAACCCCCATGTTCTTAGGGTCTCAGAGAAACCTAGATATGAGCTTTTGAACGATGATGCCTCGTGGGTAGTTCAGTCATTTGATACATCGGACAAAGTCAGAACGATTTGGGATAAAGGGATATATGGTCAGAACCAAATCATTGGTATAGCTGATACGGGTATAGATTACGATCATGCTATGTTCAGACACGCGGAAAACGAAGTAGGAGAACCCGGTGAGGACCACCGAAAAGTGGTTTCTTACCACGAATACGCGGACCACAAAGATACAGATTACTCTGGCCATGGAACCCATGTCACGGGTAGTGCCGTAGGGGATTGGAAAAGTTATGGAGAACCGGACGAGTACGATGGTATGGCACCTGCGGGAAAAGTCGCCTTTTTCGATATCGGAAAAGATGGGGATGCTTTGGAGATACCAGATGACCTAAACGAACTTTTCCAGGCTCAATATGACTCAGGAGCTAGGATATTCTCGAACTCTTGGGGTTCCAACGCGAGTTACTATACCTCCAGCTCGGAAGAATGTGACGAATTTATGTGGAATAACAATGATGCTCTGATACTATTTGCCAATGGGAACAGCGGACCCGAGAATAACACAGTAAGCTCACCAGCTTCAGCGAAGAATGTGGTATCGGTAGGGAACAGTATAAACGATGTTTCTGAAGATATGGCTAGCTCTTCTAGTAAAGGGCCGACCGATGAATGGCGGTTGAAACCAACTGTAGCTGCACCAGGAACTTCTATAATCTCGGCGGATTCAGATGGTGACCTCACTACCATGAATGACGGACTAACTACGATGACAGGGACTTCTATGGCAACTCCGATAGTTGCTGGTTCAACTGCTCTAGTTAGACAGTACTACATGGGTGGATGGTACCCCTCTGGAGATACGGATGAACAGAATGGTTTTGTTCCTTCAGGCTCCCTATTGAAGGCAACACTGATCAATTCAGCATGGAGCATGGAAGGAGAATATACCGGAGGTGCAATACCATCTAATGGCCAAGGCTGGGGAAAGGTAAATCTAGAAGATGCGCTTTATTTCGAAGGTGATTCCAGAAAATTAGAAATATTGAACAACGGAAGTGAAGAGGAGATATCGACTTCGGGAGAATCACATGAACATGAGATATATGTTGAAGAAGGACAGGATCTTAAAATCACACTCGCTTGGACGGATTATCCCGGTGCTTCACTTCAAAATGATTTAAATTTACTCGTCGAAGACCCTAATGGGAATACGTTCAGAGGGAACGTCTTTTCAGAAGGATACTCAGAATCAGGCGGTAATTTCGATGATAACAACGTCTCGGAACAGGTTTTCTTAAAGAGATCAGATCTGATAGAAGGTAAATACACCATCAAGGTGATTGGAGAAAGTATCTCGGTATCTCCACAAAGATACTCACTTCTGACTACAGGTGAAGTGGTGGGGACGACAGAATCGATTAGTTTTGGACATGAAAAATACAACAAATATCCCATCACAGATGATATAGGAGTAAGATTGCAGAGTCCATCATCAAATGAAGACTCTACAAAGGTGGAGTCCCATACAGTAGTTGTCAATTCCACGACAGATGCGCAAGGAGAGAGCCTAACTTTATTCGAAAGTAACGAAGACTCGGGTATATTTACTGGTAATATTTCGATAACCAACGAATCCGGTAAAGAAGGAATTCTACAGGTTATGGATGGAGATTCTGTTGAGGTCAAATTTGAGTACAACAATTCTAAGGTATTGACAGCAACTACCCGTATCAATTCCAACGCCCCTAAATTAGTTGATCTGAACCCTCCTTCACCAGTGGATAACACTCTGTTACCACACACAGCTAAAATTTCATGGACTACTGACATAATGGCTTACGGTAAGCTAGAATATGGCGTTAACAAAAGATTAGATAACACAGCGACCCATCCGTTTTATTCGTATAACAGTTCAGTCATATTGGAGGACTTAAAACCGAATACCCGTTATTACTACAAATTGATATTTGTAGATGAGTGTGAAAAGTCAATCGTTGCAGTGGAAGACAACCAGGGAGCACTTTACACCTTCAAAACTCCAAGATGGCCCACTGTCATCGGAGAAGGTTACTCAGGATATGTCCAATCCATATCAGATAATACCGATAGCATATTCGATGAGGATTACTTTTACAGTGGATACTACTACGAAGAGACCCTTTTTGGCCCCCAGGAAGGGCCTTTCTATTCTGCTATAATGTTTGAAACCAATCATATCAGTGAACTTGATATCAGATCTGCAGCTCTACACCTCACTCCTAAATCTAGTTACAGTCCTTCAGATGAAGAAGAGTTGTGGAAATTCGAGGTTCTGGAAGATACAGTCGAGAACGCTTTTCCAGACCCGAGTTACAGTCAGATCAACAACGCTGAACCTCTGTTTACGATAGATGAATTGTACAGTTCAGAACTGGCTGATGTTGATGATATTGATATATTGGATATATCTGATGAACATCTAGACAGAATGGAAGAGAACTTGAATGATGGAAATTTGGTTGTCAGGATAAAAGGACCGACGGATATAGAATATACCAACGTAAAAAGTTGGTACTCGGGACATCAGATATCCAATGAAGGTGACTTATTCAATGCACCACAGTTGCGGATCAACGATTTCGAATCTAGCAAAGGTAAATTGAGGTTAGATAAAGACTATTATTCGGATGACGATTTTGTCCACATAGAACTCCTGTATGAGACCAGCGAAGACTATGTTGATGTTTCAGTTTCCTCAAACTCAGATCCCACAGAGATTAGACTTCAAGAAACTAGAAACGGTACAAATACTTTCACGGGTCATGTCGAATTGAATGGGGAAGACGGACTGTCTGCAACACATGGGGAAGTTTTGGAAGTTGAATTCATAAATCAAGACTCTAAAAAATTGACGGATACTGCCACGGTAGATACCGAACCACCATCGATAAGCAATATAACCACTGATGTGAGGAATGATCTAAGTGCGGTCATATCCTGGGAAAGCAACAAACCAGCTTCCTCTACAACTGTATACGGTGGAACCGAAGAACTCGGAGGCGAGGTTTACGACAGCCAGTACAAAACAGAACATGAGGTGAGGCTGACCGGGCTGACGACAGGTATGGATTATCACTATAAGATCATATCCACTGATGAAGCTGGAAACTCTCAAGTTGCAGATAATGATGGATCGCCTTTCACGTTTAAAACCCCCTCTTCAAACATCCAGCCTAGTATATTATTGGTGGAAGATGCAGGCGATACTTCGAACTATAAGACAGCATTAGATGATCTGGATCTAAACTATGACTTTGAGAGTACCGCAGGAGACACGATCCCAAGCTCAGAATTGAAACATTACGATATCGTCGTATGGGTCGTAGGTGGTTTTACAGATACATTAACGCTTCGGGAAAGGGAATTGATCGCAGGTTATCTTGAAAACGGAGGGAATCTATACCTCAATGGAGAGGATATAGGTTATGACATCGGAGAGACCTCTTTCTATAGAGATTATTTACATTCAGAATTTATAAAGGTTAATGGTGACGGAGAAGAGATAAGCGGTTTTCAGTCTGATCCTATATCAGGCGGGCTAAATGATTTATCCATTGGAGGAACGTATCCAGACCTCATCGCACCGGCAGATTCATATGCCACACCAGCATTTTATTACAATACCGGTGACAATGCGTCGATTAGAGCAGAAACTGATAATTACAAATTGGTGTATATGGCATGCGAATTCTTCGAAGGCTCTGAAGAACAGAATTTAAAGACAGAATTGATGGGAAATATAACTGATTGGTTCAATCCTATGGAAAATGACGAAATAGGACCATTTGTGGGGTTGGACGCTGAGAGATACAATGAATTAAACTGGAATGAAACTTTAGAATTCGACACGATAATTGACGATTCGATAGCTAGAGGATCGGCTATAGAGACGGCTGAGTTCTATATGGATACAACCTGTGATGAATCTGATGGACGCCCTCTAGAAAAGGCAGAGATGATTGATGATGAATCTATAGCACGGTTCACCGGTACTTTAGAAACTTCTGAGCTATCCTATGGCAATCATTTCTTGTACATCCGTGGACAAGATGAAAAAGGTAATTGGGGCGATTATTCTCGTTTTAGATTTGAAATAGTAAACGATGATACCTCAGACCTAAAAACCTACAGTAAAAATCTTTCTATAGACGGGGAAAACGATGGTTGGAATTTCATCTCAACGAACCTCATCCCTGAAGAGGACGAACTGAGCTCCGTATTAGATGAACAAGTAATAGATTTGATAGAAAAAGTTCTCTATTATGATTCTGAGTCAGATGAATGGAACAGCTATATGCCGAGTAGGTCTGACCATTTTAACGACGACATACCTTTAGATCAAACTATGGGTATATGGATACGCGTGGCTGATGATTGCAAGTTAACCTTTTCCGGATACGAACCAGACAGTACCAAGATTACTGTGAATCCCGGTTGGAATATGATCGGGTATCCTAGTTCGACAACAACCACAGAGAATATACCTGAAGAAGTAACAAAGATCGGTTACTTCGACGCAACGAAGAACGACAACATTGCTTATGAATATGACACGGATAACTTTGAATTCGAACCAGGTAAAGGCTACTGGATATACAACGATGCAGATTATACCGTGGAATATTGGATAGAATACTAAATTTACACTCTAACCTAAAATCTATCAAGCCTCTTCGGTAGTTGAAGAAGGCTATTTACTAAGGCAGAGAAAATAATGGTCTTCATCTCTACCAGAGTCTAATTCCTCAAAACCATATCTCCCAAACAGTTCCACAGCCTCTTCCAAAGTATACCGTTCGTAAGTGGGTGGACCGTGAGCACTTTCACCTTCCTTGTCCCAATCTATCACACATATGTTGCCATCTTTCTTTAGAACCCTATACAGCTCTTCAAAGGTCCCCATGTCCTCGATCTCGTGCAATACGTTCATGAGAAACGCCTTGTCTATCTCGCTATCAGGGAGTGGGATGCTCCCTTCCTCATTCAATAATATTTCTATGTTTCCACATCCGTGCTTATCACACCTTTCTCTCAACTTTTCCAGCATCTCTTCCTGGACATCTACAGCATAGACTTTGCCTTCATTTACTCTTTTAGATATGGTGAATGTCAAAAAACCTGTACCTGCACCTAGGTCAAGAACGATGTCGTCTCTATCTAAATCTAAAAGTGAAAGTATGTCTTCAGGTTCCATCCTTTCACGCCTATCTGTTGAATTCAGATAATCAGCCTGTTTCGGATCAAACTTTCTCATATCATGTTAACGGTTGAATGGGCAATTAGTTTTTTTGCATCGAAAATAGAAGTATCATTTTGATCACATAGTAAACAATACAACAAATGATTCAAAAACCAATGCACTAATTTACCTGGCATTCGAAGATTCATTCTAGTACTTACGAACCAAAAATTTGGTACCTTAGTGAAACTTTCATCACACTTTAAATCTATCTCCTTGACCTCATCTATTG
>JBMCUO010000073.1:0-8477 GCA_048622455.1 Candidatus Saliniplasma sp. | reverse complement strand
CGACAGGTGGGGGAGAAATCGAGTACGAATACGTCTTATTCAGCAGGAACGGATTTACCCGATCTCTTCAAGATGCAGGTGATGAACGTGAGAACATACGCTTGTATGATGTTGATCAAGTAGTATCGCTCCTATCTATGGACGATTGAGAATCTCGATATTTTCGTCCGTATAATTATCTTTTCGTTCGTTGGATATACCTATCCAAAACTATTTTATTCCGTCATCCGTATACATGGCGAGATAGGAGGAAAGAAGGTTTGAGCTGTGTTGAGGTACTGGAAGACCACGGAGGTCAAGTTGCTGAAGAGTCAACCGACTTCGTCCAGTCACACGTAGATTCGTTCTTTCCTCCGACAGAAGGAGAGGTGATTGAAGACGATTATGAGGAAGAGCTAGATTTAGAGAGTGAAGCGAACAGTGGGATCACGCTGACAGCTTTCGATTCCGCTGGTATAGACTACGTTGTTGTTAGGAACAAGGACAACGGCAAGAGTGTGAGGCTCTCCGTTGATGAAGCTGAAGAGCTGCATAAAAAATCTGAAAAATTTGTTAAGAATGTTATCCGATATTTAGAAGAAGAAGGATTTTTGTGAAAAATAATTGACGAGGAGTATACCTAATGTTAGAGGTTTTTATATTTAGAGTGGAATATAATACAAATGATAAATCTATGTGAAAATAAATTTATACCCTTTGGCACATACCACAATGCTATGGTGATGGAAAGTAATGATAAAGCGTAATACAATGGATATACTGAGGAACGATAAGTTCCAGACAGCGTTTGGCTTGGCAGCATTTTCACTTATGATATTACTTTCTAGTTTTTTTGCCGCTGAACCCAAGCTGTATTACGGTTTAGCCATTGTTTTTCTTGCAGTATATATGTGGCTACTCACACCAGTTTCATTTATATTCTCTACATTTCTCATAATATTTGTATCTGTACTTTTAGGTCTTATTCCTCCTTCTCGGGCATTCTATGGTTTTCATTCCGGGACTCTATTCTTCCTTATGGGCGCCTTCGTTTTAGCAATCGCCTTCGAAGCCCAGGATCTTCACAAACGTGTAGCATTAACATTTTTGAAGTTCTTCGGGAAATCCACTAAACGATTTCTTTTAGGTATTGTTACTGTCGGTGCACTCCTTTCGATGCTTATGCCATCTCACGGTATCGCAGCTATATTCATTCCGATATTACTGGGTATCTATGCTTATACCAAAAGGAAAGATATATTGGAATCGAATTTCGCCAAAGCCACTTTATTAGCGTTATCCTACGGGACATCTGTTGGCAGTATCGCTACGTTTTTAGGTGGTGCTAGGAACATATTGGCAGTTGAGATATATACTGAATATACCGGCGAGACCATATCATTCGTCGAATGGTTCGTTGCATCTATCCCGGTTTCTTTGGTCATGATAGTCGTGGTGTATTTGGTCTTAAACTGGTTATATGATCTAGAAGATGTAGATATGGAAAACATCCGAAATAATATAAAAGGCGAATTGAAAAAGATGGGGGACTTGAAGATGGGCGAGGGAATGGCCGCAGGTTTTCTACTTTCAGGATTCATACTATGGGCTACCGTGGGTCAATTATTAGGCATGGGTGTAGTCGCAGTAATTTTAGCTTTTGCGATTGGCGCTACTAAAATAGTCACATGGGAAGACGTTGAATCCAGGATGCCATGGGGTACTTTGTTCTTGTATGTAGGGGCGGTAACACTCTCTTTGATATTACCTCAAACAGGACTTTTAGATCGCATTTCTTCGGGGCTAATTTCAGGTATAGGAAATAATCCTGTACTTATGATAGCGGTGTTCGCTACACTTACAGTGTTTTTATCAAGTGCTATGAGCAATGCCGCTGTTACTGCAGTGATACTCCCCATAGGGATATCTGCCATGGTACCTTTGGGCTTTCCTGTTGTTGTTCCTGTATTCACGATAGCACTGGCAAGCGGCTTTGCATTTTTGTTACCAATCGGTACGCCTAGTGCGATGCTCGTATATGGTACCGGCCAGCTAGAGGCAAAGGATTTCCTGAAGGCGGGGTTATTATTGAACATCTTCGGTATATTGTCCTTTATAACCGTAGGTTTAGCATGGTGGAAGATGTTGGGATATTGGTGATATGGAATAGTGATAATTATGGATGAAAAAAAGGAAAAAAGTAAGAAAAAACCTGAATCGCTACTTATAGCTAGTTACGGACACAAATACTCTGGAAAGTCCTTAGAAAGGATCAAAACTATAATCCGCAATCTAAATCCAGAAAGGGTTGTTATCTTAAAAATCATAAAGGAGAGGCCTGAAACGGAGATGATCGATGCATACTTAGGTCATGAGGAAAAAGAAAAACTAGATACTGAAGTCAAGCATACCAAGAAACAGATGGCTGATGAAGTAGCTTCTAATATCATCGAGATCATGGATGATTTTGAGATACCTTATGGCGTCTATTTAAGAACTACTGAGGACATATCTAGAGAGATAATTGACGAATTCAAACGCATGAATATCATGCATGTCGTAATTCACAAATCTATCAAAGGCAAATTAGGAAAACTCATAGATTCCAGCATCACAGACAGGGTAATCAGGAGTATAGGCGAAGAAAATATAACTCAGTTGGACTGAATTTAGAAAAACTCAAGCTAATTTATTTATCATCAGTCCAATATACCATAGATATGGAGAAATCAAATGCAGTTTGTCCGAAATGCGGGACGAACTTTGAGATAGAACTGGATACGGATTCGAAAGATTGCCCTTTTTGTGAAAAATATGTCGTTTTCGGTGAGATGTCTAAACATTAAACCCAAAGTTCTTAAATATCTAGGTATACTACTTTTTTGATGGAAGAAGATAAGGAAAAAAACGGATTTTTCACAACTTTACCTGGTAAGATAGTTATGTTCTTTCTACCATTCCTTATCGCATCTTTATACATCTCTCTATTGTATATTATCATTCATGAGAAAAGCATATTCTGGATCGCTAGTGGAGGTATGTTCGGCTATTTTTTCCCTCCAGCAGGTAAAGAGAGTGTGATCCCATTAGCAGTTGGTGCTATCAATGCTAAAGGAGTCCTCTCCCCTATAACGACTATATTGCTAGTAGCGGGGTCCATAGCTTATGTTGACATAGTTACATCCTATTTCCTTCTATGGAATTTTTACATAGCCGAGAAGATACCTTTAATCGGAACGTGGATAAAAAAGTTCGAGAAATTCGGTGCCCAAAAGATGAAGGAGAAAAAATGGATTTCAAAAGTAGCGTTTATCGGTGTTGTTCTCTTCGTTGTCTTCCCTTTCCAGGGGAGCGGAGGAGTGGGGGCCTCTATCGTTGGTAGGGTAATAGGTTTGGATAAGTATAAAACATGGTTGGCGATAATAATAGGATCTTTTACAGGATGTACATTCATCGCAGTAGTATCGTTGTACTTGAGTGATGCGATACTTGAAGCCTTCCAAACTAGTGTCTTCCAGGGTATAGGTACACTTATTATAGTAGGCATAATTTTTATTTTGATATATTATGTTTCGAAGAATCATATGAAAAATTCTAAAAGGAAAAAATCAGAAATTGGTGAACAAGATGAAATTAAAGGATAGAAAGATACTTCTGACAGGCGCGGCTGGTTTTATTGGGAGTCATTTGAGTGACACTTTGGTTGAAGATAATCAGGTAATAGGATATGATAATCTGTCTTCTGGCAACAAAGAATTAGTTTCACATCTTGAAGAACACGAAAATTTTGAACTGGTCATTGCGGATGTTTTAGATAAAAACAGATTGGACGAAGAGATGAAAAGATGCGATATGGTTTTCCATCTAGCAGCTAATCCTGACGTTAGAGCTGGTGCGGATGATACACATATACATCTAGAACAAAACGTGATAGCCACCTACAATGTCTTAGAATCGATGAGGAAGCATGATGTTGACGAAATCGTATTCACTTCAACCTCAACGGTTTACGGCGAAACCGATGTAATTCCAACCCCTGAGGATTTAGGGCCTTTGAAACCTATCTCTCTTTACGCTTCCTCGAAACTATCCTGTGAGGCCATGACATCTGCTTATTGTCATACGTTTGACATGAATGCAGTCTGTTTCAGATTCGCCAACGTTGTTGGTCCGAGAAGTACCCATGGCGTGACTTACGATTTCGTTCATAAATTGAGAGGTGACCCAGAAACTCTAGAGATCCTAGGCAGCCCACCAGGTACTATAAAATCTTATTTTTATATTTCGGATTGTATCAGTGGCATGTTATACGGGGCGAAGAATGCTGAAGATAGGGTTGAATACTTCAACATAGGTTCTGAAGATTATATCAACGTTAAAAAGATAGCCGATGTGGTTTGTGAAGAGATGGATTTAGACGACGTGGAATATAACTGGACCGGAGGAGTGGACGGAGGCAGAGGTTGGAAAGGTGACGTAAAAGTGATGCTACTATCGATTGAGAAATTAAAAGATTTAGGCTGGAACCCCGAGTATACCAGTGCGGAATCCATCGCTCTGACAGCCAGGTCACTTCTAGACCAGTGAAGCTAGGATCTCTATCGGTTTAGCCAACCATAGTGCAACAACCAGACAGCTAGCGAAATACACATAATACATTATCGCGTATTTGTATTTCTCCACTGCACCCCATGAACTTTTATTTTCCGTCATACTATACCACCATTATCGTCATATAATTGTCTGACATAATTAGAACCGCTATTAAAGTATTTATAATTTTTTGTAAAACATACAAAATCCATACGTTTCTATTGCAATGCGTATGACATAATTAAAAAATTATAAAAAATGCAGTGAATTAATTTCTTTTCTTTACCAAAAAAATATAAGTAGTTAAATCTCCTACTAAAATAAGCTAGAGGAATCTTAATGGATAAGAAGATCCATAAAAAGATCGATCGTCAGGATGAGTCTATCACGCTCGCAGACATAGAGGATATGATAGACAAGATCCAGAGCAAGAATCCCGATAGGGAAGTTTTTTTTGATGGGGACGAGTTTGCCATCTGCAGCAGGAAAAAGGAAGGATAGACCTTGATTTTGATCAAATTGGGCGGTAGTGTGATCTCAGATAAGAATACGCCCTATACTTTCAAACCTAGAATAACCAAAAGGCTTATCAAAGAAATATCTTCTTCTATGGATGAGGAAATCATAATTGTGCACGGAGGAGGTAGTTTTGGCCATCCTGGTGCAGAAAAGTTTGAACTAAATACAAAACATCCTAAAAGCATCAAAGAAGCTACATCTAAAGTTCAAAAAGATATGAGGATATTGAACACACGGGTCATCGAGATGATGATAGAAGAGGACTTATGGGCTGTATCTCTCCCCGGTGGAATTTTAACTCGATATTCTAATGGTAAATTGATTGACATGAATACAGATATATTTTTGAGATATTTAGATATCGGTGTAGTTCCAGTTACCTTCGGTGATGTTGCTTTAGATGAGAATAGGGGGGTTACCATATGTTCGGGTGATGACCTGATGTTGGCCCTTGGTGAAAATGCAGATAGAGCGATATTTGTTACAAACGTAGATGGTATCTACAAAAATGGGAACATAGTTGAGGAATTTACTGAAGATATGTTCCCCCTTTCCCAAGAAGATATACCGTTAGAGAGTACTTCCATAGATGTGACCGGTGGTATGAACAGCAAAGTGGAAAAGATGCTGGAGTTATCGAAAGAATGTCGGACTCTTTTGGTCAATGGAGCGGAGGAAGGTCGGTTGGAGCGGCTGATAAAAGGAAAAGACACTGTCTATACAGAGGTGAAAACATGATAGAATCTCGAAAAGAAGACCATATGGATATTTGTTTAGAAGAGAATGTAGAACTAGATAAAGATTACTGGAACATGCTTAAGTTTTATCATAATTCTGCGCCTGAGATAGATTTCCAGGAGATCGACACGACTGTTGAATTCTTAGGAACTCGTTTGTCCGCACCGATCATGGTGTCAGCCATTACCGGGGGTTACAGTGGTGCTGAAAAGATAAATGCCCGGTTGGCAGGGGCTGCGGAGGAACTCGGAATACCGTTTGGTGTGGGCAGTCAAAGGGCCGCCTTGGATAACATGTCTTTAAGAGATTCCTACGACGTCATCAAGGATTATGATCCCCCTTTAGTTTTTGGCAATCTTGGAGCTCCACAACTCGTGGATCAAGACGATAAGAGGCCGTATGGTGTTGAAGAAGCCCTTGAAGCATTAAAGATGATAGACGGGGATTATTTGGCAGTACATTTCAATTATCTTCAAGAAGTGGTTCAACCTGAGGGGGATACAAATGCAAAAGGACTTCTGGACGCACTAACGGAGATATCAGATAAAGTGCCTACGATCGCTAAAGAAACCGGTGCGGGAATGTCAATCGAAGTAGCTGAAAGACTTCAGGACTCGGGAGTGAAAGCTTTAGATGTAGGTGGTATGGGAGGCACATCATTTTCAGCTGTTGAATATTTTAGAATTGAAGATCAATACAAGAAATCGCTTGCTGAAGAATTCTGGGATTGGGGGATACCTACACCGGTTTCCACACTAGAATGCAGTAAGAATGTAGACGTACCTATAATCTCTACAGGAGGTATCAGGAACGGTATAGAGGCATCGAAAGCCATAGCACTAGGTGCTGAAGTCGCTGGAATAGCTGGAGGAGTCTTACCTCACGTTAAAGAAGGTAAAGACCAAGTCGTTAAATATTTACAGCACGTGATTCACGGTCTGAAAGTTTCTATGTTCCTTCAAGGATGTTCTAAAATCGAAGATCTAAAAAATACAAAGATGATAGTTACAGGGGAATTAAGAGATTGGATTAGTTCTCTATAAATCAAGCGTTTTCCTTAAATATAGCGAGCGATTTTCCTTAATCGTGAGATGATGACAGAGCTTATGACCGAGATACGAAAAAGAAGAGAGATAGTGGACGGGGAGCTTGACAAACTGTTCAAAGATAAGGATCATTTTATGTGGAAGAACATGGCATGGTATCCCCTTGCAGGTGGAAAAAAACTACGACCATTTTTAGCTATGGTATCATGCGGAGCTTTAGGAGGAAAGGAGAATGATGCGCTTATACCAGGCCTCTCTTTAGAGTTAATCCACAATTTCACTCTAGTTCACGACGATATAATGGATGATGACGATATGAGGAGGGGTAGAAAAACTCTTCATAAGAAAGAGGGACTTCCCACCGCTATCAATGTAGGTGATGCTCTCTTCGCTTTATCTTTCAGGTTGATCTCTGAGATGGATGTAGAACCGGTAAAGATCAAAAAGGTCCTTTATGAGATATCTCAGGCTGTTTTGAAGGTAGCTGAAGGCCAAGAAGAGGATATGAGGTTCGAAGCCACTTTTGATATTACAGAAGATGAGTTCATTGAAATGATCGAGAAAAAAACCAGCTATCTTTTCCAGGCAGCTGCTAGGTGTGGAGCTATCGTAGCAGATTCATCAGAGGAACAGATAGAGATGCTAGGGGCATATGCCCGGAAGATGGGAATCGCTTTTCAGGTCCAGGACGACTATCTAGACCTGATGGGAGAGGAAACAGCTTTGGGAAAACCAGTGGGCAGCGATATCAAAGCTGGTAAAAGGACATTGATGGTGATCCACGCGTTGCAACATCTGAATAAGAAGGACAAACAGCGCTTGATAGAGATACTCGAAGGTGAAAGCTCCCAGAATGAAATAATAGAAGCTATAGAATTGTTGAAGAAAAACGACTCCATCGAATACTGTAGAAAGTTAGCGGAAGAATATGCAGTCGGCGCAAAAGATGAGATAAAAACCCTTCCGGAAGGTGATCATAAGCAATTATTGATCGATTTAGTAGATTTTATGATAGAACGAACAAAATAATTTACAGTATTTTATAGTAGATCATCAAGGTGTTTCTTCATCTTGTCGATCCTCTTTTTCTTCTTTTTTAATTTCTCTTCTTTCTCTTCCAGCTCTTTTTCAAGTTCTTTGATCTTCCTCTCCCTTTCTTCAAGGTTCTCCATCTTTTTGGACTCTTCTTTTAATTCTTTCCACGTTTCGGAGAGCTCCTTCTTTTCTTCCTTTATATCCTTCTTTTTCTGTTCGAGTTCAATTTCCTTCTCTTCCAGTTCTTCAGCTCTTTTCATCAAATTATCTTTCTTATCTTCCAATATTTTTTCCCTCTTATTGAGGTCCCTTCCTTTCTGAGTCAGTTCTTCCTCTAGTTTCTTCCTTTCCCTTTCCAACTTCTCCCTTTCTTGTTGGATCTCTTCTCTGCGTTTTTTCTCCTTCCTCGCTTTCTTAGATTTAGCGTACTGCATCATATTCAAGGCACTCTCTTTTATTTCTTGGACATGCTTCTTTTCTTCCACTAACTCCTCCTCTTTTTCAGCTAATTGCTCTTGAACAGCTTCTAGGTTTACTTCTTTCTCTTCTAATTCTTTCCCTCTGTTC
>JBMCUO010000072.1:0-8774 GCA_048622455.1 Candidatus Saliniplasma sp. | reverse complement strand
ATGTGATGCGTTCAATTTCAAAGCTACATCAACAGCCTGCATGTACCTTTTTCTAGTTACTTCGGAGATCATATCATCCGGACTTCCTGGACTTAGATCTAAGAATGGACCGTGTACGGATACTTCATGTCCAAAATCTTCAAGTTTTTCTTGATACCCTCGAACTCTGCTCTCCAGATCACCATCTAATAATTTAGGATTTACAAAGTCCTGCAGTTCTACACCTAAGGATAGATCGTTCAATATCTTCGGTTCGAAATCGTCTAAATCACCGATGCATATTCTCAATTTTGATTCCACCATAATATCCCGAGACGTTAATTTAAATCAGATTAGTTCAGACAAATCTCTATACGCTTTCTTTCTAGGTGCTATTTTTTCAACCAAAACTTCCTTTTCTCCCTCATCTACCCAATAAATAGCTCTGTAATCACCAACTCTTAATATATAAAGTGCCGGATCCGAGGTCCCTGCCAATTTTTTTACATCTTTACCGCTTCTTGATTCTTTTGGCCGTCGAGAGAGTTCTCTCATACCTTTTTTTATTTTATCTGCAACCTCAGAAGGAAGGTCTATGAGCTCTTTTCTAGCTTTAGGATTGAGTAGGATATCATATCTCATCAAGGTCAACGTACTCCCGTCTATCTGTTTTGTCTATCCGTCTGTACACTTCCTCTATTAATTTAAGTTCATCTTTGCTTAATTTAAGAAGCCTGTCAATAATGTCATCGTATGACTCACCTTTTCTACCTAGGTGTTTTAATTCATTTTTCGTTTCTTTTTTAACAGCGATGGTAGTTCTTCCCATGGTATAAGTTATAACTATTATACATGTTATAAATTTTATGCAAAGATGCTAAATTGATTTTCTAATCGATCGACTCTTATCCCTTATTACCCACAACGACCGATCCATCGGCATCTTCATCATAACATCTCGCATCGTACCCACCGTATATGTAATATCAAAAGTAAAAAAAGGAAAAATGGTTTTTTGGCTGTTTAGTATCTCTTAAGACCTTACTATTCTACCGAACCGGTCCATGTACCGGAGTATGCAGTGACACCGGATTCTTCAATTTCCCAGGTTCCTGAGACTGACGATCCGTCTGCGCTGAAAGATCCTTCCCAGGTTATGTAGCCGAGCCCGGCTTCACCTTCTGCGGTTATCTCTCCATCGGAGACTGAACCGGTTAGGTCGTCTCCTTCAGCATCACCATCGAACGATCCTGAAACGTCTTCGTTTTCCCAGTCTACGGTGAATTCCCAGGTGCCTTCGTATTGATCCTGGCCTGAAGCGTCTTCCCCTTCCCATGTACCGGAAAAGGTCTCGGTACCTGTACCGACATACTCGTCATCTTCTCCGTTGTCATCTTCACCGTTCTCACCATCATCAGTACCATCTTCATCAGTACCATCTTCATCAGTACCATCTTCATCAGTACCATCTTCATCAGTGCCATTTTCAGTGCAGCCTCTAGAGCCATGGAAAGAACCAACAATGATGCTATCAACAAGACAAAAAATATTTTTTTATTTTTCATAGTTGCTATTTATATTTCCCTTTCCTTCCCACGGGATGATATCATACGTTTTTATATCTTAAGGCTAGGATACATCCGGTAATATTTAATAAATCGAATGGTTGTATATAGACCAGATAAAGGTGGTGACAATAAATGAAGACATCTATCAAGATAGGTAGGTTATATGGAATTCCGGTCAGACTGCATTTCACTTTGATATTTATAGTGGCGGTGGTAGCGTGGTCAGTAGGATCCAACGTTTTCCTCATAGCGGATATGCTGGGTATACAGGATCCTAATGTAACCCCTGGTTTCCAGAGTTATCTACTGGGGGTGGTGGTCGCTGTAGGACTGTTTGTAAGTGTATTTATCCACGAGATGGCACATTCCATAATGAGCATAAAGAGCGGTTTCAAGGTAGATGAGATATCACTTTGGCTTTTCGGCGGCGTATCTAAGATGGAAGATATGCCAACCGATCCGAATACAGAGATAAAGATAAGCGCCGTCGGTCCAATAGCAAGTATAGCCATAGGAGTCATGACTTTTATAGGAGGGTACCTCATCACACAAAATATCCTTGTATTCATACTCTTTTACCTCAGTTTCATAAATTTTTTCCTTGCAGGTTTCAACCTCATACCAGCTTTCCCAATGGACGGAGGAAGGATACTTAGAGCGATCCTAGCTAAAAGGTATTCATACGTTAAAGCCACGAAGAGCGCTGCTAGTATCGGTAAAATTTTCGCAGTGATATTCGGTATAGTAGGCCTTTTCGTGAACATCTTTCTGATCCTCATAGCTTTCTTCATATATATGGCAGCGGCACAGGAATCGGAAAGTGTGATTGTAAAACATATGCTCAGTAAAGTATCGGTCAAAGACGTGATGACCAAGGAAGTAAAAACCATAGATCCAGAAACTCACTTAGATGAATTTTTGAAGATGGTTACCACTCATCAACACACTGGCTTTCCCGTGGTCAGTGATGATAGGATCATCGGGATCATCACTTTGAAGGACGTAAAAAAGGTAACGGAAGAGGATCTATACACTACTAGAGTCAAAGAAGTTATGGAGACGGATATCGTCTGTTTATCACCCGAAGACGATGCAAGCAAGGCTCTAGATACGATGATGGAAAAACAGATAGGAAGATTCCCAGTTTTGGAGAACGGAGATTTGGTAGGTATCGTAACTAGATCTGATATCATGCAGTCGTTCAAGATACAGACGCAGTTAGAAACGTTCAGGGGAGATGAGATATAACTAGTTTAAAAGATATCTCGGAGTTCCTTTCTTTATTTTAAAGAGTATCACACAAATAAATTATATATACGGAATGGAAGCCTATTTTATCCTGTAAACATGGTGAAGGAAGATAATATTACGATACTTCAGTTGAACGACAGCCACGGGTATCTGGAACCTCATCCTGAATATTACTGGAAAGATGGTGAAGAGATATACAAAGAAGCCGGAGGGTACGCTCGTATAAGCAGCTATTTTAAAAAGGTCAGAGATGAGAATCCCAAAGGTGTTATCGCCTTAGATAACGGAGATACTATCCACGGTACTTTCGCTGCAGTAAAAAACGAGGGAAAAGATATGGTACCGATCTTAAACGAATTAGATTTCGATGCGTGGACAGCACACTGGGAATTCGCTTATGGTCCTGATAATCTAAGCGAAATTACAAAAAAGTTGAACTATCCTATGCTCGCGATCAACTGCTACAGGGAAAGCGATGACGAACTGGTTTATGAACCGTATAAAATATTAAAAAAGAAAGGAGTGAAGTTCGGTATCATCGGCATCGCCGCTACCATCGTAGATAAAACCATGCCAGACTTTTTCAGTGAAGGGATATACTTCACTTTAGGTAACGAAGAACTACCGATATACATAAACGAACTGAAACAGAAAGGAGTAGATATAATAATAGTATTCTCACACCTGGGGTATCCTCAGGAACTCAAGCTTGCTGAAGAGGTCAATGGGATAGACGTATTGCTTAGTGGGCACACACACAACAGGGTCTATGAACCGACTTTAGTAAATGACACTATAATCATGCAATCTGGATGCCACGGATCTTTTATTGGTAGACTAGATTTGGAGATAGATGATGACACCATCAAAGGCTGGGAACACGAACTCGTTTCTATGGACAGATCGATAGATGAGGATCCCATTGTAAAAAAGATGGTAGAAGATGTTTTATCACCCCATAAAGAAAAACTTGACACTGTAGTCGGTGAAACGGAAACACCTTTGACTAGAAATCGTGTGTTGGAATCAACAATGGATGATCTTCTTTTAAGATCTATCTTAAATGAAACGGATGCTGCCATAGCTTTTTCTAACGGTTGGAGATACGGTGCTCCGATACCGCCTGGCACTATCACCGCAAATGATCTATGGAACATCGTACCTGTTGACCCTCCGGTATCCGTTTGTGATATCACTGGTAAAGAAATCAAAGAGATGCTGGAGGAGGATATGGAGAATACCTTCTCTGCAGACCCTTACAAACAGATAGGTGGGTATTTAAAAAGATGTAAAGGTATCTACGTATATTTTAAGATCGAAAATCCTCCTGGTGAGAGGATACAAGAGTTCTATATCGGAGATGAAAAGGTCAAGATGGATAAAAATTACAGAGCAGCTTTCATAACCTCACAGGGGATCCCAGAGAAGTACGGTGAAAATAGAGAGGATTTGGAGATCACTGCCATCGAAGCTATGAAGAATTATCTACGGGAGAAAAGTCCCATAACTATTGAATTGGATGATAATATGGTACCGATATGAGTATCTAGATGTTTTAATATCAATTTTTAAAATCTATAAAACTCAACCTCTTCTATGAACCTTTTCCATATCGAACTGTTCTTTCATCATAGGTATAACGTGTTCCCAGGTATGTTCACATAGATACCATTCGGTGATCTCCTCCTCTTCAGATTCAGTCAATCCGAATATCTCAGGTCTATCTAGATGCTCCATGTACGGTAAGATGAATACCTCCAATAAAGTTCCATCTTCCACCGGCCACAGGTAAAGTTCCATACCGACTCGCTGTGACTCTTCATCTAGGTCCTTCATGGATGGGATGGTGAACGAAAACGTGCTCAATATCATCTTCAGTTTTCCTGGAGGTTTCTTCTGTTTAAGCAATTCTCTGACGGTTTTGTTGACAGATACTATCAAAACACCGTCTCCTTCGTTGGAAGTATCGTATTTTGAGATATAGAATCCGATATCTTTGATAAATGATTTGAGCTCTGGACCCAGTTCTTCGACACTTCTATCCCTGATCATATACCTTCCGTATGGATAAGCTCTTCTTCTCATCTTTTTGACTCCCTGTTTATTTAGTATATATCTTAGGGGATATTTCAATCTTACATCTGTGTTTTCATACACCCATATCAATAGAAGCCACTTTTCAAACAAAGATTTTTAATCAACCTCATAAGTTATGAAAGTATGGCTCCAAATATAACGTACGAACCTATAGGCACTGTCCATTCCCCATATAAAGACATCGAAGGGATGCCGATACAGCCCACGGGTGCAAAGGGTGTTAAAGGAATTTTAAAACTCAAAGAAGAATATACAGATGGTCTAAAAGATTTAGACGGTTTTTCGCACATCATAATCCTCTACCATTTTCACCTTTCTGAAGTATATTCCTTAACGGTGGAACCGTTTTTAGATAAAGAAGAAAGAGGACTCTTTGCTACAAGGGCACCTAAGAGACCAAACCCGATCGGACTTTCGATAGTGAAACTGTTGGATGTAGAAGGAAATACACTAGAAATAGAGGATGTTGACGTTCTGGATGGAACTCCTCTTCTGGATATCAAACCATATGTTCCAGAGTTCGACCATAGAGAAGTCGAAAGCATAGGTTGGTTAGGTAAAAACTCAGATAAAGTAACGGATAAAAGGTCTGATGATCGTTTCAGGTAAAAAAAAGAAAAGAGGTTTTAAAAGGTCATTTCCTTTCTTTGACAGACCCTAGTTGCTCAGCTAATTCTGGGAGATCTAATCTTTTCAATGTGTTTTTCAACGGTATACCTTCTTCATCCCATCCTCTGACATCGTAGTACCTGTCGAGTTCTTCCTCGAATTCTCTCCTTGAGATGGTCTCACCTTCAGTTGGACCGTATAGTACTTTGTCTTTGAAGAATCTGTCAGGTAGTTTATCGTCCTCTCTAGTGAATCCATTCTTTAAATTGAACAATTTAGACAGATTATAGGTTCTCTCACCTATCCTGAGAAATTCATCGAGGTCGATATCGAAACCAGTTACTGCGTTAACCAATTCTAACAGTCCCTCATCTACCATCAATCCCCGAGAGAATTTACAGACTCCAGTGATATCATATAGTGTCATGAGATCTTCCATCGATTTCAGAGCGAAGGCCTTACCTCTTAGTTTCGTGTTATCGTAGTTCTTGAAATCCCAATAATCACCTGCCATCTCTAATGCATATAAACATGAAGTTAGATGATCTGCTCCCCTAGGTGCTACTGCGAAGGCCAATGCCATACCTTTGATACCTCTAACTTCAAAACCCGCTGGAGGCATACCTTTAACGTGTATGGCGAACTTTTCAGAACCCTGTCCAACTTTCTTAGTTGCTTCATAAACACCGTCACCAAGTAGTTCGCCTAGTTCTCCTTCTTTATGAGCTATCCTTTTCAAGGCTTCCAACATCGCATCGGCATTACCGAATTTCAGGTCGATATCGGTGTCTATCAATCCTTTCTCATAAGCTTCCATGGCCCATGATATCGCGATCCCCGCTGAGATCGTATCCAAACCCAGCCTATCACATATCTCGTTACCCTTCGAAACAGCTTCTATGTCGTCTATCTCACAGGCTCCGCCGAGTGAATAAAGTGTTTCATACTCTGGTCCGTCCACCTCTATATCACCATATGGTGTATCCTCGGCCACGAAATACTGGCTGCAGGGTTTGGTACAGTACGGGCAAGGTCTTCTACCCTCTCTGTATTCAGCAGTCCAGTAACGAGGATCGAGTTCTATCCTCTCGTCGCCTTCAAGTTTATCATAAGCCCTTTTAAAGTACCCAGCCTGCCAATTCCTCGTAGGGAAACATCCGAACACTTTATTTTTTGCCTCCATAGCCTCTCCGGTACCGTACTCCATCTGATCTTCTGGAGAGAAACTTTCGTCAGCAGTTTCACCTTTTCCAGTGGTGATCTTTCTCCATTTTGATATGAGTTCATCGAGTTTTTCTTTATCCGAGATAGGAATATCTTTTGTTCCCTTGACAGCTATAGCTTTTAGGTTCTTCGAACCCATCACAGCGCCACCGCCGCCTTTTCCTGCTTGTCGATCTTCACATTCTATCTCCGCTATCTTTGACAGGTTTTCTCCTGCAGGGCCTATCACCGCTGTCGAGAAACGCTCGTATTCTTCTTTGATCCTCTTATCGGTTTCTCTTGTGTCCAATCCCCACAGATGTTGAGCATCTACTATCTGTACATCATCGTCTTCTATAACTACCATAGAAGGTTTTTCAGCTTTACCTTTTACAACTAGAGCATCATAACCGGCTTTTTTCAGCTTATCTCCAGCATTGGCCCCGACTATACTTTTCCCATAGCCCCCAGTTTGAGGTGCTTTGAATCCAAAACTAGCTTTAGATGCTGTAGGTATCTTTGGACCCAAAAGGATACCTGGAGCCAAGATAAGGACGTTCTCTGGATCCAGTGGATCGATATCCGGTCCTACTTCGTCATACAATATTTTAGTCGTAAAACCTGCTCCACCAATATATTTACGTAGAAAATCTTCAGATAATTCTTTCTCTTTTACTTTCCCCTGGCTAAGATCCACTTCCAGGAGCTTTTTCCAGTATCCATCCATTTTATCGCCATATCGGTAGGAAGAGAATATTATTTAAACTCAATGGTATTTTTTTAAAAGTTATATTTATATGATGAAACGGGTTTTAAATAAAAGTAATTTGAGGCTAAGATTGAAGAAATATAAGATGTAAAGAGGATAGGAACTCGTACGACAATTGGTTCGACCTTCTATAAATTTCTCCTACTTCCTTAGTCTTTTGTGTGCAGGAAGATAAGGTCACACTAACCTCTCATATAGTCTGATAAGACAGTTGATAGCTGAACAACCCTCCTTAGAAAATAGTCCTATGAATAGGAAGGAGAGTATACCCACGGAGAATATAACGATTGCAGCCACTGTAAATAACCCTTGATAGCCGTAGGTAGCCAATATCGTCCTGTTGATGAAGATACCAACGGCACCTCCGATGAACATGTTGAACGAAGCAAATGACATGACCGTTCCCCTTTTTTCAGGAAGATACCTCTGTGCAGTGGTTATTATCGTTACCTGAAGGATCACGAAGGCAAGACCGAAACCGAACAGCGCTGGTAAAATATAGTATATCCCCGGCCAGTAGCTGACAGTCAAAAGAGAGATCAGCCCGAGAACACCTGCTATCATAAGGATCTTGGACCCTATCTTTTTCTTGAGAGTCCCCGCTCTTCTACCACCGGTGAAAGCTGCCAAACCGAAGAGGGCGAGTATCAATCCTATGTACATTATATTGTAACCGGTTTGTACGACCAGGTAATCTCCTAGATAAGTGAAGCTGCCGAAAACTGCGAATCCGACCAGTGAAAGAAGAGAGACCGTTTTAAGAAGATCAGGATGAGTCAAGGCATCACCGTAGGCTTTTCTAAAACTGAGTTTGTCGATGGTCCCTTTCTCGAAGGTTAGAACTCTGTAGAGTACAAAAACTAATAGCAATTCCGCTATACCGTAGGTCAAATAAACGATCCTCCAACTACCGATAAACGATAGGCCACCTCCTATGGCGGTAGCTGCAGCTGCACCTAAAAAGTACATGCCCATAACGGTACCGATGGAGTTCATCTTGGATTTAGGTTCTTTAAAAACGTCTCCGATGAGTGATATCGTCACCGGTAAGATAGCTGCAGCGAAGGCACCGTTAACTGCTCGTAGGACTCCTAGGGAATATATATCGAAAGCCACGGCAGCTAAACTACTGAAGATAGCAGTACCGAAAGCAGCGGTGGTGATCACTCTAACTTTCCCGAACCTGTCCGCCAGGGGACCGA
Source organism: Candidatus Saliniplasma sp. (assembly GCA_048622455.1). Lineage (GTDB taxonomy): Archaea > Thermoplasmatota > Thermoplasmata > Halarchaeoplasmatales > Halarchaeoplasmataceae > Saliniplasma. The sequence goes on along the minus strand of JBMCUO010000072.1, from coordinate 96 downwards.
AAACTATAGTGAAAAGACCGAACGGTAACATGTAAGCTGTTACGGTCATGGCTGCAGTTCCGATACCCACTGAAAATTCACTAGCTATGTCGACTA
>JBMCUO010000071.1:0-8894 GCA_048622455.1 Candidatus Saliniplasma sp. | reverse complement strand
TATATCTAAAGAGTTATTTCTGAAATACCATGAAGCAGATACTCATCGGTGTAGCATGGCCATACGCGAACGGACCAATACACATTGGTCAGGTCGGAGGATGCTATCTACCTCCAGACATATTCAGAAGATACCATAAGATGAAGGGAAATGAGGTATTGATGGTGTCTGGTTCCGATCAACACGGGACACCAGTGACTGTTACCGCTGAAGAAGAAGACCTCACTCCAAAGGAAACCGCTGAGAAATATCATAATATCAACAGTAAAGCTCTCGAAGACCTTGGTGTGAAATTTACTTTATTCACTTACACGATGAATTCAACACACAAAAAGGTTGCAAGGGATATATTCAAGACTCTTCATGAGAAAGATTACATCTACCGTGACACCATGGAAACCTTTTACTGTCCGCACTGTGAAAGATTCCTACCAGATAGATATGTTGTGGGAACTTGTCCAAACTGTGGTCAAGAGGACGTTAAGGGTGACCAGTGCGACGAATGTGGGTTACTTCTAGATCCGGAAGACCTGATCTCTCCGAGATGTATGTTCTGTGGAGGAGAACCTAGTTTGAAAGAGAGTGAACATTTCTTCCTAAAATTATCCGCATTCCAGGAAAAGCTTGAAGATTATATCCACGATAAGGACTACTGGAAGAATCACGTACTGAACTTCACTAAAAGCTGGTTGGACCGTGGTCTCGAAGATAGACCGATCTCTAGAGACATGGAGTGGGGGATATCTGTTCCAGTAGAGGGTTACGAGGATAAGAAGATATACGTCTGGTTCGAAGCTGTAATAGGCTATTTTTCGACTTCCATACTTTGGTCTGAAAGAACAGGCGGGGATTGGGAGAAGTTTTGGAAGGACCCAGATTGTGAACATTATTACTTCTTAGCTAAGGACAATATACCGTTCCATACTATAATATGGCCTGCTATCCTGATGGGTTATGACGAGGAGTTGAATCTACCTTATGACGTACCCGGGAACCAATACATGCGGCTGGGTGGGGAACAGTTCTCGACCAGTAGAGGTAGAGTGGTATCCCTTCCAGACATACTGAAAAATTTCGATACAGACGCTATCAGATATTATATCACCATGATCATGCCGGAACTGAAAGATACCAACTTCACGTGGGAGGATTTCCAAGAGAAGAACAATTCTGAATTGGTCGGAAATCTAGGTAATTTCATACATAGGGTTTTATCATTCACCAATTCAAAATTTGGATACATCCCTGAGGCCGGTGAATTGAGTGAAAGGGATAAAGAGATTATAGACATAATTCAGAAAAAAGTTGAGGAGGTCGGAAAGAACCTTGAAGGTCGAAAATTCAAAGATGGCTTGAAAGCACTCTTAGAACTTTCTAGAGAGGGTAATCGGTATTTCAACGACCAGGCTCCCTGGTCTAAGATAAAGGAAGACGAAGAGAGATGCAAGACCACTTTGAACATAGCTTTAAAGATAGTGAAAGCTTTATCCATCGCAGGTGCGCCGTACCTTCCTAACAGCATGGATAAACTTTGGACATACTTGGGTGAAACTGGTAGTGTTCACGATGCGTCTTGGAACGATGCCTTTGAAGAACTCAAAATAAACCACGGGCTGAAAGAACCTGAACCTTTGTATAAAAATATCGATATAAGTGATATGATGAGCGAAGAAGAGATAAAGTCAGATCTGAGCAAACTTGATATGAGAGTGGGCAAGATAGAGAAAGTGAAAGAACACCCCAACGCTGATAAATTGTATATAACAAAAGTTAACGTCGGTGACGAGGAAAGAACACTGGTTGCGGGTTTAAAACCTTATTATGAGCGGGATGAGATGGAGGGTAAGAAAGTCGTAGTTCTTATGAATCTAGAACCTGCAAAATTGAGAGGTGTGACCTCTGAAGCTATGATGTTGGCTGCTGAGGAAGATGAGGTGGTCTCTTTACTCGCCCCTCGTGGAGAGGTAGGAACTCAGATACATGGTACGACTAAAGGTGCTGAACAGATTTCATTCAAAGATTTTCAAAAGTATGATCTCAGGATCGCGGAATGGTCAGAAAACGGAGTAAAAGCTGGTGAAGTGTTCGAACCTGTAGATAGTGATGGTTTCGAAGGTCTAGCCGCTTCATTGGTGAAGAACGATAAAGCGCTCATTTTAAAAGATGAAAAAGGTCCAATAAGGCATGACAAAAAATTATCTCCGGGTAGTACTATACTTTAAGCAGGCAACGGCGTAAATTATATAACGGATATGCTCAGTTAAGCATGACGTCATGAAAGACCCCTTCGGTAGAGAGATAAAAAATATCCGTATTTCTTTGACTCAGAGATGTGACTTGAACTGTTTTTACTGTCATAGAGAAGGTGAATTAAAGGGATCAGATGGGACATTATCACCTTCAGACGTAAACTCCATTTTAAAAACAGCTTCCCAACTCGACATCACCAAAGTAAAATTTTCTGGGGGCGAGCCTCTGATGCACCCGGAGATAGTTCGTATCATTGAGATAGCTGATAATCATATGGAAGACGTGTCCATGACCACTAATGGTATTTTATTAGGGGATATATGCTCAGAACTGAAAGATGCCGGTTTAGATAGGGTCAATGTGAGTTTAGATACATTAAATGGGGATATCTACAGAGATATCACAGGCCGTGATAAGGTAAAAGAAGCCATGAGAGGTATCGAGAGGGCAGTTGGAGTCGGTCTTTACCCTGTAAAGATAAACACACTCTTGATGAAGGGAGTGAACGATGACGAGATAGAGGAGTTGATAGAATTTTCTGGGGATGTAGGTGCGATACTTCAACTTATAGAGATGACCACCAGCGTGGATGGTATCGATGAGGATTTCTACAGAGAGTATCATATGCCTTTGGATAAGATCGCGGAACGATTAAGAAAAAGAGCTCATAAGATCGTTAAAAGAGATATGCATGCGCGCAAAAAATATTTCCTAACTGACCCGAAAGTGGAAGTCGAACTAGTTAGGACCATGCATAACAGTACCTTTTGTGAGAACTGCACTCGTTTGAGAGTGACTTCTAATGCAGAACTCAAACCATGTCTCTTGAGGACCGATAATCACGTGAACATAAGAAAGGAATTGGACGAGGACGAGCCCCTAAAGGATAAGTTTATGAAAGCCATCGGTAATAGGGAACCATATTGGCGTTGATAGGATGACTGAGAGGATAATAGTAACCGAAGACGATTTCGAGATCGATGAATTGAAGGATCATATCTTGAGTGAAAGTTCTGGAGCGGTGGTCGTTTTCAATGGAGTTGTAAGGGGTAATAGTCGAGGGAAAAAGATCGAGAGATTGGAGATCCAAAGGTATCCTGAGATGACTGAGGAAGAGTTGAATAAGGTCAGGGACGAGACTATCAACAATTTCAAAGTCGATGAAGTGTTGATCGTTCACAGATACGGTGATTTGAAAGTCGGTGATAACATAGTAGGTATCGTAGTCACTGCCCCCCATAGAGATGCCGCATTTTCCGCCTGCAGGTACTGCATAGATAGATTGAAGGAGATAGTCCCTCTCTGGAAAAAAGAGAAAACGGAGAATGGAGAAACAGAATGGATAGGTGAGTCCAGGTGATCGATATAACCGAGAAAAAGAAGGTTCACAGGACCGCATCCGCCGAAGGTACGATAATATTGACTGAAGGTAGTATAAAAGCCATAGAGGAAGGGACGGTTAAGAAAGGCGATCCTATACAGGCGGCTGAAATATCTGCTATCCAGGCCGTTAAAAGAACACCTTATGATATACCTCACTGTCACCCCATACCGATAGAGTCGATTGACGTAGATATCTTAATGGAAGAAGATAAGATCAAAGTGTCCTGCACTGTTAAAGCTGTATACAAAACCGGGGTGGAGATGGAAGCACTGTCCGGAGTCAACGCTGCCCTGTTGACTATCTGGGATATGGTAAAATATCTAGAAAAGGACGAGGATGGACAGTATCCAAGTACGAATATAACTGACATCATTGTCACTGAGAAGAAGAAGGAGCTAAAATAAAAGGAGGTTACAGAATGGGAGTTAAAGAACATAAACATGAAGCCCCTGAAGAAGTTAGATGTGCTGTAGTAACAGTAAGCGATACAAGAGATAGGGAGTCGGATGAATCTGGTAAGTTGATAAAAAAGATGTTAAAAGAGGAAGGACATGGTATCGTTTCGTATAGTATAGTTAAAGACGAATTGAGCGAGATCAAGGACGCCCTTTGTTTGAAAGACCCTCAGGTTTTCATTTTGAATGGTGGTACCGGCATAAGTGGTAGAGACGTTACTCCGGAAGCTGTTAGGGATATCATCGACACGGAGATCTATGGTTTTGGAGAACTGTTCAGGAGATTGAGTTATGAAGAGATCGGTTCCGCTGCTATGCTTAGTAGAGCTTTAGCAGGGGCAAATGACTGCCAGATAGTCTTTGCTTTACCAGGCTCTAAAGCTGCAGTTGAACTGGCTATGATAGAGTTGATCTTACCCGAATTAGGCCATCTTGTTTACGAGGCGAATAAATGATGATAGAACAGAGACCCTTTGGTAAATTGATACCTTACGATGATGCCCTAGAAACCATCCTAGAAGTTGTTAAAGAAGTTAAGAGGAAAGAAACTGTTCCACTGACCGGAGCTTCAGGTAGGGTTTTAGCTGGTGAAGTCAAAAGTGAGATCTCGGTACCCCCCTTCCAAAGGGCTGCCATGGATGGTTTTGCGGTCAAAGCAGAGGATACATATGGAGCTGGTAAGTTCGACCCAGTTTTATTGAAATCCGTAGGCAATATCCATGCTGGAGATGATCCAGATATAACAGTTCAAAAGGACCAGTGTGTTCAGATCGCCACAGGGGCACTCATGCCGAAAGGAGCGGATTCAGTCGTGAAGGTTGAGGTCACCGAGAAGGATAATGATGATATCAGTATCTACAAGCCCGTTCATCCGGGCGAAAACGTTTCCCCAAAGGGTGAGGATATCAAGGAAGGGGATGTCGTTTTACGTCAAAAACAAGTACTTTCTTCGGCCAAAATAGGAGCTTTAGCGGCCATGGGGATGGATAAAGTAGAGGTTTACGAGAAACCTAGGGTCGGTATCATCCCAACAGGTGACGAGGTCGTTCCGCTGGATGAGGAATTAGAACCCGGGCAGATATATGATGTGAATTCATACACACTGACAAGCATGGTAGAATCTAATGGAGGTCAAGCCTTCAGAGGAACGATTGTACAGGATACTATGGAGGGTCTAAAAAAAGAGATAGAAAATCAGACCGAGGATAAGGATATGGTACTCTTTTCTGGAGGCAGTTCAGTCGGCGATAAAGATATGCTGATAGATGCACTCTCATCATTAGGTGAAGTGGTCTTTCACGGTGTCAAGTTAAAACCTGGAAAACCAACACTATTTGGAATAGTAAATGAAACACCGGTATTCGGTATGCCCGGCTATCCTACTTCGTGTTTGAACACTGCCCAGCATCTGATACTACCTGGACTCAGGAAGATGGCTCGGCTGCCTTCCCCATGTGTACGGAAAACCGAAGCTTATTTAGGTAAAAGGATAACCTCATCTTTAGGCAGGCAGCAGTACATGACGGTGAAGTTAGATGGTGATAAAGCGCATCCGGTTTACAAACAATCTGGAGCTATAACCAGTATGGCACAAGCAGACGGTTACTTTGAGATCCCTGAAAATGTTGAATTGGTAGAGAAGGGAGAAAAAGTAAACGTCATACTGTTTTAGTAGTCATTCCTTGAAAAGATGAACCGTAGACGCTTTGAAGACGGTCCATATCTCTTTTCCTTTTTTTAACTCAAGGTTGTCTATAGATTGTCGTGTGATATACACTATCAACGGTACTCCTACATCAACGATTATCTCATGGTAGATGCCCCTATCGTTGATTTCCTTGACCCGACCTTTAAAATTATTTCTAGCGCTAGATTCGAATGGTTCTTCAGCTAGTATTATATCTTCTGGTCTTATGGTCAAAGTTACATCCCCTTCGAGAGTATAAGATGAAGCTATCTCGACGTTCCCGACATCAACCATGGATACATCTTTTTCCTTCTTCGCAGTTCCATGGAATATGTTACCTGTTCCTACGAATTCAGCTACAAATTTGGACCTTGGTTTTCTCATTATGTTCTCGGGGGTACCGACCTGCTGGATAGCACCATCCTTCATCACCGCTATCCTATCACCTAGAACCACTGCTTCCTCCTGGTCATGGGTCACTTGGATTATCGTACACCCTACCTTTTTATGTAGTTCTTTCATCAGACTTCTGAGTTTTTTACCCGTCTGATCATCCACTGAACCGAAAGGTTCATCCAAAAGTAAAACATCAGGTTCCAAAGCCATAGCCCTTGCGATGGAAACTCGCTGTTTTTCACCCCCGCTCAAAGTTGAAGGCACTCTTGAAAGCAATTCAGATACTCCAACTTTTTCAGCTATATCTTCCACCTTTCTATTTATATCGCTTTTTCTGTTGACCCTTAATCCATATGCTATGTTTCCCTTAACATCAAGGTGTGGGAAAAGCATATAATCCTGGTAAACGAAACCGAAACCCCTTTCCTGAGGTGGTTGGTCTGAAATATCCATATCATATTTGTAGATATTCCCTTTCTCTGGTTCGTAGAACCCCGCTAAAAGTTCGAGTAGTAATGTCTTGCCTGCTCCGGTGGGACCAAGGAAAACGAAATATTCACCATCTTTTATTTCCAAAGACACGTCTGATATGACAAAATCCCCCCACCTTCTCGTTATACCGTCAATCTTTATCATAAAGACTAGACCCCCTGGTTATGGCTCTTAGTATGATGAAGATAGTCAAGGTAACGATTAGGAGTAGTGCAGCCACCGGTTGGGCTGCTGCTAGGCCTATCTCTGTGAAGACCTTGTAGATATAAACCGGTGCGCTATGAGGATAGAACGCGATAACGGCTATGGCACCGAACTCGCTTATAGCTCTAGCCCATCCCATAACAGCCCCTGACAAAATATTTCGCTTCACCAACGGTAATGAAACAGTAAAAAATGCTTTTTTTCTGTCCGCGCCTAAACTCATAGCTACCATCTCCAGCCTTGGATCAACGTCTTCAAATCCCTCTCTGACCTGATTCACTATGAAGGGAATACTGACGAACAGCATAGCAACGACTATTCCTGGAAATGCATCAACGAAATTTATACCTGCGGCACTCAAAGGTTCACCTAGAGTCCCCCTCCTGCTGAATATCACCAGCAAGGCTATACCTGCAACTGTATGCGGGACAACCATAGGTAGATCGATAAGACCCTCTATGAAGTTCTTACCATGAAAATCTTTTCTAGCTAGGGTGTAGGCTAATGGGATACCCAATATAAGTCCAATGGCAGTTGCTACCAAAGCTCCGCTCATACTTACAAATATGGCATCGACTGCACCGGGGTCACCGAGTGCTCTATTTAAACTTGGCAGAGCTTGGTACATCAACTCGGCGAGAGGAAGAAGTATGAAGATGACTAAAAACAGACCTATAATGGAGAATGCCACAAAAGTCATGTCCTTCTCTTTCTCACCAAATAGGTATGTTACGGTGATGAATACAGTTAAGAAGATGATGAGTGGGAGCCATAGTTCTAGGAGATATAATATCGCTATCACGGGTGTGAAAATTAGAACAACCGTTATCGGACTTAGAGACTTATTCAAAATTCGTCCTCCTCTGATTCCGTTACTATATCTCTCAGCTCTTCCGGCATGCGGTCTAAATCATCAGTTAAAGCCGGGTCGATGGGCTCCTGTCCCATATCTGCTATGACCTCTTTTCCCTCTTCACTTAATAAAAATTCAATAAAAAAACGCGCCCCTTTTCTGTTCTTGACGGTTTCTGGAATGGTGATCCCGTACACGATCGGCTCTCCAAAAACATTATCTCCCGTTGATCTTGTCAGAGATACGGTCCTATAAAACTCCTCATGTTCTGGACTTCCAAGGTCGATCTTTTCAGGCAACGAGACCATTTCAAGCCCTTCGTGCTGTTCCACTACGCTTTGGTATATAAAGAGATAATCTATATCACCGCTCTCTAATCCGTAGATCAATTCCATCTCCGCGGATCTGATCATCACTTTAGATACAACCGGTTCAAGGTTTTCAGGAACTGTGATCGTGCCATTTTCTTCCATTATGGCGGTATTTTTCTCGATAAGTTCAGAAAAAAGGTCCCCCTCATCATAGTGTTCTTGAGCAAGGCGGATCATTATCTGTGATCTATATCCACACGGATCATGGTTTGGGTTACTGAAACCGAATTTTACATCATCTCTCTGCAATATTTCGTACCAATTGTCTACTGAAATCTCATCTGCGTAATTACTTTCATTCGTATGAGCTAAAACCATTCGATTAGTAGCGAATCTGACGGTCCAAGAAGCATGTTCGTCATACATGAGGTCAGGTATCAGTGAATGGTCTGCCACACCCACGATATCAGCTTCCTTTCCCTGGTCTGTGACCTTTCTAACGGCTTCGACGCTCCCGGACATCTCTCGTCTAACGTCTATATTAGGATATTGTTTTTCGAACCTTCTCTCTAGTTCTGAGAAAGGTCCGGATAGGGAACCTGCATGATAAATCTTGATGATTTCATCTTCTTCCGGCCCGATGCATCCTGAAAGTACTGTGAAAGCCAGTAAAAGGATACAGATTATTGTCATAGTCTTCTTCATGATAACACCTTTATGCTTCACTAAACATAACGAATGGCTATAAAATATTTTCGAAGTGCGTTTCAAAGTGTTTTGCTTCGTTATGTTTCTTCGTTATGTATCATATCCCTGACCTTCTTAGAAGAAAAGATAGTGCGGGGGAAGGGATTCGAACCCT
>JBMCUO010000070.1:0-8926 GCA_048622455.1 Candidatus Saliniplasma sp. | reverse complement strand
GACATATATGGTAATCTGACCATAGACACAGCAGATTCAGCCCGAACTGCTCTAAACCTTTTAAATGAGAATTATTATTCAGCAGTAGTTTCAGATTACCAGATGCCAGAAATGAACGGACTGGAATTTCTAGACGAGTTGAGAGATCGAGGTGACGATATTCCTTTTATCATATTCACAGGGAGAGGAAGAGAAGAAGTGGCTATGAAAGCTCTAAACCTCGGGGCTGATCGGTATATCCAGAAAGGTGGGGACCCAAGGTCCCAATATGTAGTTCTGGCACAAGCGATAAAACAGTCGGTGGAGCACAAAAATGCCCAACGAGAGCTACAGCGTTCTGAGAAGGAAAAAACATCCATATTGAATTCGCTCTCTGAAGTAGTGAACCATCAGGATGAAGATGGGCGTATAATATGGGCAAATAGAGCCTTTTCTGAGGAAGTACAGAAAAAAACAGGAGATCTTACTGGTGAGTATTGTTTCGATATTTGGTTTGGAAGAGATAAAAGATGTAAAGGTTGTCCAATAGTTGAGGCATATAAAACTGGTGAAAGAGAAGAGGCAATGATCCCGTCTAAAGAGGGGGATATGTGGTATATACGTGGAGAGCCTATAAAAGGAGACAACGATGAGATCATAGGGATGATGGAGATCGCAGCTGATATGACGGAAAAAAGGAAGGCTAGAGAGGAATTAGAGAAGATAGAAAAGAAATTTTCAAAACTTGTAGAGAGTAGTTCCTCAGCGGTATTTATCCTTAAAAATACAGATATTCTATATCTCAATAGGGCGACAGAATTGATAACCGGTTTCAGTGAAGACGAGCTAAAATCTATGGATTTTATGGAATTGGTAAGTGAGGAACAAAAAGAAGTATTTAACGAAAGAGTAGACAGCATCCAAAACAGGGACAGAAGAAGAATTAGATTCGAGCTGAAGATAGTCGGGAAAAATGAAGAAGAACGATGGTTGTACCTAACTATGACTTACCTTGAATATGATGGGAAAAATACGGTGATGTGTACCGGTGTGGAGATCACCGACCAGAAATACCTTGAAAAAGCGCTTGTAAGTAAATCGAGTTTTAAATAGATCAAATCAATTTTTTCCTTTTTTTCTTAACAGGATACATATTGAGACCGATCCACGTGAAAAACAATATAGCTATGATTATTACGAACGGTAGAAACGAATAGATATCGATATATGTGCCTACGGTCAGTGTAAAAGTTGCACTCGTATCTTTGGGTACCCTATCTTTGATATAATATCTGCCTGAATCATCTTCAAGTACGTCCAGTTCTCTACCGGATATCTTAGCATCTACCAATTCCAAGCCCTCAGGGACCTTGACCGTATAGTTCAAACCCCAATCCCGAAAGCTTTGGATCTCAAACGAGACTTTCTCATCGACGAGATATCTCCTTTGTATATCAAGAGCATTCTGTTGACTTCTATCTGACAGATTTTTCTGAAAAGTAGAATTATGATAGACCATCAATGGTGTCTGCGAGTCCATGTATTCCGTACCGTACCGCTCATCCATACCTATAATTGAGAATTCAGAGTTGGGAGGCGCAGTAGCGAATGTAGATATCCTATAGTTGATTTCACTTTCTATATCTGAGATGTAGCTATCTATTTCGCTTTTAAATCCATTTTCGTACAACAACCTCAACATATCTGCATTTATATGCCTGAGTTCTAAAGGTTCAGGTAGATTTGTTAAAACCTCTGAAGGGATAGAAAACTCATGGAGTTCTGCTGAAAAATTAGTATTGATCGAGATATATTCTCTATCCACTTCCCTCTCTAATTCATAAATATCTATCATCAATGATAGGTCAGGTTCGGTGTCTGTCAATTGTATGGGATCTTGATGTTCTATAATTAGGGTATTATTTTTTGTAGGTGTCTGGCCGTGTCGGTTGTCTAATTCCATGTTGACTACTTCTTTGGACTCTTCTTCGTCGATAAAATTGAGTTCCGGGGGTGCGTGTATAGTATAACTTGAGATATGGTTGGGTTCGCAGAATAGGGGTATATCTATTTCAAGTTGACCGCCGATTTTGAGAGCTCCGTATGCTAGTTCTCTTAAGTCAGCATCCTCTGGGATCTGATAATGATCCGGAAATAGTGTGACCTCTACCTGTGATGAGACTACGATGGGACCGGTTTCATCGAGTTGTAAACTATCCTCGTTGATCGATACTTCGTATTCATAATCACCTTTAGCGACATCACCTTCCAAATCGAAGGAGCTTTCCACTGCCTCTACTATAAAACTACTTGTATGGTCTATAAGAGCCTCTTCTGCCCTCTGCTCATCTTCCTGATATAGAACCCTGATCTCCGTTGCATTATAGTTTTCATCATCTATATTCATAAGATAAATGTTATACTCCGAATCCATCTGAACATGGGTTAGATTTTCGAATACGATCTCATGGAATTCTTCGACGTGTAATGAGTCTTCTGTAATTTGATCGCCAAAAGTATGTGTGGGTATAGCCATCAGAAAAGATCCGCACAATATGATTATCAAAACCTTGTAATAAAAACCATCATTGGACTCGTTTTTGGGTTTTTTCTTCTTTCTAATTTTTTTCCTTTCACTGATCTTTTTCTTGGGCCTTTTCTTTTGTCTTTTCTGCTCAGCGAGTGCCTTTATAGTATTGGCCAATAAATGAGGCTTTTTAACTCCGTGAAGGACACAAAAATTTACTCTTTTTCGTCCTTTTATAACTTTACTAAAAATGATGTTGACATTCCCGTACCCGAATCTTTTTGCGAGTATACCCTGCACCACGCCTATCTCTTTGAATCTACTCAAGGGATAATTCACTGATTTTTCTAATTTATTCGTATTCAGTTTGATAACTTTTTCATTAGTCACTATATATCTTAAGCCCGCATCCTTGTATAGAAGGGCCGCGGTAACAATACCATAAAAAATCAACAATATTGAAAAAGCTGAAGTTATTATTTCATGGAAATAATCTAAAGGTATGAACTGAAACTGTGGGATCAAAAAGACCATAGATACGAGTATCAGTGTGATACCCGAAGCTTTGAAGGGCGAAGAGTCTAGATGTAGCATATCTCCTAACCTAACCAATATACCACCTAGAAGAAGAAGTATGACAAAATACATCAGCGTTTGAAGGGAGAACGGCAGCCCTAGGAAGGTTTCCCATAACGTTTTGGGGTAAGCGCTCTGAACATATCCCTTCAGTGATATCATAAAAGAGATGGAAACAGAGATTGTGAAAAAAGCTATCCATGTATGTTCTACAAATTCCTGCCATCCATTCGGTTCGAACAAATTTTTACTGAATATATGGATTACAGATATCGCTCCTATGAGGGGGATCAGCATAGGGTAGATAGTTAATATATCCCCTCTTATCCCTTCCACAGTGACTAAAAGAATAAAAAAACCGGTCAAAACAGATAACATGGATGCTACAGCGATCTTAAAGTAAAAAGCTGGGTGGATCGTGATATCGGCCATCGTAGTTTCATACTTTTTTAAATTGATCTTCAGTTCGAGTTTGTCACCGACCCCTGATGGTTGCCCTAAAAGGTTCTCAAGAGCTTTCTTCTGCTCGATCACTATCTTATTTATCGCCCCTCCTATGATAACAGTAGGAATTAAAATTAGCCCTACAAATACAGCATATGTCAACATATCTGCTGTAATTATACCAAACATCGTTAAAAGGTTGATACCGGCTACACTTACTGAAATCAGTATGACTACCGCTACAAGTATTGTACTCCCGATATCTTTCCCTTTCTTTGGCAAGAGATTACCTCATTTTATGGTATTATTCAGGTGGTGAGTTTGATGATCGCTTCCGCAGGTTTACCATCTGTTTCCTCAAGCGCTTTTTTCGCTTCTTCCTGTGAAACTCCGGCCCTCTCGGAAACTAGCTTGATATCCTCTTCATCGATCAGAACCTTCCCTTCCACAGCTTCCGCTCTTGGAGAACCGACGATCTGGTACATTTCTTGACCTTTTACCTTCATCTGTACGACTTCAGCATTATCGAAAACAAGCTTTTTATCGCTAGTTTCTATAATAACTTTCTCGGCATCGATATCCTTACTTTCCATGCCCATCTTTTTCATCATGCGCTTCATCTGTCTTGAGTTTCCTAATCCACCCGGCATCATAGCTAACAACCACTTATTACAAAGTGCTAGTCCTTATAAAACAATTACGCTGATATTCCATGATAGTGAGTTCATGGAGTCAAAAAAATTATATCTCGTGGATTATATGTCGTACAGGGGTAACCTAATATGTTGATAAAAGGACCTGGTTCACCAAAACTGAGTGAAAGGCTGATAGAAAGGAATGATTTAGAATTCATCGAGGTAAGATCGAAAGTTTTCCCAGATGGAGAGATCTATGTCAATCTTTCTGGTAGTGTAGAGGGAGAAGACTGCTATTTAGTCCAGACCACATACCCAAATCGGAGATTACTTGAACTATTTTTTATCCAGGATGCACTTTTTGGAAACGGAGCTAAGTCGGTAAATGTAATAGTACCTTATTTTTCATACGCTCGTCAGGACCAGATGTTCCAAAAGGGTGAGGCCCTTAGCTCTAGAGCCATAGCTGAACGAATACAGATACAGGCGAGTTCTTTTTACAGTGTTGATCTTCATTCTAAAAAGATCATCGATTTTTTCGATATCGATGCAGAGAATCATACCGCTATGGGGTTACTAGGTGTTCATTCAGAACTGTACGAACCCGACCTATTGATCTCACCAGATGAGGGAGGTATAAATAGAATCCAAAAAGCTGCGGAAGAGATAGACACAGATTGGGACTATCTTGAGAAAAAAAGATTGGACGGTGAAACAGTTGAGATAAAGCCTAAGAACATAAACGTTGAGGGGAAAAAAGTGGTTATTTTGGACGATATAATCTCAACAGGTGGTACCATGAGAGAAGCAGCTAAACAACTGTTAGAACAGGGAGCAGAGCAAGTTCACGCTGGATGTACTCACGGACTCTTTGTTGATAATGCTTACAAGAAATTAGATGAGATATGCGATAGTGTTTTCTGCACTGATACTATAGAAGCCGTTGGATGTGAGGTGACGGTAGCCCCACTTTTCGATGAGATATTTTAAAAGAAGATTATCAATTCGAGAACTGTGCGAAATACCTTTTATACTTAACGTAAGGTTTAGTATGTGTAATATATAGAACACACACCTCACGATAAAAACCTCCTCAACCCCCTTTTTTTTATGGGTTTTGGGAAGGAGATGAAAGATATGATGAACAGCGGAAAACTAGGTCGGATTGTCGCGATTTTTCTTTTCGTAATTATTTTTATTTCTACTTCTCAAGCAGTACTCTCTGCAGATCAGTTCACTGATGTCGATGTAGAAGTGAGTTCTGAAGAAGAAGTGAAAGTGGCTCTTTATGAGGATGGAACTTTACTTTACAGTATAGAATATAAAAATTTCGTCGTAGATACTGGTGAGGATATATATAATATTCAACTGGATCAAATGGATTGGGACCTTCAGGTTATCGAAAGAGAGGATGAGAGTTTCCCTCATACAGATATCCAGTTAAGTACAGAATTAAGATATGAAGGAGAGTTCATAGGTAATCTAAATTTCAATATCAAAGTACTCACACGTGGTGATACCTCAGAAGTGACTTTCTCACTGACTCTGAGCGATATAGAGCATCTTGATGGCGGCAGCATAAATATCGTTAAAGACATCAACACCAATGGAATTATGGTAAGAGAGCCAGAAGAGGGAAAAGAGAATTATAAGTTCGAATATCAAAACGGCTACGTCGGTTATTATGGATGGAAAAACGAACTATCTTTCAACGGAGAAACAACTGAATTGCAATCGAAGACTATTAAGGATGGTGGAGGTCTTATTATACTCGGCGACTTCGAAGACGATGTAGATGAAGTTTCCATAGAGCCACTTGAAATAGAAAAGACTAATATTGGAGCGGCAGTACCTGTTCCAGAACCTTACGATCATCTACCTTCTTTCGTCATAGGTCTGATGTTGGGCGCTGGGATCGTAATCGGTGTATTAGCTGAGAAAAGAAGGGAGTTCTATAGGAACAAGGATCCTGAAAAGATAGTGAAATTAGAAGAGTCTTACTATTACCGTGGTAAAGAATAAGGCAAATCTAACTCCTTCGCCAACTTATCTATACCTTCACCTTTTTTAGCGTTCATTTTTATTAGGGTACCATGCGGATTAATTTTTTCGTAATCCTCTTCAATAACCGAGAGTTCAACATCCATCATGTCCGCTAAATCTATTTTGTTGATGACAGTGATATCACTCTGAGCAAATATCAACGGATGCTTACGTATCATATCATCGCCTTCAGTAACGGATATGATAACCACGTTTTTCTCCGTACCCAGTGGAAAATCTACCGGGCAGATCAGATTTCCAACATTTTCAATAAATAGATAGTCTAGATTTTCAACATCAATATCTTCCAGTGCGTGCGAAACATAGTGAGCGTCTAGATGACAATCTTTTCCGGTATTAACTGCTGTAGAGTCAAGTCCCTTATCTTTGAACCGAATATGATCGTCCTCACCAGTTAGATCGCCGGCGATAGCGCCTATATTGACTCCGTCCATACCTTCTGATAATCTTTCTATAACAGATGTTTTACCGGAACCTATAGCCCCTAATATGTTGAAAGCTCTGACGCCGTTTTCCTTAAAAATTTCAGCATTCTTATCAGCTAGTTTTTCGTTCTCTTCAAGGATATTCTTCTCCATATCAACGTCGCAGACTTTATGCATATTTTGGATTGAGATTTACAAACATTATAAACTTTTTCATTATTGGAAGAATTCCCGTATCGAAGACACCGGTTCTTCAGTTAAAAATAGGTCTGGGAGATAGCTTTCGAAATGAACAGCTCTTTCGTCTAGGATAACTGCCGCCCCAAGATCGTGTTCACTCCTGACCAACCTACCGGTGGCCTGAAGTATCTTCCGTACGGTGGGTGCCTTTATCGTGTATTCCCATCCTTTATTGAACTTCATATCGTAATAATGTCTGAGTCCTTTCTGTCTTGCTGTAGGTTTTGGGTAAGGGATCCCTACGATAGCTGCAACTTCTAACTCATCACCTGGAAAATCCATACCCTCGCTGATACGACCGCCTATGACTGAAAAGAGAGTCCCTCCCTTAATTTTGAACTGTTCGACCGTCTCCATCAACTCCGGCTGTGTCATACCCTGGTGCTCCACGGATATATCGTACTCATCCATGATGGGACCGCCTATCTCGTTCATGAGTCTATAGCTGGGGAAGAATACGATAGTATTTCGTTTGATATCTTCAACGATATCTTTCACATCCTTCCTGAGTTTTTGAACCATCTTATCACTGCGCTGCAATGCTTCGTACTGTGTGGAGACGCCTTCTGTATAGAATATCTTCTGATTCTCTTCGGGGAACGGACTGGGAAATATCTTGGTTTCCGTGTCATAAGGCAACCCTATAGAATCGCGGTACTCGTCCAAAGGTTCTAGGGTTGCAGATTGATGTACAGATGCGTGGCAGTGGTTGAGCACTTCGGTGACTCTGCTGGGATCAAGGCAAAAACCTTCCAAGGACGGATTTTCCCCCCCATTTACCAACTTAATGTACTCTGCTTGGTCAAGAGTCAACCATATCTTTAAAAATTCAGATAGGGAGTGTATATATGAACGAGGGAGTTTCTTCTCCTTTCTCTTCTTTTCCTGAACTATCTCCCCATGTATCTTCATATCTTTGATAAGCCCTTTGAACTGGTTTGTATTGATCCCTAAATAATTGAGAAGTTCACTTCTCACTTCGTTGGGGGGTATCAAACCGTCATCTTCTATAACGAATTCCTGAACCACATCCAAGAGTATGTTTTCGAACAGTCTGCAGAACGATGAGATGGTAATATTTTCATTCAATTCTGGGTCTCCGATCTCCTGTCCCTCGTCTAAAGCCCTTTCTAATGAAGCATTGGTTATATCTATAGACGCCAAGTCCCTCGCATAATCTGGTAAGTTATGGGCTTCATCGACGATCACTATCAATTCGGGTAATTCAACGTTCATCCACTCAAGCAGGTTTCTTCTAATATATGTCAAGAAGAAGTAGATGTACGGTGCGACCACCAGGTCCGCTTCGGGGATAAGTGCTTTTGAGAGTTCATAAGCACATAGGTCGTTCTTTCGACAGTAGTCCAAAAATTCGTCTACTGTAGGAACGTTTTCCTTTGTCCACGCTCTAACTTCCTCTAGATTACACTGCAGCATACCTGCATAATATGGACATGCATAAGACTCTCGGTCCTCCTGGATAGCTGTCCTGACCTCTTTTTTTCTATCACTGCAGTACTTAGATAATTCTTCAGCAGTTCCCTGTTGAAGCTCCTCGTTGTTCTGGGCTAAAAGACATGTATTATTTCTACCCTGTATACCAAGAGCATAGAAATCGCCTATCTTCCTGGTTTCATATATGACCTGTTTCTGCTGGGAATTGGTCCTGGTGAGATAAACTACTTTCTTATCATGCTTCTCAGCGTAACTCAAAACCGGTGTCAATGTGCATATGGTTTTACCTGAACCTGTCGCTGCCTGATATATCATGGACCTTCCCCTGTTCAGATTTTCGAATATGTTTTCCATGATCTTTTTCTGGTTCTTCCGAGGGTCGTAGGGGAAAATTCCGTTCATAGGGGAGGACAATGTGCTCTCCATCAAAAATGCCATGGTAAGGTGGGTTTATAAAAGTGTCACAGAGGGTTGCCTGAAAGTGTATTAGCAAAATTTTTAATAACTGATAACCCTAAATCTGTATAGATCATTTATGGACAACAACATTATCAAAGTTGAGATGGAAAATCTAGAAGGCT
>JBMCUO010000069.1:0-8934 GCA_048622455.1 Candidatus Saliniplasma sp. | reverse complement strand
TTAGAGACCGGTATATCTCTGAAACGAACCTCTCTACCTTTTCCTCATCGTAATTCATTATCATACACCTATAGCCTTTTTTCTGTATCTTTTTCGATAACGCTGGAAGTCATGATGTTTTACCAATACCAAGGATTCAAAATCCGATCTGAGTGATTCATCATCACTGAACAGCAACTCTCCATCTTTTATAACATTGTAACAAAAATTGTTAGGTGCGTCATTAAGACATCTTACATCTACTTTGAATCCGACCTTCTTAGATAATCCAACTTCCTTTTTCAATTCAAAATCCAATCTTTTTTTCTTGTAGATATAATCGGAATCAGGACTCGAAAAGTATATCCCTATGTCAATATCATTGAATTTACCTCTTAAAAATGATCCATGTAAATAAGCAAAACGGACTTCACGCTCACTCTGAAGATCATTTTTTATCACAGATATGATATTCTTTTTTTCTTTAACTGATACCTCGTTTCTCACTATCATCATCTCTTGATCTTATCACGGTCATATAATTAATTCATTTAAAACCTATATTAAATTTACCTTAGATCTATTTGCATCTGAATATGACCGTTCCACCATCTGTATAAGGACTTCCCGGATCAACACACTGCATATAGGCGACGCCTTCTTTGGTACTCAATCCCAACTCGACGGGATCCACACCGTTCTCTAAAGCCGTCGTATAATGTAATATCGTGCTCAAAGCGTGTGTGCACAAAGCGTCAGTCCTCTCAAGATCGATCTCTGGATCATCTACGATTATCTTGTCACCCTCTTTATATACGGGACAATGACCTTTGACTTCATGTACAGTTATCTCTAGCATATATCATAGTAGTCACAGTTTGATTTATAAAATTGTTTATTAAAATCATCATAGTATAGTATATAAATAAAAAAATAGTAAAATATATATCTATCTATGTTATTACCTGATTCATGGGGTGTATAAAAAATGAAAAGGATAATAGCTTTGATAACAGCGTTTATTATATTCTCTGGTGTAATCGGAGTTGTCACTGCCCAGGAAGATCCGTACAGTGATTTCATCAGCGATGGAACGGACGATGTTGAATACCAATACGGTACCGGATGGATGTACGATGTTGAGCGACCAGATATAGATATAGTCCAAGCAGAACTCTCTGAAAGCCAAGGTGATATAACCGTATCACTTACAGTGAAGGGTACGATATCTAGCCACAGTAATTTGACGTATTCTGTATACCTTGGAGATGAAAGTGATGGTTTCTATATGATCACCTTTAACGACGGAGTGTGCAGTATCTGGGCTAGTAACGACCATGGATACAGCATGTACGAAGTCGACGTCGATGGTGTAGGGACTGACACACTCGTCGTGACCACTACTTTGACCGAGCTGCTTAACCCAGATGAACTTTGGTTCGATACCATATTTACCTACGACAATCTCGATGATAATGAATATTACTGGGACTACTTTTATGCGGAGGACCCGCCGGATGATGGATTCGTTCCAGTCGATCATCAACTATATGTGTATCCGGAAGAGGGTAGCGCACCTTTATCGGTCACAATAGAAGTGGAGGTTGAAAATATCGGAGATGAGTCGGGTGAGGTTCCAGTAACAGTAGATGGAGATGTTATCCACAACGTAGATTTGCCTATTGGTGAATGTGCCACAAAATCCATAAGTCATACGTTTGATGACCCGGGTACTTATGCCGTGATATTTGGAAGTGAAACTGTTTACGTAACCGTGGACGACGAACCAGTTGACCCAGGTACACCCTACAGCGATGTAGTGAGCGACCCCGAAGATGATGTGATCCAGATGATCGGTGAATCAGAGGCCGATTGGGAATTCACTGAAAGCCCGGATATCGACATAACCGATATTGAGATTTCGGAAAGCAATTCCGTAGTAACTTTATCTCTTACGGTCAAAGGAACTATCACCGACCATCCAGAGATATTTTATGAGATATTTTTGACGGATGGCGACGAAGGAGAGATAGATATATGGTACAATAACGGTGACAGTGAGATCGACGTTTATATTTGGTCTGGCAGTGGTGGATACGGTAACAATTTCGAACCTGATACTACGGGTGTTGGGACAGATACTTTGGAGATCGAGTTCGGTCGAGCACAGATCGGTGATCCAGAGGATCTATTGATAGCTGAAGTTGCAGTTTATAATGAAGGAGAGCTCATGGTGGACTTAGCAGGACATGATGCAGAATATCCACCAGGCTACTCAGATCCTGGAGATGATGATGACGATGATACCACGCCATCAAACGGCGATAACGGAGGGGGTAGTGATGATGACGACGATGATACTACGCCATCAGACGGCGATGACGGAGATGATACTGAAAGTGAAAATATTGAAGAAGAGACACCCGGATTTACGGTCCTTCTTATGATGATCTCATCGATCCTTGCAGTACTGATATACAAGAAAAAAGAAGAGATGGAAGAATAACCCCTTTATTCCTTTTTTTATTTTCTATAACACCTATATATTGATATTTCAGTTATATAGTCACAAATAGTTATATTTATAAACCTGTTAGTAATACCTCTTGATAACACATAGGGGATTAGATAAGATGAAAATAAAAATATATTTAATGGCAATATTAGTTGTAGCAGCTCTGCTATTAGCACCCGCGATAGCTAGTGCACAATACAGCGACGAGATCACAGACTCCACGAACGATGTTGACCACTATCAATGGACAGATACAGGATATAGCGTAGATGAAGATGTAACTCGAGATAACATAGACATAGTCCGTGTTAGCATCGATGAAAGCGGTGGAGATATCACCGCCGAGTTGGAAGTCAAGGGATCGATCCTATCTGATGAGGAGACCGAATCTCATATGTGGTATATGATCTCAATGGAAGATGGTGATGGAGACTCTTACGAGATCTATTACTATTTCGGCCAGGTTTATATTGAATGGGAGGATGGAATGGAGTACGACTTCACAACACCTTCAGGTTTTGGTACAAGCACTTTACGAATAGAATTTTCTTTGGATACGATCAATAATCCTGATTCTTTAGAATTAACCGACGCTGAAACCTACGAATATACTGAGTCAGAAGGCACAGGGGAATACTATATGGATGAGGCGGAACCCGGGGCTGATGATACAAATGGTGACGGTACAAACGGTGACGGTACAAACGGTGATGGTACAAACGGAAACGATACCGACGGTGATATTGACTATGATGAGGGAGTTATAGATGATATCCTAGCGAGAGGTATGATGTGTTTAGCACTCGCCATAATTCTGCCGATCATCATCCTGATCATAATCATAGTAGTGGTTGTAAAACTCTTGAAAAAGGATGATAAAGGTGGAGAGCAACCACCACAGCAGCAGTATCAACAGCCACCACCGCCGTCAGGACCTTCACAACAGCAGCAACAGGGTCAAAGCGGACATAGGGAAACACCTCCACCACCCCCTGAAGATTTGAATAAGGAGTGATATATATGGATATGTCAAAAATTCTATCGGTACCGAACGAAAATCCGAACTTACCACCGAAATTGAAAGAAGCTAGAGAGATGATGAGATACGCCTCGATATTCTTTTTAGTCGCCGCACTGCTGTACGGCCTCTGGGGCCTCTGGTCCATAATGCAGGGTATATTCTGGAGTACGAATTATTATGGTACGTATTATGGAACGGGAAGGATAATCTGGGGCGTTATCTACCTGGTCTTTGCAGGAGTCGCAGTAGTACTCAAAGGCAAGTTTGAAGATGATATACTCAATCCCATAGACAACGGACAATCTGGAGCCGCGAAGGACAAATGTGTAATATACATCATACTGGGATTAATCTTCGGGATGGTGCTCTCTGGTCTTCTCATACTGCTCGGTTACATGAAACTGGGAGAAGTAGATACCCAGGCTAGTATATGCCCAGACTGTAGAGGAGCTATGCGATACGTACAGGAATACCAAAAATGGTACTGTGATAACTGCCAGGACTACAAAGTTCCGATACATCCCGCTAGTGCAACCCAACCACCTCAACAGCAGCAGGGATGGGGACAAACACCTCCACCTCCACCAGATCAACAGCAACAGCAGGGATGGCAGCAGTCTCAGCAACAACAACCACCACAGCAACAGCAGGGATGGCAGCAGTCTCAACAGCAGGAACAAAACATCTGTCCTACATGCGGGAATCAGGCTAGGTATATCCAGGAATACGATCGGTACTACTGTGACAACTGTGGTAAGTACCTATAAAAATCTCTTCCCTCTTTTTTTAATTTAAATTTAACTTTTCAAAAAACTATATTAGTCTCTTAATGTTATATAAATTTCAATGGGAGATTTAAACATGAAAGAATTATATGAGAGATATGTCAAAATCTACGAAAATTCAGAAGATATCAAATCAGATTTAAAAGAGGAGTTCACCAGGGATGAGATGCAGGAGATCTTTGTAGACCTGGATTTCGAATTCAAAGGTTTACAGAATAAGGACCAGATCTCTAAACGTATGGCTGACGAGAAATTTTACGAAGCAGTGAAAGAGAAATCGGGTGAAAGAGAGATCACCATCAAGGTCAAGAAGGGTGAAGAGGATACAAAAGAAAAATTGATATCAACTTTAAATATCCTCCAGGATTTACTCCAGGACGAATCAGTCACGATCAAGAAGTTCTGGAAGAACTTAAAGAAGGAAGCCGACAAGGGTCTAGAAGATGTCAAAAGTACCTCTAGAAAGCATTGGGATAAGATCGATGAGAAATGGGATCTGAAATCAGACAGATTCCAGAAGCACTTGGATGAACTCGAGAAAAGCGATATCCCAGATGAGGAGCTAGAAAAATTAGAAGAAAGATGGGGGAAACTCACCACCCAGCTCGATAAACGGATCAAGGATATCCGTGAAGAGATGAAGGGTAAGAAAGAAGATGTCAAAGAGATCATTTACGAATATATCGGCGAAAGCCAGGCAATAATTGAGGACGACGAAAAAGACATGGGGGACCTGTATCCGTTATGGTTCGACATGGTAAAGGATATCCGAAATGAGCTTGAGGTCAGTAGGGATGCACTAGAAAAAAAGGAAATCGAACTGATCAAAACTTGGGATGGGTTATCTACAGATTTGCGTAAAGAATTAAAAAATCTAGCGAAGGAACATGAAGAGGAGATGGAAGAACTGTTCAAGATATGGATATCGATCTCAGAGGATGTCGATAAATTGTTGGAACAATTACCGGATAAATATTACGACATATATGGTGAACTCTGGAAGGGATTCCGGAAAAAGAGGCCAGAAATAAAACTTAAACTTAAAGAATTATCCGAGGAGTACTCAGAACTCATCAAAGATCCCATGAAGTCTATAAAGACAACCTATAAGAAATTTACAAAGACATCAAAAGATGAGGAGATCCAGGAGTTAAAAAAGAGGATAGCTAAACTGGAGAAAAAACTGGACGAGGAAGATTGATCTCATCACATATACGATCATAGGTTTAATTTCACAAAAAACATATATACGCTCTATATTATAACAACAGAGGTGTTAATTATGGAAGAGGAAACATATCAGGATGAGAGTACAGGTCAACAACAGGCACCACAACAACAATATCAACCGCAACAGCAGCCACAACCACAGCCACAACAACAGCAGTACCAACCTCAGCACATGCCGCCACAGCATCCAAGAGAACCATTCTTCAAGAAATTAGCTAGTGACGAGTGGATGCCGAAGGTCGTAATGCTCGGTTTGATAATAATACTGCTTGGTGCGATTTTGATAAGTGCTGCTCCGTTCAGAACAAACTACGGCAGCAACCCACCGAGTGGTGAATTGCAACAGGACCATCAGGCTACTGAAAATGCCATGCGGTATACCGGGGATGTTCTTATGGATATAGGCGTGTTCGTAGTGGCAGGTATGCTACTGTTAGCAGCTTTCTACAGGGACGACTGGGACAAATGGTTCAAGATCGGGATTGCAGGATTCGCACTTGCACTAATAATTATAGGCTGGTTCGGAATCGGTCTGAACTTCGACGTCGATTCTGGTCTAGCGATACTTTAAACAAAAAACCTTTCTTTCTTTTTCTTGATCTTTTCAACTAACAATCTTTTAGCTATTTTGAATCCGTCCCAGATCCTCAATTTAGATTCTCCTGCACGTTCTTTATACCTGATAGGTACTTCAGAGATATTACTATCACACATCAAAGCGTGTAATCCAGCTTCCACTTCGAAACCTTTACCAGGGATGTCCCCTACACAATCAGTTTTAACTCCTCTCAGACCCGTACAGAGGTCGGATATCTCGGTCCCGTACAACTTATTGGCCATGGACGTTAGTACCCTGTTGCCGAACCTGTTGACCCTCGACATGGCACCATCATCCACTTCGCCAGAAAATCTACTCCCCAAGACCATAGAACTTCCATCCTCTAATTTATCCAACATGGTTGATATCTTATCGCATGGGTATGACCCGTCCCCATCTATCAAAAAAACATAGTCACCCTGGCATTCCTCGAAACCTCTCCTCACTGCGGACGCTTTCCCACCCTTCTCAAAAAAAACCCGCACTCCGTATCTCTCCGCCTCTTTTCTTGTACCGTCGGTTGATCCTCCGTCCACAACCAGTATCTCGACTTCATAGCCATCTAGTTCCTTATCAGTTATACTCTCCAGAACTTCAGTTATGCCCTGGACTTCATCTAGAGTTGGGATTATGAAGGAGACTTTATGCATAGTACTATTCACTTACAAAACACATATAAAGCTTTTTAACAGATTTCACTCTAAATAGAACTCGATCTCGTAACTTTTTAGATCGGGTCTGTATTTCTGGACGAGTTCTATGAACCTCTCTTTTTGAGCGGAAGCCAGTGTTCCATAGAGGTCCTGGAATAGATCATCCTTCTGCATCTCCTTGACTATCAATCTTTTCTGGGCTTCGATCAACTTCGGTTTACCTCCCCTCTTACTCTCCTCTCTAAGATACCTCTGGAGTTCGTTCAAAGCGTCGACATAGAAACCCATCTTACGTGGTCTATCTGGTCCGATGTTCCTGACCAAACCACAATTCTCACAGTACGGATGTGGAGCTAACGTCAGTTTCTCCTTTCCTTTTAGAAGTGCAAGCCAATCCTTCTCTTTGGAAACGTGCTCGCATTGATCCTCCGTGTCCTCTGTGTCCTCTCCCATCGTTAATTTCTAGTATAAAAATGTTATTTATACTTTATCTGTATCCGGACCCCTCGTATATATAAACAAAACCCATAAATAAATAGATAGATATCATACTATGATGAGCGATATAACGAAAATCCTAAAGGATACTAAGTTCCCTATAACCTACGAGATACCTTCACCTAGGGGGGGCAACGTTTCAGATTACATAGATGAAGTAAAAAACTATGATTTCCTAAATTATCTAACAGCGGTCAATATCTGTAACAATCCAATAGGTCTGGTCAGGATAGACCCAGCACCCTATGCATACATGTTGAAGAAGCATGTCGACGTAGAAACCATCGTACATCTCACCTGTAGGGATTCCACGCTGAGTGGTCTTCAGAAATGGTTACTGGGAGCACAGTGTCTAAACATACATAACCTACTGGCTATGAGTGGAGATGTTTCGATGGGGGATTATCCAGCAGAAGAGATGGTAGGGCATATCAATTCTCTAGAACTGATCACCGGGATCAAGAAGTATCTAAACAAGGGTAAACTGATGCCCGAACTCTCATCTAAACCGTACAGAACTAGGAACAGGTACATGAACGAAATGGAAGAGCTCGAACAGCCTACGGATTTTAAAACTGGGGGAGTTCTGATACCGGCTAGGAGAAATGAGGCGGAATACGCGGCCAAGAAAATAAAGGCTGGTGCAGATTTCTTCCAGACACAGATATCTTACGATGTTGAGGAGGTGCTCGACTGCTTAGAAGAGATCACACATTCAGTTGATAAAATACCGCCAGTGCTGGTCTCCACCACACCTTTAGACTCACGCTCCCAAATGAACATCCTGATCGATTCCATACCTCAAGTGAACGTACCAGAAAAGGTTAAAGAAAGGTTCGAACAGACCGATGATTTTTCAGGGGAATCAGTGGAATTTACCGTCGAATTTTACGAAGGGTTGGTCGCCGGGGTAAAAGATAGGGGGCTAGATACCAAGATAGGCGCTCATATAATACCACTCCAATCCAAAGAAAATTCATCCAGGATCATCAGGAGGCTAGCTCAACTATGAGTGAACTTTACCCGTGGAAGGGGGATTACAGAATAGGTGACAAAGACTCTCCGGTTGCGGTCATCACTTTAAAAAACAAGTTCGAGTTCCCTGAAGAAAAGGTAGCTATATGGGGACCCATGAAAACTGAAAATTTAGGGATCGAAAAGGTCATCGCCAACACCCTTTCAAATCCTAATATAAGGTTCCTGATAATCTGTGGTGACGAAGTTAGAGGGCATAAGTCAGGGAACACCCTTCTCAAACTGATCGAGAACGGTATAGACGAAGAGGGAAGGATCATCGGTGCCCCTGGTGCCGTCCCGTACATCGAGAACATATCTAAAGAAGCGGTCAATAGGTTCAGGGAACAGGTAGAGGTCATAGATATGATAGATGTGGACTCAAGGTATAAGATCCTAGAAAAGGTCGAATGGGCTCTGGAAAACGATCCTGGCTCTTTTGGAGAGCCGTACCAGGCCATATCAATCAAAAAGAAAGAGACTCACAAGTTCCAGGCGGATATGGCATTACACGCCAATATCAGTGTCACACCATGGGGAGAGGTTTCAAAGCAGGAGGGCTCGTGATGTTCAGTTTCACAACCGAGCAGATAATTCACGAGTTGAACGGGATCAAAGTAGGAGGATTACCAGGAGAAAAT
>JBMCUO010000068.1:0-8983 GCA_048622455.1 Candidatus Saliniplasma sp. | reverse complement strand
ATAAATGTCGGGGACGGGGTTTGAACCCGCGACCTCTAGATTTCCCAGGAATAAGTACCTGTTTTATCTTATTGATTGGAACGCTTTTATCATTCCCTATGAGTCTAGCGCTCCGCCAGGCTGAGCTACCCCGACTTTGCGATCAAAATATTATCATTCATCTGAATGAAGATCTTTGATAATCTTTTCAGAGAATGCCGGACCTACTCCCTCGACGTCTTTAAGTTCCTGTTGAGTGGCATCACGTAACTCTTCGATAGATTTGTATCCTCCATCATAGAGCTTTTCTGCCATGGTCGGACCTACTCCCTCTATCTCCTGGAACTCCTTTATGACTTCAGGTTTCGTTTTCCTTTCTTTTTTAACTTCTTCCTCAGCTTCCCTATCCAATTTTTCCTGACTTACGATCTTTTCATCAAGTTCTTCATCGCTTGGAACTGAGCGGACCTCCGATTTGCGGAACTCCACCCTTTTCAGAGGGTAGATCTCCTTAGTCTCTTTCTTGATTTTCTTAGCTAGATTACTGAATATCATTTTACTGACCAGTTCAGCTAATGTAGATTTGGATACAACTTCATCTAAGATCTCTTTCATCCTCTTTCTTAAAGATTGTTTTATCGAAGAATTGATTCGTTTATCAGTAACGGATAAAATCTTTATCCTTACAATGTAACCTTCTTTTGTCTTTGTATCGAAAACAGAATCGATCTTTGATCTTCTTCTGCGGGTCAATCTTCTGATATAGTCACTTGTCATGTCATGGCCAACGAATCTAGTTACACATTCTCCTCCTCTTACACCGTTCACTTTGAATTTAGTTTTGATGTGGACCTTAGAAAAATCTCCCGTTAAATCCTGGAGACTTATGGACGCTGTCCTTCCCAAAAGCTCTTCGGGTTCAGCAGCAGGTGTATCCCCCACGACCGCTCCGTCGAACATATCTGGAGCTACTATCCTATACCAGCTCTTCGATTTCCATTTATCTTTAACTCGTCTTCCTGCACGCCTGGATTTTTGCCTAGCCATGGTAATTCTCCTTGAATCTTGAAGATTTTAAATCACATAATACCGAGATACGTCGGTAAGGTAAATTGCAAGTAAATATAATTAATATAACTACTTTTTGGTTGGTTCAAGTATATTTCACCTAAAGCAGTTCTATTCCTTCAGGCATATCCCCAAATATTTTTATAAATTCTTCAGGCCAATTTTCGGGCTCTAAACCTTTCTGCGCCAGGAAGGCGGAGGTCCATCTCTCCAAACCTATACCCGTGCAGCCCGAGTAAAGTTCCTGGGTTTGCGACTTGATGTTGAACGATTCAGTATACTTCTTGAATATACTTAGGTTCTGGAACTCCAACCATTCACTTTCCTTTCTACTTCCACGATATGGCAGATAAGCTTCGAAATCAACGGTTCCGAGCTCTGTTTCTCCGTTTTCATCCTCTTCCCCGGCCTGCTGTAGATAAAATGGAGTGACATTTGCCATGCGCCATTCCAATTCTATAATATCTTCAAACACGTGAGTGTATTTCTCGATGAGTTTCTCTTTCAAATCTATCAACTGGTCTTTTGTGCCGATATAAACCGGCTCGATCCTATGAAACTCATCTACCCTTTCGATTCCGTGGCGTCCACCGGATTCATACCTAGCACTTGGAACTGTCCTATCATAAACCAACACGGGCAGACTGTCATCAGATATGGTGCGGTTTTTTAAAGACCAGTAGATGATCGGGCATTGAGCATAACAAACTCCTGCTCGAGGAGCAGTGGTCATAGCATCTAACTTATCGATAGGTACTTCTCGAGAAATCTTGATCTCGTCAACTATCCCTTCCCATTCTCCAGTATCCCTAGTTTTAGGTTCAGATATATAATAAGCCTCGTTAGGTATACCCTCCATATGACCTGTATCGATCCAAACATCGAAAGGCACCATCATGCTCTCAATCACTTCTTCGAACCCCAATGGTTCGAGTATCTCCGAGACCGCTATCTTTGCCATGGTTTTCAATATCTTTGCAGCTTGAGGGCGGTAAAACCATTTCCCTTTGGTAGGGCCTTTTTTGATCCAGCCCCTTTCTTCCATAACTTTAGTGGGGTCTTCTTCCCAGACCATGTCCTTTTTCTCGGATCCCCAAACCAGTTCCCATTTCTCTTCTTTACCTTCATAATGTTGATGATGAACCTTCTCTTTGATCCTATTTATTATACGGTCCACAAAGTTTTTTTGAAGTTGCTCTTCTGTAAGGCTAGTCACTGATACCTCGCAGTTTTTCCCTTCGATTTTGATATTATCAACATAGGGCAAATCGATCTGCTTTTTTGGTTCATCCTCTAACTTGAAGCTGATCTGATATCTTTCTATTTTGATATCTCTTACTCCTACGTGATGTTTTTTACCCATCTCTTCACTCAATTTTTTCCTCAAACGAACTACTGCGTCATGCGCTCTAACGTATCTATCAGATACTATCTTTACATGGATGGCTTTACCCTCAGTACTGTGTCCAACCACTGATGCTCCTCCGGATTCTACACCCTTTGGAATACCTCTTTTTAAAATATCCTTATTTGCCTCGGATATGACTTTAGATATGTCATCTTTAATCCCGTCTATCTCCCCGCTGAAAGAGAGAACAGCTTCCAATTCGAATTCCATGTTTACCTAGGAAGTGTATATCGAAAAGCTATATAAGTATTTTAGATGAAGGAGGTTTGTTATTTCACAATAATCGTTATATATCCTATTTTATATCGGATATAATGGTGTTATGTAATGGAACTAGAGGAGGAATTATCAACTGGAATCATAGATATAGACAAGTAGCATATAGAGTTGATGGAACGAATAGAAAAGTTTACCGAAGCTATAGCTAAAAACAAAGGGAAACAGCAGCTTAATTATCTTTTAAACTTTTTGACAGAATATGCAGAATACCATTTCGAATCTGAAGAAGGTATAATGGAAAGATACGGATATGAAGATATCCATGAACACAGAAAAAGACATATGGAGTTTTTTGATGTGGTAAACAAATTAAAAAATAAATTAGAGGAAGAAGGATTTTCGGATTCATTTGCTCTAGATGTTCAGCAATTCTTAATAGACTGGCTAATCCTTCATGTAAAAAATGTGGATAAGAAGATGGCGGAATTTCTAAAAGAGAAGAAACAAGAAAATTGAGTATGGCCTAGCTTCAGTAAATTAGTTCTTTAAACAATATTTTTCTTTCGAAAAATTTAAACAGTTATAAGCTTTATACTCAATTGGGATAACATGGAGACTTTAGAGCATCCAGATGTGCAGATTCAAGATGTGATGTCGGTCACACCAATAATCATAAGGAAAAATGAGACCGTCAGAAAGGCCGCAAAACTTATGAAAGATGCGGATGTGGGTAGCTTAATTGTATTGAACGAAAAAGAGGAGATAGAGGGGATCGTAACTGAAAACGATATAGTTTTCGATACTGTCGCTGAAGGACTCAATCCTTCTGAGGTCACCGTCCAAGGGATAATGTCCACGCCAGTTCATACTATTGAAGGGGATAAAACGATCTTAGATTGTGCGAAGATCATGGCTGAAGAAGGGATACGTAGATTACCGGTTACCCGAAAAGGGGAGATGATAGGTATGATCACCGAAAACGATATAATAGAGTTGTCACCGGCACTTATGGATATCACAAGGGAGTATGATAGGATATATCATCCTGATGACTTAGAGAGATACATTGAACCAAACCAACGGGAAATCTCCGGATATTGTGAAAGCTGCGGTGTCTATTCGGATAAGCTAGTCTCCCAGAACAGTGCTTTACTTTGTCCCGAATGTAGATGAGGATTCGTAATTAAACGTGAGTTGGATCAAATGAAATTTGTCAAACTATCTCAAGAAGAACTGCAAAAAATAGCGAAATTTTACAGGGGGGTAATGTCAACTGCCTATGAGGGTTTATTTTTTAGGGAAGGAAAGGTTATTGGAGAAGGTATAATGCAGGTAGTCCAGGAAAATGATGACTTCAGGGTCAAAGCTGCCAAGCTTATCCAGGCTAGAGGATGGGCAGATGAAGTTGAATTGGGAAAAGCAAAAGCAAAAGCAAAGGGTGGTATCGAAGTAAAAGAGGAGGCAGAAGACCCTACCTGTCACAGATTGAGAGGGATGTTGGCGATCATCTACGAAAAGGGGACCGGGGATATAGTGGACGTAGAAGAAATTGAATGTCAAAGTGTGGGCGATGATGAATGCGTCTTTGAAATAAGTGTTAAGTTCTAAGAGATGAGAGGATGATGGAGAAAGAAGAGATAGAAGATATTTTGGAAGAATTAGCAGGATATGGTGCTTATGGTTCCGCAGTTATGAACAAAGACGGAACACCAATAGCTTCAGACCTACCTGGAAATGTTAACGAAAACACATTTTCTATCATGTGCGCTACCGCTCTAGGTGCAGGAAGGACTGCTAACTCAGAATTAGATAGAAAACCTCTCGAAAAAATAAGGATCGACTCCGCTGATAGAAGCATTATTATTATGAGTGCAGGTCGAAAGATGGTTCTATCTGCGATAATTAACTCCTTAGAAGATATGGAACAAACCGAGGATTACATATCCAAGGCTGTTAAAAAATTAAGGAAGAATGAGTAAATAGTTCATCCAAAATAGTCTATGATCCATCGAAGGGCCTTTTCAGATGTCTGCTCTTTAACCTCCCATCTATTTCCTGAAAAATGATATTTTTTTGTGAGTGTTTCTTTACCATCACTAAAACCCATATAAACAGTTCCAACGGGTTTTTCTTCGGTTCCCCCTCCCGGTCCAGCTATTCCAGTTGTAGCTAATCCTATATCAGATCCTATCTTTTTTCTAACGCCTTCAGACATCTGGATAGCGACTTCTGAACTTACAGCACCTTTACTTTTCAGGATATCTTCATTGACACCTAAAAGTTCGATCTTAGCTTCATTACTGTATGTGACCAAACCGGATAAAAAGTACATCGAAGAACCAGGTACATTTGTAAGTCGATGAGCTATCAGGCCTCCAGTACAAGATTCCGCCGTAGATATGGTATGATTGTTTTTTGTCAATAAATGAGCAGCTTTCTTTTCAGTCTCAGAACTTATACCTATAGTTGGCTTTATCAATTCTCTCATATCAATTTCCTCCAAATAATCAGCAACC
Source organism: Candidatus Saliniplasma sp. (assembly GCA_048622455.1). Taxonomy (GTDB): domain Archaea; phylum Thermoplasmatota; class Thermoplasmata; order Halarchaeoplasmatales; family Halarchaeoplasmataceae; genus Saliniplasma. The sequence continues at coordinate 3,793 of JBMCUO010000068.1, read as the reverse complement.
TCATCGGGAACCAGGTGTTTCCATTGCTCACCATCTAATATCCTTCTCCTGATCTCAGTACCCGAGTACTCTTCCCTTTTAATCTCTTCTACTTGTACTGTTTCAATCCTCGTTTCTTTAAACAGGTCCAAAACGATAGATGAATTAGCATATACCCGGTCAAAACTGGGTAATATGGCTTTAACATAATGAGCCCACGCTGGATAGCAGTTTATATCTGGTATAGGATAAATTTTAAATGGTTTTGAAAGTCGATTTTCTAAGACTTCTCTTATTATAGTCTCACGTTCTCCTCCAGATAGAGGGTCATGTACTTCTCTCTCTTTCTGAGCACTACCCACACCTATGAGGATGGAGTCACACTCTTCAGCCATCTGTTCAACAACTGCGATGTGGCCCTTATGGAAAGGTTGAAATCTTCCTATGAAAAGTCCTTTCATCATCTTTAAATAGATTTGAAACAGATATAAAATTTTGGTTAGAACTATCCTTCTAAAATATATTTAGTAATGTCATATTTATATAGTTCAAGCCGATACCTATATATATGGGTGAGTCTTCCTATGATTTGTTCTTCGGAATATGTGAAAAACCTTAGAGGGAAGTATCCAACTACGGAGGACTAGATAAAGGGAAGATGAAAACTGCTTCAGTGAGCTGATTTATCTTAAAAATATAAATGGTGATATAGATGAGTTTAACAAATACAAGAGAGGGGAGTCTCGCGCAGACCGAAGAAATACAGACAAAGGGTGTTGATATAGTTGAAAAGAGGTACTACGATGGACCAAACATTCACGCTATGTTCCCAGTTGTTCAGGTCACATTAGATTTAGGAGATCTAGTAGATGTGCCTTCCGATCCAGGATTCGCAAAAAAATTAGTTTCATTACTTCCAGAATTGAAGACGCACACCTGTTCAAAAAACCGGGAAGGAGGTTTCGTTGAAAGATTAAACGAGGGGACATATCCCGCACACATAATCGAACATATCGCTATATCCCTTCAGAATACTATCGGTTCAAAAGTATCTTTTGGAAAATCTAGGAGACATGAAGGAGACCTATACCACGTTGTTATGGAATATGAGGTTGATAATTTAGCTATGCTAGCGATCTCTAAAGCCGTTTACATATTCAATAAGCTCGTAAAAGAAGAAATAGATCTGAATGAATTGAGAGATGATGTTGAAGAGATCCTTGAGGAGGCGGAACGTGTATTCCAGGCAGGGAAACTCGGTCCGAGCACTAAAGCCATACTAGAGGCGGCGAAGAGACGAAATATTCCTTTTAAAAGAGTTCATGATGATTACAGCCTTTTCTCGTTAGGATGGGGGAAAAAAAGAAAGATGATCTGGGGACCAGTAACTTCTTCAACGGCAGTTATAGGTTCCGATTTGGGAAAAGATAAGGATATCTGTAAAGACGTACTGTACAACTACGGATTCCCAGTGCCAAGAGGGTGTTTGTGTAGGTCTTTAGAAGAGGTATTAGAAGAAGCTGAAAGGATAGGTTATCCAGTCGTAATCAAACCCGTTGACGGGCATCACGGAGAAGGTGTATTAGTCAACCTGAAGGATGAGGAAGAGTTGAGAGAAGCTTATGAGATCACCACTGAAATATCCTCTAACGTTTTAGTTGAACAGTACCTAGAGGGTGACGATTTCCGGTTCTTGATAATTGGTCATAAAGTAGTAGGTGTTGCGAGAAGGATACCAGCCCACGTGGTAGGTGACGGTAAATCAAATATCAAGGAACTGGTGAATATAGAAAATCAGAACCCTGAGAGGGGGGAAGGACATGCCTATGTCTTAACCGAATTAAATCTTGGAGAAGAAGAAATAATGTGTTTGAAGAGGCACGGTCTCAATCCGAATTATGTCCCAAGTGAGGGAGAGATAATCTACCTTAGAGAGGTTGGTAATATCAGTACGGGCGGTACTTCTGAGAACTATACGGATATCACACACCCCACCATAAAAAGAAAACTAGAAAGGATCTCAAAACTGCTCAATCTCGATCTTATGGGTGTTGACATAATCGCTGAGAATGTAACTCTACCTGAAAACAATATGAGATGGGGTATAATCGAGGTAAATACAAGCCCAGGATTGAGGATGCATATCGCACCTTCCGATGGGACTCCTATACCTGTTGGAGATTATATCGTCGAAAATATGTATCCCCAAGGAGATGGGAGGATACCACTTGTAGCGATCACTGGAACCAACGGTAAAACAACTACCTCACGACTGGTCGAATGGATCGCTAGATGTCAAGGTTATAACACAGGTCTAGCTGTAACCGGTGGCATATACTCAAACGGTAAAAAAATCGAAGAAGGAGATACCACTGGACCATGGAGTGCGAATATGGTACTTCAGAATCCTGACGTAGATTTTGCAGTTCTTGAAACAGCTAGAGGCGGTATCGTGAAAAGAGGCCTCGGTTACGATAAATGTTCCGTAGGTGTTATTACGAACATAAGGGAGGATCATATCGGTTCCGACGGGATTCAAGATATCGAAGATATATTCTGGATCAAATCTATCGTTACCGAATCCGTAGATCCCCGTGGATACTCTGTAATCAATGCAAAAGATGTGTACGCTGAAAGATTGATGAGAAGGGCTAGGGGAAGGATTGTTTTGTTCTCCACTGAAAGGAATGAGCTGATAGATGAACATATCGAAAAGAAAGGGATTACCTTCCTATATGAAGACGGAGGTCTTATTGCTTATATAGATAGGTACCCTGTATATCTATCCGATGTGAACGCCATACCCTATCTGATGGGAGGCGTGGAGATGATGGTAGAAAATACCTTAGCAGCAGTAGCAGCAGCATATTCCTCAGGCATATCGTTGATATCTATACTCGATGCATTAAAATCATTTGAGTTGGACGAAAAGATGAGTCCTGGAAGATTGAATACCGTAGAACTTGGACCGATACCGGTAGTTCTAGATTACGCGCACAATCAGGACGCGTTGCGTGGACTTGGAGAATACTCGACACATCTTAATTCTCGAAAAAATATACTTGTGTTCGCCGGTGTCGGCGATAGGGAAGACGAAGCGTTAAAAAGATGTGGGGAAGAAGCATCTACATGGTTCGATGAAATAATAATCACTGAAAACCTATCACAGTTAAGAGGCAGGAAACTCGGTGAGATGACAAAAATTATCGCCGAAGGAGTATCTTCTAAGGGTAAAACTACAGAGGTCATCATAGATCACGAAGAAGCGATTACTAGAGCCCTTCAGAAGGCCGGCCTCGGTGATACTGTCTTTGTAGTAGACCTAGATTTGACTTCCAATGATATTGAGAAGTTCTTACCGGTTGTGGAAAGAAAAGAGTTCGTGAAGAATGAGATCAAGGTGGAAAAAAAGGGAGACATCATCAGCGGGATTATAATGTAAAAAATCCAACGGGATACGCTCGTTCTTGATTCAAAATCTATCTTCCCTTCTCTTAATTCTCACTCTATAACTTTAACATTGGTAGCTTTCAATCCTCTATCCCCTAGTTCGCTATGGAACTCAACTCGATCACCTTTATCAAGAGAGACACCTTCCACGAGGTCATTACGATGAACGAAGTGATCATCCTTAGTCCCATCTGGTTCGATGAATCCGTAACCTTTCAGAGGATCGAAGAACTTCACGGTGCCTCTCATCTAAATCCCTCTTTTATAATCCTGTAAGGGTTAACGATTGAATACGTATAATCTTTTGCTATCTATTTGTACCGCTGTGTTTTTAGAAATATTTTTGAAAAGATGAAAGATCAAC
>JBMCUO010000067.1:0-8995 GCA_048622455.1 Candidatus Saliniplasma sp. | reverse complement strand
ACCGAACTCAGTGCGGATGCAGAGATTTGTTATGCATGTGGGACTGAACTAGGAGAAGAGATTGAAGAAGAGGCCGAAGAGGAAGGAAAAGAAGAAATCGAGTGCCCAGTATGTGGTACTGAGCTAAGTGCCGATGCAGAGATGTGCTACGCTTGCGGTGCAGACATAGAGAAAAAGGAAGACAAAAAGAAATCGGGTAAGAAAAGAATAGTATAACCTCAGAAAACCTTTTATTTCTTTTTTAATTCTATTTTTATATACTCGGCGACCTAAATGATATCAAACTATCATCTACTGTTAACAGCTTATCCTAAACCAGACATACAGGATGTGAATATAAAATATGATAAATCTCTTAAACTTCTAGAAGAAGGAGATTCATTATGTGATATAGGGCAGTATGAAGATGCTATCCAACTTTATGATAGAGCCTTAGAAATAGAAAAAAACGAGATCATATTGAATAATAAAGGAGTGGCACTCGACGCATTGGGAGAACATCAAAGAGCTATAAATGTTTACAAAGAGGCTCTCAGTTTAAACCAAGATTACTTTACTGGCTGGTATAATTTAGCTAATTCCTATAGATACATAGGGGAGTACAAAAAGGCGTTGGAGTCTTATGACACTGCGATTTCCCTAAAACCAGAAGAAGACGGGCCCTATTTCGATAAGGCTTATACTTATATTTCGCTTGGACGTAAACGCAATGCTGTAAAAACTGCAGATAGAGCGTTGAAAGTATCTTCGAAAGATGAAGAACAGTTATTGATAAAAAAGGCAGAAATTCTTGAAGAGGTAGGAAGTTATAAAAAATCTCTTAAGATATATAATACGGTGTTGGAAAAAGAGCCGGATAATCCAAAAGCACTCAAAAGGAAAGGTGATATTCTTCTTAGTTTAGGGGATTTTCAAGAGGCTATAGAGATATACGATTCTTTTATTTATACAAATACTAACGATGTGGAAGTTTGGAACAATAAAGGATATGCTTTATTCTCGATGGGATACTATGAAGATGCTGAAACCTGCTATGAGAAAGCTATCGAGATAAATCCAAAATATTCTCCTGCTCTCTATAATCTTGGTTACCTATATCATACCCTTGGAAAATACAAAGATGCCATCGAGTATTATAGACGAGCTTCTAAATTAGACAGTGAAAATGAGATATTATGGAATAATCTGGGAAATGCACTTTACAATTTAGATAGATACGACGAGTCCATTCCTTTCTTTGTAAAATCCATCGAAGTTAAGCCTGATTATGCTATCGCATGGAATAATATAGGTAATGCTTTAGATAAAATGGGTGACTACGAAGATTCTATATATTATCATCAAAAAGCCTTAGAGATCAAACCTGATTTTGATTATGCCCTTTATTCTTTGAGTTTACCTCTAGCTAAAACCGGGAATATAGAAGGGGGGTTAGAAAAGATTGACTTAGCACTAGATTTGAATCCTGAATACGAAAATGCATGGCAATCAAAAGCTAAAATATTAAAGATGATGGGCAAAACCGAAGAGGCTTTAGAAGCTTTGGAGGAAGCGATCGGGCTAGACCCAAGTTACGGGGAGGCATGGGAACTCAGGGGGGATATTTTAGAAGATTTAGAAAAGTATGAGTCATCTATGCGAGCTTATGAAAGAGCTTTAATGGGATATCAGAGTCATTACAACATGCACGATGACATAACATACCTACACAAAAAAGGAGCATTATTAGAGAAGTTAAGTAGATTTGAAGCATGTTATGAAGTCTATGATTATGTTATCAAAAGAGATGAAAAGAACCTCCTTGCAATGATCAAAAAGATTGAAATGCTTATCGAGATTGAAAGATACAAAGAAGCTGTTATTGAAGCTAACAAATATCTTGAGAGATATGAAGATGTTGATATCTACATCCTAAGGGGGAAAGGGTTTGAAGGATTAGATAATCCACAAAAGGCCTTGGACTCCTACTATAAAGCGATGGAACTAGACGGCAAAAAAGCAAGACTCGCATTAGGGAGATTTTTGGGGGACCAGGGCGAAATATATGAAGCGTTAGATGTATTGGAACAGGAAACGTGGGATGAAAAATTGCTCATAGCTAATCTATGTTTGGAGATGGGTGATTTCGAGAAAGCTAAAGTAATCTTTGATGAATTAGTAACTGAAAAAGAGAGGGATATTAGAAGTATATACGGGCTAGGAGTTGCTCTCTATGAACTAGGGGAATATAAAAGAGCTTCCAAATTGATGGATAGATGTTTGGGCATCGATGAAGATTTTGAACCTGCCTGGCTATTGAAATCAAAAGTATATAGTAAGATGGGTAAATTTAAGAAGGCTTTAGAATACTCCAAGATAGCCATATCAATAGCAGGTGAATACGAAGAGGCTGAAAAACTTATCGAGGAAATCGAAGAAAGGATTTAAGATGAGTTAGGTATATGGGATAAAAAGATAGGTAAGGTAGAAACTATGGATGTAGGTTTAGTCGGAAAACCAAATGTGGGAAAGAGTACTTTCTTTAATGCAGCTACTAGAGCAGATGTTGAGATGGCATCTTATCCATTCACCACCATAGATGCAAACAAAGGTGTTGGTTACGTAAGAGCACCATGTCCACATAAAGAATTAGACGTCGATTGTGATCCAAATAATTCCCCATGTATGGATGGTGTAAGGATGATACCTGTTAACATAATAGATGTGGCAGGTTTGGTACCCGACGCACATTCTGGTAAGGGACTCGGTAACAAATTTTTAGATGATCTTAGGCAGGCATCGACTTTAATACATATCGTGGATGTTAGTGGCAGCACAGATGAAAAGGGGGAACCGTGCAAAGTTGGGAACCATGATCCGGTGGAGGATGTTGAGTTTTTAGATAAAGAAATAGACCACTGGATTAAAGGTATCCTGGAAAAGAATTGGCAAAAAGTCTCAAGAAGATTAGAAGTGACTGGAGGTAAGCTTGAAAAGGTAATCTACAACCAATTATCAGGGTTGGGTGTTAAAGAAAGCAATGTTATCAAAGCGTTGAATGCATCAGAGATGCCGGAACAGGTCAGAAAATGGGACGATGACGACCTATTTCGTTTGGCTTCTAACCTTAGAAAAATGACCAAACCCATGATGGTAGCAGCCAATAAATCAGATATGGCTCCCGAAGAGAATATAAGGAGTTTAGAAGAGCTTGAATATATTGTCCAGCCTACATCAGCAGAATACGAACTGGCTCTAAGGAAAGCTTCTGAAAAAGACCTAGTGAGATATATCCCGGGCGAAGAAACTTTTGAGATAATTGGTGAAGACATGTCGGAAGTTCAAGTAGATGCTCTAGGTAAGATCAAAAAATTCATGAAAAAAAACGGTGGACTGGGTGTTCAGGAGTGCCTAGAGAGGGCTGTTTATGAACTTCTTGACATGATCGTAGTTTATCCCGTGGAGAACGAGCACAATTACACCGATAAAAATGGAAGAGTGCTTCCAGATGCGTATCTGGTAAAGAATGGGAGTACCGCCGAGGAGCTTGCCTTTCAAGTCCATTCAGATATCGGTGAGGGTTTCATCAGAGCTATAGACGCCCGTACCGATAGAGTTATAGGACGGAACCATGAATTGAATGATGGTGACATCATAAAGATAGTCACGAAGTGATAATAAGATGGTTAAAAGAAAAGTTAGGATATTATCTGGATCTTACAGTTCGATAGAAGACGGGGTCGTAATAGAACTGTTCGGAAGAACGGAGCAGGGAGAGTCTGTAACACTTCTTTACGATGACTTTAAACCATATTTTTACCTCGTGAATCCTCCAAATCAAATAGTCGGTGAATTGGAAAGAGACGAAGAGATAGTGAAAATTGAAAGTAAAGAACTTTGGGTAGATGGCGGGATGGAACCGTGTAAAAAAGTGATCCTAAGATATCCTTTTAAAGTCCCAGGTTACAGAAATAAATATAAAAGCCAGTGTAAAATATTGGCTGCAGATATACCGTACATACAGAGATTCATATACGATATGGATTTAGATTCGACCGTTATCGTCGAGGGAAAGAAAATAGAGAGGGATAAATACACCACAGATATGGTAATAGAGGTAGAAGGATTTGAAGAATCTGAACCTTTAAAATTGGAACTGAAAACTCTCAGCTTTGATATTGAAAACAGCATAGAAGATAACAAGATATATACCATCTGCTGTGTAGTGAATTATAAAGGTGAAAGAAAAAACAAAAGTTTCTATGGAGAAGAAAAAAAGATATTAGAAGATTTCCGGGATTTCGTTAATTCTGTCGATCCAGACGTGATCACTGGGTATAACATCAACGGATATGATATCCCACACATAGAGAGTCGCGTCGAAGAGATAGGGCTTGGAAGCTTAGATATAGGAAGAGATGGAAGTGGACTAAATAAGGTCGGAAACAGATATTGGAAGGTAAACGGGAGGATCGTTGCAGACGCCTGGTGGAGTGTCAGAACAGAGATGAATCTTAAAAGGGAAACCCTAGACCACGTGTCAAAAGAATTACTAGGTAGGGAAAAGGATGACGTTAACCCTAAGGAAATAGATAGAGAGTGGGAAGAAAACCAAGAAAAGGTTATAGATTACTGTACACTTGATGCAGAGCTGGCTTTGGAAATATTGGTGGAGTTGGGAATTTTAGATAAAGCTATGGATATGGCTACGGTATCCAAATTACCTGTAGACGAAGGGCTGAATGGAAGAACGTCAACTCTCGTAGATTCTATACTGATAAGGGAGGCGGATAAAAGAGGAGTGGGTGTTCCTCTCACCAGTCACACCGGTAAGGGGAGCAAGATCAAAGGGGGATATGTACATTCTATCGAACCGGGATTATACCACTGGGTAAGTGTACTCGATTTTAAGAGCATGTACCCCAGTATTATTATGGAAAACAATATCTGTTTTACAACTTTATCTGATGAAGGCTCTATCGAGAGTCCTACAGGGGTTAAATTTTTATCGCCTGAGCAGAAAGAAGGGATACTTCCAGGACTATTGAAAGACCTTATGGAAGAAAGAGATTCTGTTAAGAAGAAGATGAGGGAGGCAGAAGATGAGAAAGTTAAAGATTATTATGGCGGATTACAGGCTGCCATCAAAGTACTCATGAACTCTTTTTACGGGGTTTTCGCATCGTCATTTTATAGGTTCACAGACAAAAGGATAGGAGAGAGCATAACGGCGTTCGCTAGAAAGAATATTAAAGAGCTGATCGAAAAGCTAGAAGGGGACGGTCTAAAGGTGATTTACTCCGATACCGATAGTGTGTTTTTCAGGTCTCCTAAAGAGAATCTAGAAGATACTATAGAATTGAGTAAGAATATCGCTGAGGATTACAGCAAAGGTGCCATAATCCTAGAATTTGAAAAGGTTTTGAATCCTTTCTTCAGCCATGGTATGAAAAAAAGGTACGTAGGAAAGATTATCTGGCCTGAAGAAGACATGCTGGTTAGAGGGTACGAGTTAAGAAGAAGTGATTCTTTTGGAGCGCAGAATGAAGCATTGGAGGACGTTTTCCAGCATATATTGGATGATGATATAGACGGGGCCATCGAAACCGCTAAAAGATGGATCGAAAAAACTAGGAACGGTGAAGTAGAGCTAGAAGAACTAGTTGTATCTAGAACGTGTAAGAAATACAGCTATTATAAAAATCCCGATAGTATGCCGAACGTACAGGCGGCCAGAAAAATGGAGGGAAAGGGCTTTGAATTCACTCCTGGGATGAAAGTATCATGGATCGTTACAGATGCTAATATATCACCGCAGGAAGTCGAACCGTGGATACCTGATGGGGAGCTTGAAGGGCAGCCCGATTGGGATTACTATGCTAGACGGATAGCTAAGACATTATCAAGAGTAACGGATGTCTTTGGTTGGGATGAGAAGGGTCTACTTGCAGGTAATAAACAGTCCGACTTATTTTCTAAACAGTTTAAAGAAAATGAAGGCGGAAGTGAAAATCAGGTTAAGAAGACTGAGAAAAACCCTAGTCCTGATAAAAAAGAAAACTTGTCTTTGGAAGACTTTATGTGAAAGTTTACTAGATATATGACCAAAAAGATTTATTAAATTCTACTGTAGTATTACCGGATATGGTTCTTTGTAATACAAAAAAAAGTTCAATATTAGCCTTGTTTTTAATATTTTCACTTGCTATTTCTTCATTTACTTTAGGAGTATCTACATCTCAATCCGAGTCCGAAACCGGATTAGAGATAGAATTGGATAGTCCTACAGACGGAAATGTCTGGTCCGGCTCTAGTGATCAAAACATATCCTGGACATTGAACACCTCTCTTGAACTAAATGAGATCGAACTAACTCTAGAATACGTTTTCGATGGCGATGGACCGTATCTAATAAAAAGGTACGAAAAGGGTGAGTTAACAAACTATTCATCGAATTACACATGGAACGTCCCAAATATGGATTCAGATGAAGTTCATATTATACTCCGTGCTGAAGGAGGAGGATACAAAAGATGGAAGATGGTTTCGATTGATATAGATTCTACTTCACCTGAGTTTTTCTACTCTGTACCAGAGAATGAAGAGGTTTTACTCAGTGATTCACCTATAGAATTGACTTTCAGCGAGGAGATCGATTTAGAAGAGTTTAGAAACTCCTTTACACTTTATGGGCCTTCAGAAGTAGTGGATGGTTCGGTGTCAAGTGAGTTTAGGGATGACAATTTCACAGTTGAATTCATACCAGATAAAGAGTTAGACCCTAGTTCGGATTACTATTTCGAATTGTCTGGCTTGATAAACGATACTAGCGACCCAGGTAATCCCTTGGAAATCGACTTAGGGGCCCATTTTACGGTTCAAAGAGGACCGCCCCTAGTGGACATATCAACCTCGATGGAAGATATGATAAGGATTGGAACCAACATAGAAATTAACTGGACCGTTGACCAGCAGGAGCTGGCAGATGAACCAGTTGATATATCTTATTCTGCCGATGGCGGTGATACGTGGATAAATATCGTAAATGGGTTAGAGAATCTAGGGACCTATACTTGGGAGGTACCAAAAGAACCAATGTTTGACTATCCCGTCAGCGATGTTATCTTAAACGTCTCGTGTGAAAACGAATATGGTTTTACCGGGTATAGTCATTCAAAAAGTTTTATGATCTATGAAAATTTAGAACCGGTTGTTGAAGTAGAAAGACCATATGAAGGGATCGTTCTAGTGGAAGGACAGGAGACTGAGATCAGATGGAATGCTACAGATGATATCGCTCTCCCCAAAAATCCGATTACTTTATCTATTTCAACTGACGGAGGAAGCAGCTGGAGAGTTATCAGCTATGATGTAGAAAATGAAGGTGTTTATAACTGGCAAATAGACGTATCCGCAGAAAATGCTATCCTCAACGTAAGTTGTACGGATGTGGATGGTGATATGAGCTGGACTCATTCACCCGAATTCACTATACTCGAAGAGAATCCACTGGAACTTTCTTTAGATCCTGTAAAAGATTCTTATCACGCCAGAGAATCGATAACAGTCAATTGGGTCGCACCTCCTTTGGTAGAAGATCACCAATATACGAGGGTGTACTTTAGCAACGACGGTGAGATGTGGAGTTTGATGGACGAAGTCGAGAGCGATGAAACTTCTACAGATATCAGGTTTCCATTCGCCATGTCTTCGAGATGTAGTATCTTGCTTGAAGTCCTAGATGAGACCGGGCCTATTTATTCAGTAGAAAGTGAAGGATTCGAAGTATTCCCTGAAATTCAAGATATGACTCAATCCGAGATGGGAAATTCCACTATGATCCACATCTCTTTCGGTAGTTATGTTAGTCGGGGGTTGATTGAAGATTGTTTGGTACTTTACAGGGATGGGGAAAAAATTGAGATCGCCAGGAACGAAATATACGCCATGTCCGGTTCGGACATCGTTTTTATCAAAGAAGGACTTCCTCAGGGTCAATATACACTGAAGTTGAATTCATCGGATTCGAACGTAGAATTCAATGATAGAGTCATATACACGTTTGAGAAAGGTGATTCAGAAGAAAAAGCGTATGTGACTTACTGGCCTGTATTATTATTAGTTCCTGTGATAGCTTTTTTACTATATACATATAAGATTAAAATCAATTCTAATGATGAAAAATACAAATACAAATTTAGAAGATAAGAGATATCAATGCTTCTCCGCTACTATAATCCATGTTTTAGAATACTCTCCAGGTAGATAAGGTGAGAAATTGCTACCATGTTGATGTTTAACTTCATCGAAACCAGCATCTTTCAATATCGTTTCTATCTCGATCCGAGGGAATAATCTTAGCAATATCTCGTATTCCGCATCTTTTACGTCACTATTTTCTTCATAATGAAATTCTTCAATTATCTCAAGCAGTTTTTTATCTATATGATAACTAATTTTATTCTTTCTCCATATCGTATAATTATCGGGGGGTTTTCTTATGGGAGTATATTTTCTGCCATCTTTCTTAAAATCCTTTTCAGGGGGTACGTACAACTCTATACCTAAGGCCCCACCAGACTTTAAGTGTGCATAAGCTTTGGCGAGAAAGGAATCTATTTCCTCCCGTTCTACCAAATGATGAAAATCGCCGGTAGAAACGAATATAAAGTCATATTTTTTGTTCAAACTAAAATGCCTTGCATCGTCTTGAACTATCTCAATCCCATCAATATCGCTATTTTGGATGTGCTCTCTTGCATGGTATATCATTGCTTCAGTGAAATCAAGACCTGTAACGTGAAATCCCTTTTGAGCTAAACCGACGGTTAACTCTCCCGTACCACACATTAAATGAAGTACCTCTTTTCCATAATTTTCCGCTATATCGGCCCAAATCTCTATTTCATCATTTCTATCCGGAAAAAAATAGTCGATGGTATCTGCACGAAGAGCGTAGATTTCCTTCATATCCGCCGGCCTAGAATGTTTCATGTGGATAGAAAAAATTTCAGCC
>JBMCUO010000066.1:0-9115 GCA_048622455.1 Candidatus Saliniplasma sp. | reverse complement strand
GAGCTAAAGGACGCAGATATTATAAAAATGACTATAAAAAGGACTACAAGTGCGTTCAATATTCGAACACCAAAGTACTTCAATGATGCTGCCATGATTATCAGATTTCAATACCATAATTTTAGTTATAAATCTTTCGGTATTCTTAATTTTGAAAGTCTATATTTGCTTTTTAATATTACTATATTATATTATCGATCTTGCGTGAAAAATAGACTTCCTTTTTCTCCGATATAGTTTTACTTTTTAAATAAAAAATTTAGATATGAGATACCTTAGAATTAAATAGTATTAAAAAATCGAGTATGTCAATTAAAAAAACACATGCTATAGAATATATTAGAGAGTAAAAAATGTTTTCGAAAAGGAGAGAGAACAATAAGAACTTGAATTTCAACTACACCTTGCTATCATTTTAACTAATAACTTCGATAACTATAATGATGGCCTCTTTCTTTGAAAGTATCAGTTACTAAACAACTAGAATATGACTCTCAAAGGTTAAAGATATTTTTTTACTTGCAGAAGATATAATGAAAATATGCCTATAGGAAAATCACTACCTCCGAATTATGGAATAAATTCCGGATAACAAACCTGCATTGGACAGTTTTAGATCTGTTTGTAACCATACTGCATTTGGTAAAAAAACCATATCGAAAAGAATTTTCAGGATTAAAAAGTATTATCATTCTCATTTTTGAAAATCTAAAAATAGAATAAAATGTTTCCGTAGTGAGTAAATTACTTTTTAGAATATATGGATGATAATCCTGTACATTATTAACTTTGTTTACATAATCCTAGTGTAAAGCAGTTTAGTATTGGGATGGCTCGTTTGTAACTATGTGTTACTACATGATATTCTCTAAAAATCTATTTTGAAAAGTATAAAAACAAAATAAAGGAAAGGGGTTTAGGTTTTGTATTTACTCGTCACGCCTTTTGTGATATATCAATACCGCAAATACAGCGCTTATAGCCAATATGGCTAATGTAAATCCTGGTGTTTCTTCTTCTTCTTCGACTTCTACTGTTGCACTTTCTTCACCTAGTTCTACATCGTATGTTCCTTCTTCTTCGAATTCATATGTTTCATCGACCGTTTCTGTTTCTCCAGCTCCAAGTGTCCAGCTGTCAATTTCTTCACCGTCAACATATAGTGTAATTGATCCTTCTGCGTCTCCATGGTTTTCAAGTGTTGCTTTTATTTCAACTTCCAGCGGTGCTTCGCCTGAAGTCGGATTGACGTTGAATCCAGAAACACGTATATCTGCTTCTGGTTCTACTTCCTCTTCAACACTAACGAGTCTCTTACTGTTATAAACTTGAACCACATAATCTCCAGCTTCATCGAAGGTATATGTTTCATCTACAGATTCAGTTTCACCAGCAGCTACATCAATCGTGTTCACTACTTCATTGCCCGCATTAACCTCGAATGTTCTAGTTTCATTAGTTGGGTTCTCAACGTTAGCAGTAATCGATACTTCCAATGGAGCTTCCCCAGAAGATGGATCTACTTCAAAGTCGGTTACCATTAGATCTTCTACTGCTTCGGTTACCGTAACTGTGTATGATTCACCACCAAGGGCGACTTCATATTCTCCTTCATCTTCCAATGTGAAAATTTCTGTGTAAGAAAGTGTTTCACCTGCTTCTAACTCTATCGTATCTTCAGTTTGTCCGTCTATCGTAACATCTATAGTTTCAGTGGAATCACCTGGATTTTCTAAATTAGCAGAAACTTCTATATCCAATGGTGCTGGACCTTCAAGTGGATCTACTTCAAAATTGGATACACTAATTTCTTCGCTTACATCGCCGATCACCAATAGTGACTTTTCTTCAACAGATGGTGTAACCGCTCCTTCAACCATGCCTTCAACTCGAACCACATAAGAGCCGTCTAAATCTTCAGTCAACTCACCAGGTATTTCATTTAAGAATCGTCCATCCTCAACAGGTGAATCTACCGTTACACTACGTGTGTCCCCAGGAACCATAATACTTACTGTGACTTCTCCTTCGTCTGCATCATATGTCTGTCTTTCTGGGTATGATTCTCGTATCCTAGCAGTACTTTCCACCTCAAAGGCATCTCCTGCATTCACTCTAGAAGGCATGTCCACTTGTCTTAGTTCGAATGTTCTGACTTCAAGTTTGTCTTCCCAGAAGTCCAATGGTAGTGGGTATCCATCATCTTCGCCCCATCGTTCCATCTCCATGACCATGTTCGGTTCATCAATCAAAGTAATCTTGAACGGTCCTTGTGTTATGAAAAAGTGCTCATGTTCATCCCAGAAGTCTATAGATCTTTGGACTTCAGTTGCTACATCCACGCCGCCTAACTCTTCAGGCATATTGTCAAAATATGTAGGAGCCCAGTCCTCAGTTATCATGTTCTCCATTACCGCTGCAAACGTTTCTCCTTGGTCTTTCCCTATAAAGTGAACCCAGTTATCTGCAGCCTGCTGCCAACTCCATGTCTCGCCTTCTTTAGGTACACCAGACCATAGTGCAGATTCATCTTCATGTTGGGCGTACATTATCCTTGCAGCTTCCCAAACCTGCCATGGATGAATCTGAGATTGTGAGTAGTAATAGGCTACCATGTCTTCTGATGGGAATGTGTAATCACCATATACAGTGTATGATGTTACTTCACCGTCTTCTTCATGTATCTCTAGACCATGGACATTTTCGAACCAATCTCCATTTACATCCGCATATGGGCCGTAGTGATACTTGCCGTCATCATCTTCATAACATAGCTCTTTAGAGAATGCATACCATGCAAATATATCCCTATATGTCAATGGATTCTCATCATGGAAAGTTCCAAGATCTCCGTCATCGTTCTCATAATATTCGAATGTTACTGCGGTTGCAGCTGTTAGGTTATCTTCTACCTGGTACCATTCTTCACTTTCTGTATCATAGTTCCATGTATCTGAAGGTACATCCATATTCTTCTCTAACGTTATATCGTCGCCATCTTCTACCCAGTCGTAATCACTGTCAAAGTCATATTCCGTTCTCACACCTATCGGCATACCCCTTGAAGGGTGGTTATACATTGTGTAATCACGGGCCATGTCCTGCTGCTGTATAGAATATGTATCTCCAGAACCATCAATCTCGTTCCAGTTATCCATGTAAAGCGAACCGACTGTTGAATACTGAGCTGCTTTGAAATCTCCATCTGGATCTCGTATCTTGAGTGTCCTTGGGCTGTAGATACCTGCCCAACCAGTTACTACGTCAGTGGCTGCTTCTGCTACTCTATCTTCATCGTAAGCAAAAACGTCTTGAGTAGATACTGTGAAAATCCTTACCGCTTCCTTAGCACCGTATTCTGCAATATCTTGCATGTATTCCCAGTAAGCTTCTTCATCAGGTGCACGACCTGCCATCAGGTCCCTACCTTTCTGTTCCATCTCTGGATCCTGTACATCTCTAATCTGCCAGAAGTCTGCACCACCGAGTCCGATGGACCATCCATACCAACCCATGTACATCTGGTTCATCGCTGAATGTTGATACACATTAGCTGTGCTCGCTATCCAACCACCTGTATACATATGGAAAAGCATATCAGCCGCATCGCTACCTAATGCTTGTCCCCAAAGAGTTGCGCTTTCACCGTCTACTCGGTCTACAGCAAATCCCATATCTTCCATCTTGTCAGACCAGTCGTGACCCATACTCAACCTTTCGTCTTCAACTCTGTTAGTGGAGATAAGTTCTATCTGCTCTCCAGCGAAGTGCCATTCAGGGTCTTCTCGTGATCCTTCGTTTACCAATTCATGGTCTGTCCATTCTTCTATACCATCATGGCCTTCCCAGTATTCCATCCTGTCCTGAATCGTATTGAAAGCTCTATCGAAATCACCATCCTGATCGATTTCTAGTTCTTCAGTAACCTCTCTGAAATATTCTTCGTATCCTGGATCTTCCTGACCTATAGCAAGGTATCGCTCTGATCCCCATCCATCATAAAGGTCTTCTAGATATTCACTTCTGTCTATCATAAAGTTGTTAGCAAAACGGATATGTCTATCAGCTAACGGATTGAACTGCCATTCACCATCAACTTCAATAACCGGTAGACCTCCACCGATCATCGTCATATCAGTTTCCGTATAGTCTTCCTGAGTATCCTGGTCGAATGCTGGATTAAATATTAAATTGTTGTACGAACCAGTACTTGTCCAAGTACCCAGCTCCGCTTTCCAATCGTCATCTATGCCATCATATAGTTCACCTGGTACTGATTGTATGAAAACGTCTAGGTCACCTACTGCTGTGTCACCAAGTCCTGTATCTTGTGTCGTCCTAACCTCCAGTGTTATGTGTTGGATATACTGTGCCTCTTCTTCCTGTGCGGAAGCAGAGTTTGAAATCACAGCTACACCACTCATAACGAAAGCAGCGGCGATTAGCACGCTCATTATTTTTTTCCATTTCATGATTTATCGTCCTCTACACAGAGAGTAATCATTATGTGGTATATAAAACTTATGTAGATTGACCTCTAAGTTTTGTTATATAAAAAACCATATATGTAATGTCCAGTGTATTAATAAACAATATATTATAATTATGACTTACCATATATTATAAGATAGAAAATATTTTTAATCAATTAGTTTATAATCTCGGCCTTATGTATATCCTTAAATATAAACAAGTATGATCTCATAGATGTTTTTAAATCTATTTTTGGGAAATGTTTAAATGTATACTTCTGTAATTCAGTAACGATAACATGGAAGCGGTATTCCTTAACATCATATATTTCATCGCCCTTCCATTAGCTATTATTCTGATAATATGGAACGTTTTACAGGAACTAAAATATCTAGATTATTTAAGAGATGTGAATTGGACTAAAAAAGATGAAAAACATAAAAAGATGATCTCTATAGTTAAAAAAATAAATAAGTTTGCAGCTATATTTTTTATATTGATACTTATTTTATTTCCATTATGGAACTTTACTGCATCAGTAACTTTGGACTTGAATATGCAGAGCGAACGGGCATATGTTCCTGAGGCCGGGGCTTACCCACCCTTGATGGATCCTGTTGTAGATAAAATTGGACCTGCATATGATACCGAATATGTGTTAGAACAGATGGAAAAAAGCCCTCGAAGATGGTTACCTGAGGAAGTTGAAAGATATGTGGACATAGAAGATTTAACAAAGATCCCCGGTAGGTTGGCAGTTTATAGATTTAGGGGGGATAGATACCTGATAACATATACATACCTAGCACCATATCCCATAATTCAAACGTATGGTTTCACAATACGTGAAACTGTTGAGGGTGAGGAACAATTAGTGTTTACTAATGAACAAACTATTTTGTATCCCAACATAGCGATAAGGCCTAATGACCTCATTTAAAAAAACAAATTTAGACCCACGAATCATTAAATAATATCACTTGTTACGGAATGAACGATGGTAAAGTACGAGATTATACTTGTCGAGCCGAAAACACCAGGAAATATAGGTGCGATCGCCCGATTGATGATGAATTTTGACGTTCAAAACCTATCTATAATGAACGGACCAGAGATCGATGATCAAGCGTTGGCAAGGGCTATGCATGCCAAAAGTATCCTAAATGATTTTGAAGAGATCCAATCCCTCCCCGATAAATTGGAAAGCTTTGACCTGGTAGTAGGAACCTCTGGTATAACTAGTGATAAGGAAAAGGAGTTTCTTAGAAAAGCGGAGTCCCCTGAGGAGTTCGCTGAGAATATTATTTCCTATCCCGGAAAGATAGCCATATTATTTGGAAGGGAAGACAAAGGACTATCAAACCATGAGTTGAGTTACTGCGATAAATTGATCAATATTCCGACATCAGAAACTTATCCGATCTTAAACCTCTCTCATGCAGTTGGAATTATACTTTACGAGATCTATAAAAAGCAGGAAGGGGACACGCGTGAGATAAGTATTAGAGAAACTGATGAAAGCGAGAGAGAGAGGCTGATAAAACTTTTCTCTAAAATATTAAAACAGATAGATTATCCACAGCACAAAAGACGAAAAACAGAAGTGATGTTTAGAAAACTATTGGGGAGGGCAACAACCACTAGATCAGAATACCATAGGTTGATGGGAGTTTTTTCATGGGTAAGTAAAAGATTAAAAAAGTGAAACTAGCTATCGAGGCCGGCTCTTCTAGCCATGAGCTTCTTCAATTCGTTCCTATCTTTCGCTTCAAGACCAAAATATTCCTGAAATTTAGGGCTGGTCCGTATGGAATACGTCCTACCGTCCCGTTCGACCAGTATCAAATCCATCTCCTGAAGTTTATCGACGTGATCGTAGACTTGACTTCCTACCATCTTTTTCAATTCACTCTGCTTAACAGGTTGATAATACGCGATGAGAGCTGCTGTTTTCAATATTGGTTTGGGAATATCTTCGTCCATCAGCTTCATACCGTACTGATTATATTCCTGAGCGAGTTGTAAGGAGTACTTCCTCCCGATCTTATTGATCTCTAAGGCTGATTTCCTATTTTGGTACATCCTTCTCAGTTTTTTCACCGCACCTCTTACATCCTTCCTCGAAAAACCAATCGATTCTTCGATATCCGGGACTGTAAGTGGTCTTCCTGCGGAGAACAGTACTGCTTCTACGACCTGAACTATATCTTCTTCGTTTTCCGCTTGTTCAGTCTCTTCTGCTTGTTCAGTTTCTTCTGCTTGTTCAGTTTCTTCTGCTTGTTCAGTTTCTTCTGCTTGTTCAGTCTCTTCTGCTTGTTCAGTCTCTTCCGTTTCGTCCTCTTCAACCACTGTCATACTGGATTTGAAAGTTGTGTGTATCTATATTAATTTAACGCAGTGTTAACATATTTTGGGTCAAAAGTTATATACGTAATTTTTCTTACTTTGAACCATGCCTGTAATCTCAGTGGACCCTGAACATCTTGTGGAAATGACAGATACGGATCAATTCGAACTGCTCGAAACCCTTCCTAAATTAGGTATCGAGATAGAAAAGATGACTGACGAGTCCTGGGACCTAGAGATATTTCCAGATAGGTGTGATAACCTTTCCGTGGAAGGGTTGAGTAGAACTGTAAAAGGATTCTTGGGGAAGGAGACTGGTATACCCGATTACGAAGTTAAAACTACGGACATAAAAACCAGTGTCGAATTGAGTGTCCAAGAAGTAAGACCCTATATAGTCACAGCAGCAGTCAAGAATGTACAATTAACTGAAGAACTTTTGAAATCCCTGATGGATGTACAGGAAAAACTTCACATGACTTTGGGAAGGAAAAGGGAAAAGGTTGCCATCGGCATACATGACCTGGATAAAGTTCAACCTCCTTTTACCTACAAAGCGGTATCTCCCAGCGATGTTTCTTTCATCCCACTCCAGAAAAGTCATGAGATGAACTTACAAGAGATACTTGAAAAACATGAGAAAGGAAAAGAATACGCGCATATCTTAGAAGATTATGACAGATATCCTATCATCTTAGATAGTAACGATGAAGTGCTCTCATTCCCACCGGTGATTAACGGTGTATTGACAGAGGTAACTGAAGATACTCAAAACATATTCATAGATATGACCGGTACTGATGAAGAAGTATTAATTCAAACTCTTAATATATTATGTACTCTTTTCGCTGATAGAGGTGGGGAACTACACTCCTCAAAGGTGATATATGGGAAACAAGAAAAAATCTATCCCTCCTTAGATATCGATTCAGTACACATATCAAGTCAGGAGGTTAAGGATGTTCTTGGAGTCAATTTAGATGATAACAATATTATAGATATACTCGCACGCATGAGATATGACACTACAATCAACGAAGATAAATTTGAAGTGAAAATACCTCCTTACAGACATGATATACATCATCCATGGGATATAATCGAAGACATCGCAATAGGACATGGTCTAGATAAATTTGAGGGGGAGAGTCCAAAAGACTTCGTTGTGGGTCAACCATTAAAAAATAACAAGATAATCAACGCGGTCGTCGAGACTTTGCTCGGTTACGGATTCCAGGAAGTCGTAAATTTCACACTCAGTAATCCTAAACGTGAATATGATTATATGGGCCTAAAAGAAAACAGCGATATGGCGATGATCGAAAATCCTGTCACAGAAGAACATACTGGATTGAGGATCCGGCTTCTTCCTACACTGCTTTATAATCTAAGATCTAATCGTAATAAATCCTTACCTCAGAAGCTGTTCGAGGTAGGGGACGTTGTTGAGAGTTCTGAACAATATACTAGAGCTAGCGGCGTTATGATTCACTCTGAAACCGGTTTCACTGAGATCAAGTCGCTCATCGAAGGTGTCGCTGTAAACCTAGGACTCGACATGGATATAGAGTCAAAAGAGCACGATAGCTTTATAGAGGGTAGGTGTGCCTCTATAAATGTTAAAGGTATGGAAATAGGATATTTTGGAGAAATCCATCCCAAAGTACTTGAAAACTTTGAATTGGTATACCCAACCACTGGTTTCGAGCTCGATATCGATAAACTATCCGAATTGAAAAGTGAAAGATTATTATAGGTCGGTGGAAAAGATGAACGAAATGTTCGGACAAAAGAAAAAAATAATCGTAGTAGTTTTGATAGCAGCTTTGATAATTTCGACAGCTATCATTTATTATTCACTTCCAGAGGACACAGACGATGATGACCTTAACGGTGTAGATAGAACTGTAAAATTCCCTGAAGATGAAGGAGTACATGACGAACCATTTGAGAGCTGGGAGATATCATTATCCCTTGATTCGGGAAACGCAGGAAACGAAAACTACAAGATTTTAATTAGGGTCGTAGAATCGGATTTCCAGGAGGATACCAGGTTGGAATTTATGTTAGTAGATGAAGATGAAGTCAGCGGTGAAAGATACTATAGTCATAAAACTACAGAAGGACAGTTATCCGCAGAAAGTGATACTATGGATATGAACTTCCGGGATGAAGTGACAGAAAATCGACTACATTCTACAGGTGAATTCAGATACCAGATGGAATCCACTTTGATGTCCAACATCCAACTAGACCTTGAACTCCAAGATACTAAAGAACCTACTCTCCTCGGAGA